>JANXUR010000097.1 GCA_025356095.1 Acidobacteriaceae bacterium | reverse complement strand
CGTCAAACAAGATCGCGAATGGATCGTCCCGAGTAGTGAACGTACCAAGTAACGCACCGTCGTTCGCCCTCACTTTCGCCACATTGTTCTTGGAACCCAGAGATGCCACCCAAATATTCTGGCCGTCGAACGCCATCTTGTTGCTGCTGCCTGCCGTAAACACGCTGAAGTTGGTGACAGTATTCACCGGATACCAGCGCTGCAGGGCAATCTGGCTGGGGTTCTGCGCTTGAGACTGAATATACTGCGCCAGAAGCACAGTTAGGGTCAACACCAAGAGATGCTTTTTCATGGCTATTTCACTCCGAACACGGTGAGGTAATTACCAGACCCAACGTTGTTCACGGTTCCGGTGTCCAAATCATAGCTTGGGCTGGACTGCGCGGAAAGGGTGTGGGGAAGCAGAAGCGTTGTAAACAAGGTGATCGCTACAGAGAGTTGCATACTGACTGACTGACTGACTGACTGACTTCATTAACCACCTACGGACGTGCAGAATGGCCGTGCGGTCTCACCACAGCAGTTTGCCGCCATTCCGCCTGATTGTCAAGCGAATTGATTGTCAAGTTACAGGTACAGGAACGTGGCCCAGTGCTTGACGCAGATAGCTCTGACCGCCGGGATGGGCGGCACAAACAGGTCGCGTCGCCGAAGCCTATAAGGGGACGGCGCACCGTCGGGCATAAGAAAACCGGAGCGGCGGACAAGCACCAGATGTCTCCCCAGACCTGGTACCTGCCCGCCCCTTCGGATTACGCGGATTGTCTGGCCTTTGTGGGTCAGAACAACGGCCGGTAAACTCGTTGAAACCAAGCGGGTCGCATAAGACGGAGCCGACCGCTTGGAACCAAACTGTCGAACAAAACTCAAACCAACCTGTCAAACAAAGCTCGGACCAAAAAACTGTGCGCCGGTGAGAAAAATCCGCCGCTGCGCCGGACTGAGCTTTTGTCAATCTCTGGCGCAGCAGCGGGAGTCACCGTGCTTTGTCCTGTAAGACGTGCTGCGGGGCGCGAGTGCTAACAAAAGTAACCAGAAAAATTATGATTCTGCCCCATTGGCGATTTGGCATACTACCGCCGGTCGTAGAAGCAGTGGAGACGGTCGAGCTTTGCCCTTTGCTAACAATCTTCCAAAAAATAAATATCGGTAAGTGAATGAAAAATATGCACTTGGATACGGTATAAATAAAACAATCCGAATTTTGCAGCGCAGCTTTCTTGGAGAGGGCTGCGGCGACCATCCCTGAAAACACGCTGAGGTTCTGGCTCCCCCAGTCCGATGGTTGCAGAAGAGTATTGCCAGAAGAATGAGTCAGGAAGGCACACTCAGATTGGCTGACGCGCTCAGCTTCACCGAGCAGCAGGCGCAGCGACGCGGCCGGCGCAGCGAGGATTCCCTCGTTGAACTGTACGCCGCCATGCGCTCTGCGCTGGTGAGTTATGCGTACCAGTTTGTGGGGAGTACGGGCGAAGCCGAAGATCTGGTGCAAGTCGCATTCCTGAAGTATCACGACCAGTTGCAGCGCAGCGCGGCGATTGAAAATCATCGCAGTTGGCTCTACCGCGTGGTGCACAATCTGGCCATTGATTTGCTACGTCGGCGCGAACGGCAAGAGAGTGCGACCACCGTCTGGCTGCAAATGCGCGAACGGGATGACCGCACCGTCTCTTCCGAAGAAGGCATGATCCGGCGCCAGCGCATCGCGCGATCGCTTTCCAGCTTAAATGAGCGTGAACGCTACTGCCTGCTGCTGCGCGCAGAAGGCTTGAGTTATGCCGAGATTGGCGAGATTGTTGGGATTAGCGCAAAAGCCGTAAGCGTTTATCTGGCGCGCGGCCTGAAGAAGTTTGAGGCGGATCGGTGAGTTCGACGGGACAAAAAACGGCGATGGCGCACCTAGGCTCTCATCTAAGCGATGAGCAGATGGTGGCGCTGCTGGATGGCGAGGCTGAGAAGAACTCGGCGGCGCAGGCCCGCGCTCACTTGGAAACCTGTTGGCAATGCCGCAGCCGGATGCACGACATCGAAGCCAGCGTTCGAACTTTTGTGGAAGCGCGGGAGTTGGTGCGTCCCGAGGCCGAGCAGTTGCCGCCGGCTCCGGTGGAGCAGTTCCGCCAACGGTTGATGCATCATGCCGCGCAGCAGGAACCGGGTACGCAAACCTCTTTCGTAGAGACTGTGGCCATGCTGCTGCGGCCCGCGCGGATTTTCGTGGCCTCGCATCGGCGGGCGGCACTGGCGGCGGTGGCGGCAGTTGCCATTCTGCTCGCAACCTTTACTGACCTCATCAACACCACTGCATCGGCGGAGAGCATTCTGCTGCGGGCGCAAACCTTCGAGTCGCGCCGTGCGCCGGGCAGCGGACAGGTAGCCCGGACCTCCGTGCACGTGCAATCGTTTAACCGCGTCACCCACGCCGCACGCGACTTGGGCAGCATTGCCTGGGTGCAAGATTCGGCGACGGCCGCGTCAGAAGTAGATGCCAAGTCGCCCGCGCTGGCCAACCAGACTCAAATCCTGCGCGACGACGCCGAAGCTGGCGGCTGGATTGCCCGGTGGATGCAGCAAGCGTCTGACTTGGCACCAAACACGGGAATCTATCTGGCGTCGCGCCACTGGCGGCCCGAGGTTTCCGTCCGCGAGTTTCGCAAACTGATTGAAGCGCGGGGTGCGACGGGCACCTCTGTAGAGCACGGCGACGGCCTGTACACGGTTCACTATCCTTTTGCGGCGAACCACATAAGTGGTATCGCCGAGGCGCTGCTCTCGGTTCGCAGCAATGACTTCGAGCCGGTACGAGTCTCGCTAATCACCGGCAGTGGTGAAGCGCAGACGGAATATCGCTTTGAAAGCGTCGGCTTCGCGGTAAGCGCAAGAACGCCGGAACTGGCGAAAGTCTTTGACTCGGCATCCACCGCAAACGACGCCACGGCTCGCACGCCCCATGATCTGCCCGGGCCCACGTTCCGGCCGGTTCCAGTGGCGTATCTGGCGACAACTCCCACGGAGGTCGAGGTCGCGGCGATCGCCGCTTTGCATAAAGTGGATGCCTGCCTGGGCGAGGAAGTGAACGTCTTCCCCATGTCAGATGGTTCGGTGATGGTGCAAGGTTTGGTGGATCGCACCGAGCGCCGTGACGCAATTCGCCGCGCCCTTTCCAACGTTCACGGCGACTTCACCGTGCATGTGATTACGCCGGGCGAAGTGCACAGCGCTGCGGATTTATTGACGCCACCCGACCAGATTCCAGCACGCAGTCCGGCCGGCGGACACGCCTCGACCATGACGCTGGCTGATCTTTCTAGCGAGCAGATGCCAATCTACGTGCAACTGATGGCGCATTTTTCTGCCAATGGACGTTCGCACGACGATGCGCAGGAGCAGGTCGCGGCATTTTCCAATGAACTGGTGAACTCCGCCCGCCAGTCACTGCTGCATGCCTGGGCGATGAAGCGGCTGGATCATGAATTCCCGGCAGAGCGCACGGCGTCACTCTCGCCGGAACAAAGCCGCACCATCGAGCAAATCCGCAGTGACCATCGCCGATGGATTGCGATCCTTTCCCGTCGCCAGCGCGAAATGCTGGCTCAAATCGGCGTGGAAGCCGTTGCTGGCAAGCCTTTGCCAGACGATGCTTCCAGTGACCTGATTCTGCAAACGGCGGAAGCTGAAAATTCCCTCATCCGGTCGTTATTCACCGTCAGTTCCGATGGCGGCGATACTTCTGGCGCTCTGAGTCGGCTCCTCTCTCTTCTCGAACAACTCGGCGGCTGAAGTTTGGGGCAAAACGCGTTATTCTGGTAGCGATTCCTCAACTGTTGGTAGATTTTTGTTTTAGCGTCCTTTCGGGGTCCTTGGGTTGAACCGTCTCCTTCCTGGTCTTTGCCGGGTTATTTGGTTGTCGTTGCTCCTCGCGCCTTCGGCTGGAGTCTGCCAACGTGGGGTCATCGGCGGAACCGTTCGCGACCAGACCGGTGCAGCTGTGGCTGCCACGAGAATCACCGTATTCAATCAGGAACAGGGCTTATCGCGTGAAACCGAAACCAATGCGCGGGGTTATTTTGCCGTTCCCTTGTTGCAGCCCGGAACCTATACCTTGATCGCGCAGCACAGCGGTTTTGCTGCCGCTACCGTGGGCGGCATCCGCCTCCACATCGCCGACATCCTGAACGTGGAAGTGGCAATGAGTATTGGTGCGCCAACGGTTCGCATCGAAGTGCGCTCGCGCGACGATCTGGTCGCGACCGTCAATCCTGAGATCGGCCATGTGGTAACGGGTGAAGTGATTCGCGACGCTCCGCTCAACGGTCGTGATGTGATCAGCCTGGCCCTGCTGCAACCCGGCGTTCTGCCCGACGCCTTCGGCTCTGGCTTCAGCGTCGCGGGCAATCGCGGCGACTCCGTGGCCTACTTCCTCGATGGCGGCATCAATAACGACTTGCTCGACAACCATCAGGTTTATGACCCCAATCCCGATACCGTAGCAGAATTCCGCATCCTGACCGGCAACTTTCCCGCGGAGTATGGGCGCAACTCGGGGGGCATCGTCGCCATCGCCACTCGGTCGGGCACCCGTGAGTTTCACGGGGCCGCATTCGAATATTTGCGGAATGACGCCCTCGATGCCAACTCCTACTTCCACAAAAATGCGGCGTCTGGCGTCATTCCCCGGGCTCCCCTACACCGTCACCAATTTGGAGGCACGCTCGGTGGGCCCCTGATGCGAACTCGGCCAAGCTCTGACCGGGGTGCGTTCTTCTTTTTCGGCTATCAAGGGGAGCGAGAAACGCTTTCGCAGACCGCGCTCCGAGCGTCTGCATTTACGCCGGCCGAACTCACCGGAGATTTTTCGCAGAGCGGCCCAGACGGGGGGCCTGACACGAATGTAGTCGCATTCTTGCAGCAATATCCTGTCTTTCAGCCCAACGTTAGCCGTTCGCTCCGCGCCATCATTGACCCGACGCGCATCAACCCAGTTGCCAGCGAATACATTGCCAAAGGATGGATTCCAAGCTCTTCCACCGGCTTTGTGCAACCCACCGGAACCGCAAGCTTGCGATCGGAAGAGTTCACCCTTAAAACAGATTTGCTGGCTTCAAGCAAAGATCGTTTTTATCTGACGCTCGGGGGCAACGATGCCATCACTGCAACTCCCTTTAATTTTTCTGATACGGCTGACTTCCCGGCTCGATCTGGATTCAAGAACCTATTCCTGAACTTTACTTATGCGCGCATCTTCCGCCCGAATCTGCTCAATGAGTTTCGCTTCACAGCGCAACGCAGTTTGGGGGACAGCCTGCGTCCGGAGCAGCCACTTAGCACCCCGCAGGATCTAGGGATTCACATTACCCCAGACCAAGCCACCGGCCCCAGTGGACTCGTCTTCGACTTTGGAGCCTTGAACATTGGGCCCAGCGAGAATGGCCCGCAACGCATTGTGGATGACACCTTGGCCTTTTCGGATGTTCTGAGCTGGAACCGCGGACGCCACGACCTCAAGTTCGGCACGGGACTTACCGGCTTTCACAATGACACCGCTTTTTCTTTCGTCGTGAATGGCGAGTTCCAGTTTCTGGGGCAAGGCGGATTCTATTCGCAAAATGCTTTCGCGGACTTTCTGCTTGGCCTGCCGCTGATCTTCCGGCAATCGGCGCGGGCGCCTTCGGATGTTGGCAGTCGAACCGCTTATGCCTTCTTGCAGGATGAATGGCACTTGCACAAGCGCTTGGTGGTGACCGCTGGTTTACGCTATGAGTTCAGTACCCCCAAAACCGACAGCCAGGGCCGAACCTTCTCCATCATCCCAGGAAAGCAGTCGCAGGTCTTCATCCACGCGCCGGTGGGTCTGGTGTTCCCAGGCGACCCCGGCGCTCCGCGGGGCTCCAATTTTTCTGATGAAAGCGACTGGAGTCCGCGCATCGGCTTTGCTTGGGACGTCACTGGAACCGGGCGCACCAGTCTGCGCGGCGGCGCGGGCGTGGTTTACGACATTCTGAAGGGGGAAGACAACCTGCAATTTAACGGACAACCTCCGTTTTCCCCCAGCACGGGGTTTGTGTTCGGCCCACTGAGTCCAGCAGCGACCACGCTACCCACTAGTCTGTCCTTTCCCTATGAGACGGGAGGCGTACCCAATCCATTTCCTTCCACGCGACCGCCGTCTGAGGTGAACTTCGCAGATGCTGGCTTTCTACCTTTTGGCTCTTCGGGTTCCACCTACGCAGTGGATCCGCACCTGAGGACTCCTCGTATCTTTCAGTTTGATTTGAACTTACAGCATGAGCTTAGCCGCGGACTAGTAATGGAAGTGGATTTCTCCGGCACCCGCTCGCATGGCCTTACCTCGTTGGTAGATGCCAATCCAGTCGTATTGGGTACGACGGACCGCGTACTGAACCTTACGCCGGGCAATAGCAGTTGTACCTTCGATACTTTTTTCCTTTGCAGTTTTGCCAGCCTCCCTCAGTTCCGGAACATAGCCAACTCTAGTTACAATGGCATGCAGGCTAGCCTGAAAAAGATAGTAACTGAGGGAGCACGTTTTGGCTCGTCTTACTTTACTCTTGCCTACACTTACAGTCACAACATTGACAACGCCTCCGGCTTTCGGAGAAGCGGTGCCTACGTCCCGGCATATCAAACAAATTTATTCCGCGCCTCATCCGACTTCGATATCCGGCAGCGTATGGTTTTCAGCGGAGGCTGGAACTTGCCCTTGGAACGATGGTGGGAAGCTGCGCCGAAGCAGCTGCTGCAAGGCTGGAGTGTCTTCCCGATTCTTTCGTGGCGCACCGGCATACCGTTCGACGTGTTTGCCAACCTGCCTTCGCAAGTAGACTTCACCAGCCCGGGCCCCTCGGGCGCTGGTGATCCGGGGCTAGCTCGGGCGAATTTAGTTGGGCCACTGCTATACCACGACCCTCGCCAGGTGAATTCTTATGGCGGCACGAGCGGCCACTACTGGTTCGCTCCTACGTCATTCTCAAACCAGCAGTGCGCGGCGCAAGATTTGGCCTGCCAACCGGGTGCCAGTGTCTTTCCTTCCGACGCACAGGCAGTGGCGAATTCCTCCCTACGCACATACGGAACACTTCCGCGCAACGCGTTGCGTGCCCCTGCCCTCTACAACCTCAATCTGGCAGTTTCCAAGAAGACTCCACTCTTTCGGGAAGGCACGCAAGTCGAATTTCGCGCTGACTTTTTCAACCTGCTGAACCATGCTGAGTTTCTGCCCCCAAACCCCAACATCAACAGCCGCACCTTTGGCCAGATATTGGGCACCTTGGAACCGCGAATCATTCAACTGGCTGTTCGACTTAGTTTTTGATGCTTTGCCCCACCTACTTGCAGGCGGTACTAAGTGCATTGCGGAATGAATACCACTTATTGGCACCTTTGGACGGATTGTCCAATGCGAACCAAGAGAGGAACGCAAGCTCCTGTGGATGGAACGTGACGCCGTTCATCGTCACTGCAAAGTCATGGTTTACGAGCGGGTCGCCTACCTCTAGTGCCCCGCATGGTGTGTTGTTGTTGACGAAGGGATCCGCCATCCATTCCCCTACTTCATGCGAGAGCGCCGCCACATCTTCTGAGAACGCTCCTGTCCGATCCACGTAGGTGGCATAGGAGTAAGTCTGCGGCGCGCTGGACGAGCCTGTAGCTGAGTGGTAACCCCCGATGCAACAGCCACCCGAATCGTGTAGATAAGTATCAAAGCTCACGAAGATCGGTAAGCTATTCGGAGTAATCTGAGTGTGGCTCTTCATGTACTGCTGTAACTGCGCATCTAGGTAGTTGATGTCAACATATGCCGCGTTCACCCCAAACGCCGACACAGTAGTACCAGAGATTGCAGGCACCGTGAGTGCGAGTGCTGGCAGCAGTGTAGGCGTACCCAATAGGACGTGATAGCTGGTTGCCTTACTAACCGCAGACCAGAGGCTGGCCCGCTGAAACGCGTCCACATACTGGGTAAAACCCATATCCACTGTGCCCAGCTTGAAGCTGCTGCTCTGGAAGAGAGGTGACAGAGGTATGTTTTGCATTACGCTGTTGGGGGTGGTGCCTATCCGCTTGCCCGGATCGTAGACTGCGCCGGCGGAAAGTGTAATCTTGATTGGGATCAGGAACGTCGGCACCGTGGTGGTGACCCCACCTTTGCTTGGATCTGTGCCCACCATGCGAAACGCATACGACTTGGCCGCAGCGGTGAAACTACCCGCCCAGTTGGTTACCGTGGTGGTGTTGCTTACTGTAAAGAAGTCTCCTCGGAAGCGCGGCGCAAGGGACGCGAAACGCGGACGCAGCGGCAGCGGCAACGGCGGTGGAACTGCCTGGGGCTGAAGTCCATCCTCCCCCACCACAATCGCGTTCTCGTCCTGCGCGTAGGCCGGAAGGGCAACGATTGGCAGCGCGGAGAGTAGCAGAGCGGCAGCCCATAGCATAGCAAGTCGGTTCTTCATGTGTTCCTCCCATAGATGCTTTGCCGCGCTGGCGGAGCGGGGTAGAGCAGTGGCAGCGCAAGGTTGAGTGTGCGGGGTTTAGGGTACGGGGATGAGATGCAATATGCCGGTTACTGCAATTCCACTCGCCATCCTGGAGAACCAGAGTCTGCGGGCGGGGAGCCACGGGTTCGACCCCGCATTTCAGGCGATGAGTTGCTTTGCTATAATCGAAGTCTGCGTGGCGCTATCGTCTAGGGGTTAGGACGTGAGATTCTCAATCTTAAAACCCGGGTTCGATTCCCGGTAGCGCTACCAACTCCCTTCTGCTATCTACCGCTATTGCAAGCGTTTGCCAGCCTCACTCCCCGTCATCCGAAGCGCGCAGGTTCCAACCGCAGGGCGATGCCGAACGTTCACAATCCAACTCTAGCCTCAAGCTCTGTCGCTTGAAAGATGCCGGAGGGTCCCTGCTGACATGAACTTTAGTTTGAACTTTTGAACGAGGATTTCGGGTAGGCCGAGTCCATCGGGGGATTGGTACCAACGTGTATGGGAACGGCTGAAATCGCGAATACACTGCATTCATACCGCGCAGTTCCGCGAGGATTGCGACGGATGCACTCCGAGACCTCCTTTGTCCGATTGCCAAACGCTGATTGCACGCACGTCGCTACCACTGCTCCTTCTGTGGATAGGACTGAGCCTCGCCCTGCCAGCGAAGGGGCAGATTTCGCCCGGGCCGCTCGCGGCGGCGCACCGCGGGATGGAAGGCGCAACCCATTGCACCACTTGCCACTCCATCGGCGGCAGCGCGCAGTTGGGGTGCCTCACCTGCCATGCGGAGATCGCAGTGCGCCTCACCGCTCGCCGCGGCTTGCATGCCACCTACGGACTGCAACCGGGCAGCAGCCAAGGCTGTGCCCGCTGCCACTCCGAGCACAACGGCGGGGACTTTCCCCTAGTGAAGTGGGAGCCTAAGGGTCTCGACCATCGGCAGGCTGGTTTCGCGCTGGAGGGTAAGCACGCCGCGCTTCCGTGCATCCAATGCCACAATCCATTCCACAAGGTGAGGCGGAAAAGGGCGCAATTCAGAAGAAGGATATCGGCCACAGTTTTCTCGGCCTTTCACGCAGTTGCGCTTCCTGCCATGCGGATCAGCACAATGGCCGCCTGGGCACCGATTGCACGCAGTGCCACAATGCCAACGACTGGAAGGCCACACAGAGATTCGATCACGGCAAGACGCGATTTGCTTTGACTGGACTGCATGCCAACGTAGCGTGCGCCAAGTGCCACACACCGGGCGCAAACCAGCAGCCTCGATGGACGGGAATTGCCTTTGACTGGTGCTCGGCCTGCCATACCGACGTGCACAAGGGATCCTTCCCACAAGGATGCGCAGCCTGCCACAACACCGGTGGATGGAAGAAGGTGGCGGCGGCGGCGGCAGTGAGTGCGCACTTTGATCATGCCCAGACTCATTTCCCTCTGCGGGGCAAACACGCGGGCGTCAACTGCGCGCAATGCCACGCCTCAGGCGACTTCAAGAAGCCGGTCGCTTTCGCCAAGTGCACAGACTGCCACAAGCTGGACCCCCATAGCGGGCAATTTAGCGGCAATCCCTCGAAGGTCAACGGCAGTGGCGAATGTTCCGCTTGCCATAGCGTGGATGGCTGGAAGCTGACCACCTTCACGGTTGCGCTGCATGCATCCACAAAGTATCCGCTGGAGGCCAAGCATGCCACCGTGGCTTGCGGCAGTTGCCATATTCCCGTCGGCAAGGAGGCTAAGTTCAAGATCAGCATCGCCCAGTGCAACGACTGCCACAAAGACGGGCATCAGGGGCAGTTTGCTGGGGCACCAAACTGGAACCACTGCGACCGCTGCCACACCGTGCAGGGCTATGCACCCTCTACCTTCACGCTGGACCGCCATAAAGAAACCCGCTTTCTGCTGACGGGTGGTCACGTAGCTACGCCATGCGTGGAATGCCACAAGCCAGCGAAGGACGAAACCGTCATGCGCGCCAGCAAAACGCAGAGTAACTCCAGCGAAACTAGGGTAACTACGAGTGTGGTCTTCCACTTTAGCGATCTGGCATGCGCACAATGCCATCAAGATCCGCATCAGGGGCAATTTAGCGAGCGCATGGCTGCTGCCAAGCCTCGCCCCGATGGTTCGCCTGCTGGCTGCCTTACTTGCCACTCCACCAAGTCTTGGAAGGAATTGACGGGATTCGACCACGAGACTACCAACTTCAAGTTAGTAGCTTCGCATCGCGCGGTAGCCTGCGCAGAATGCCATCGGCCCTCGAATCTGGAGACTACTCTGAAGCATGTGGACTTTCGGAGTGCTCCCACGCAGTGCGAAGCCTGCCATCAAGATGCCGATGCGGCGCAATTTGTGGACAAATCCTCGGGTAAGACCCCATGCGCAGACTGCCACAACGTGAGTCAGTGGAAGCCTTCGCTCTTCGACCACAACGCCCGCACCAGCTTCGCTCTGACCGGCTTCCATCGCGATGTCCGCTGCGCCCGTTGCCACTCGTTGATGCGAGAGATTTCAGGCAAGCCGGTGCTGTTTTATCAGCCTACTCCCAAGCAATGCGCCGCGTGCCACGGCGCGGATATTGTCGCCCTACCCCGGAAGTAAAAACTGCGCGCATGGGGCAGAAGTTACTCAGCACAGAAGTGCCTTACTGCCGGGCTGCGAGCAAAAATTAAGTTCACACGGTTCTAAGTGCGAGAAAAGGGTCAGAACTAGCCGCAATCACAAACGTCCAAACGAGTATCACAGCGTACATCCCCGGCCCGACGATTGCACTCATCGCAGTCATAGTCAAACCACACCTGCCGCTGTCATGAGCAGGAACGGCGATGCGAACCGGTTGGCATCGTACTGCGAGTCCATCCTACGAAGCCCAGAAGGATCGGTGAGCCCGTGGTGCCGAATCTGTTGTTGAAAATCGTGCTGGCGATTCTGCTGCCGCACTCTGCCCTGCCGATTCCCCCTGCGCAAGCGACGGCCGCGTCGCCTCATGTCGGTGCGAATCCGGGGCCGAACCCCATCGCGGTGACTTCGCGCAGTCCGCACGGCGCGCTGGCGATTCCCTGCCAGAACTGCCACACTGCAGACGGCTGGAAGCCAATCCGCGCAGTACCCGAGTTCAACCACAACCAGACGAAGTTCCCACTGCGCGGAATGCACCAAGGTGTGGCGTGCACCCAGTGCCATACCAAGCCGGTCTTTAGCAACGTGGGCGCTCAATGCTCAGCTTGCCATGCAGACTTGCACCGCGGCCAGTTCGGCTCTAGTTGCGAGCAGTGCCACTCCGTAAAAGGCTGGAAGGTCTCTCTGCAAGCAGTGCAGCAGCACCAGAACCGCTTTCCGCTCGTTGGGGCGCACTCAGTGCTGGAGTGTGAGGCCTGCCACAAGGGCGCAGCAGCGGGCTAGTTCCAAGGACTTTCAACCGCCTGCTTGTCTTGCCATCAGAAGGACTACCAGAACACGGCTGGCCCCAGTCACGTAGCTTCAGGATTCCCCACGCAGTGCCAGCAGTGCCATAGCCTCAACACCTGATTTGATGCGAAGTTTGATCACGCGAAGTTCACCGGGTACGCGCTGACCGGCGCACACTTGACGATTGGCTGTGTCTCCTGCCACGCAGATGGGCGCTTTAAAGGTACACCCGCCAACTGCATTGAGTGCCACCAGCGCGACTATTCCGGCACCTCGAACCCGAATCACAGCCAAGCGGGCTTCCCCACCACGTGCCAAACCTGCCACAGCACGGCCGCGTGGAACCCCACAACGTTTGACCACAATACCTTCACTAAGTATCCGCTAACCGGCGGGCACATTGGTGTTGCTTGTACTCTCTGCCACGTGAACGGACGCTACCCAGGCACGCCGACCGACTGTGCTTCCTGCCACATCAAGAATTACAAAGCGACCACCAACCCGAATCACGTGCAGGCAGGATTCCCCACCCCGTGTGAGCAGTGCCACACTACGGCAACATGGCTCAACTCCACCTTCAACCACAACAACACAGGCTTCCCGCTTACCGGCTCGCACACCACACTGCAGTGTGCGGAATGCCATATCAATGGCAACTACCACATCACCGACGCGTCGTGCGTATCGTGCCATCTGAAGAACTTTCAGGACACCACGAATCCGAATCACGTGCAGGCTGGATTTCCGCAGACTTGCGAACAGTGCCACAACACCACCTCATGGCTCACCGCCACCTTCAATCACAACAACACAGGCTTCCCCCTAACCGGAGCGCACGTGCCGCTGCAGTGCTCGCAGTGCCACATTAAAGGCAACTATAAGATCACGGACCCTTCTTGCGTCTCCTGCCACCTGAATAACTACAACGGCACGACTGACCCCAACCACGTGCAGGCGAAGTTCCCGACCCTGTGCCAGGAATGCCACAGCACCACCAACTGGGGTGGGGCCACCTTCAACCATGCCAGCACCGGCTTCGCGCTGACTGGCGCACACACTGCGCTGGCCTGCGTAAGTTGCCACGTGAATGGGAACTACACGCTGAACAATGCCGCCTGCTCGGCTTGCCACCTGACGCAATACAACTCCACCACCGACCCAAACCATGCTAAGGCTGGCTTTCCTACAACATGCGATACGTGTCACACCACCACAGCGTGGACGGGCGCGCAGTTCGACCACACCAAGAACACTACGTTCCCACTCACGGGTGCGCACGTCGCGCTCGATTGCAATTCCTGCCACGCGAGTGGAGTCTTCAAGGGCCTGCCAACCACTTGCGTCTCGTGCCACTTAACCAACTTCAACGGCACCACGAACCCAAACCATGTGACGGCGGGCTATCCGCAGACCTGCGATCTTTGCCACACCACCACGGCGTGGACGCCTAGCACTTTCAACCACAGTACCGGCCCTTTTCCCCTGACCGGCGCACACACTACCACGCCGTGCGCCAGTTGCCACGTCAACAACAACTACACCACAATACCCACCGACTGCTACTCCTGCCACAAGGCAGCGTATACCGGCACCACAGATCCAAACCACGTAGCGGCGGCCTTCCCTACTACTTGCCAGGACTGCCATACCACCACTTCATGGGCGGGCGCAGTCTTCAACCACACCAAGTTCCCCATCTACTCCGGCACGCACAACCAGTCTGTGTGGGTCACGTGCTCAGCTTGCCATACCAACTCCACCAACTACCAAGTGTTTTCTTGCATCACGTGCCACCAACACACGCAATCGAATACCGACCCCAAGCATCAGGGCGTGGGTGGCTACAGCTATACGGCTACCAGTTGTTACTCGTGGCATCCCACGGGATCGGGAGGAGGCTAGAGTGCGCGCAGACTGCATCACATCTTGGGGGCTGGGGAGTGCGCAGGCCTGTCGTTTGCTGCTGGCGGGGCTGATTCCGAGCCTCACTTGCGCGGTCGCGCAAGACGCCGCCCCGGAAGCCACACCCGCACCGTCGGTGAGCAACGCTTCGGTGAAGACGGCGTTCCGCATCCGCTATGTGGCCGCCGGGGTCGCCTATCTGGAAGGGGGCAAAAGCACTGGCTTGACCGAAGGAATGAAGCTGGTGGTGCGCGACGTGGCCACTTCGGCAGGCGGCAGCGCAAGCGCTGCGGGCGCCGTGGCCGAAGATGGCAGCAGCGCAGTTGATCCGCGCGAAATCGCCGTCTTGAGTGTACTCTCAGTGGCTGAGTCATCCGCCGTGGCCGAGGTCAAGTCATCCCGGCGGGCGCTGGCCGCAGGTGACGTCGCCACGCTTTCCTCCGAAGACGTGCAGGCGCTGGTAGCGCAGGAATCGCTGGGCGCGACCCTCAAATACCCCGCAGTCGTCACTTTTACCGACGGCGATCCTCTGGAGCAAGAGGTGCGCGACGAAGTGCCGCATCCCCCGCTGCCAGAGGTGGATCGCGCAGGTGGGCGCTTCGGGCTCGACTACAGCACCCTCATTGACCGCAATGGTAGCGGCCTCAGCAGTTCGCAACTTGGCGGCGACGTTCGCTATTCGCGCTTCCAGAGCGCTTTTGGCGATGGCAGCTATGAGTCCTTCTCGCTCTCCCGCAACCTGAGCGAGCAATTCCGCCTGGAGGTGCTGGCGGGCCAGCAGAGCTACACCTCTTCTGTAGCGCTGCCCAGCCAGTCGCGCTTCCTCACCGCGAATGCCGAGTATGCGCTGGGACTCCACTACTTTGCGCAGGGTACGGTGACCGTGCAGCGGGGTGGCCTCAACAACTATGACCAGTTCTCGTTCTCAGTGGGTTACCGCTTTGACAACCGCGGTCACAAGGGGGAACGCTAAATGAGCCGTACCTTGCGCCATGGGTTGAGCCGGATGATTCTTGCTGTTACTCTCGCAGGCACGACTTTCGCCCTGCCGCCCGCGTCACCGCCAGAGGCCTCCATGCCACTTCTGCTGGATGGCGCCTCGAAGCAGGCCGAGACTTTTCTAGATCAGTTCTCGCATGCACGCTGTACTGAGCACGTGCTGCAGGAAAAGTTGGGCCGCAATCGCCATGTCGAAAACCGCGAGGAATCCTCCTTCGACTACCTTGCAATCATGACCAACACTGGCGGCGAGCTAAGTGTGGACGAGTCGCGGCTGGTGCTGAAGCAGAACGAACGCAAACCACTGAATCCGCCCCCGCTACTGGTGACCAACGGATTCGCAACGTTATTCCTCATCCTTCACCCCTACTACCAATATGGGTTTGCCTTTACCGACGAAGGTGAGGAGACGGTGGAGGGCCACCGCCTGCGCAAGGTTGGGTTCACCCACATCCACGGCTCACGCTCACCAGCCGTACTGGTGTTGCGCGGGCGCGAGTTTCCCCTCGACCTTACCGGCACCATCTGGCTTGACGAGGCGACCGCCGCAGTAACCCATATCTTCGCCAGCTTCGCGAGCAGTATGGAAGACATCGGGATGAAGACGCTGCTGTGCGAGATTCGTTACGCCGAGGTGGGCCTAAAGAACGCGCCGGATGTGCTATTCCCCAGCGTCGCGCGGGTGGAAGTGGAGACACCTCGCCAGCACTGGCGCAACACACACGAGTTCTCGGGTTACCAGTTGTTCTCAGTAAGCAGTGAGGAGATTCCCGCCAAACCATGAGTAGCAACGCCAGCACACTCTCCTCCCCGCCCCGCGAAGTCACACGGGTTTCGGTGCATCAACTGCGGCTCGTTGCTGGCTATCTGCTGGCGGCTGGTCTGCTGCTGGCGCTCGCCGTGTACGGCTACGACTACTACACGCTGGACGCCATGCAGCGGCCCTTCTCAGAAAAACACTCTCTGCTGCGCCCGAGCGGCGTGGTAGGGCTTAAGCTGGGATTTCTCGGCCTTGGTTGCTTTCTGGGAATCTTCCTTTATGCTCTGCGAAAGCGCTGGCCTTGGCTGCAAAAGATGGGCTCGGCACGGCACGGGCTGGACAATCACATCCTGCTGGGCATCAGCGCCCCGCTCCTTATCGCGTTCCACGCGGCGTTCAAGTTCCGCGGCTTCGCTGGCATCGCCTTCTGGATCATGGTGGCCGTCTCGCTCAGTGGCATCGTTGGCCGCTACCTTTACTCGCAGATACCACGCTCCCTCAGCGCAGCCGAACTCTCCCGCAAAGAGATGCAACAGCTGCAGGAGGATTTGGCAGAGCGGCTGCGCGGTCAATTGACCACTGGGGAAGGCGTACATTTACTCGCCGAAGGCGACTTGCGCTCGCTGCTCCAGATGCCCACGCAAGAGACCGTGGCGCGGCTGCCAATGGCCGCGGCCCTGGCCTACATGGTGTTGCTCGACATCGCACGCTTCTTCCGAGTTGCCGCCATCCGCCGCAAGGTGCTGCGCGCGGGCGGCATGGCTGCTCCACTTTGCGGACTGCTGCATACGCAGCATCCGGCACTGGAGCCGGCCATCGCAACCGCGCGCGACGAAGCCTCGCTGAGCAAACGCATCGTATTCCTCGACCGTGCGCAGCAGGTTTTCCACCTGTGGCACGTGGTGCACAAGCCTTTTAGCTACTCATTTGCCGTGCTCGCGCTCATTCACATCGTGGTCGTGATGATGCTCGGGTTTCACTAAGCAACTACCTTGGGACGAAAGTTCCTTAGCCGGAAGACTTGGAATCTATGGATACGTTTGTAGCATTTTGTATCGCGGCTGTGATCACACTTTTTTTCGTGCGCGGTTATCTGAAGCAATTGACGGCGAAGCAGCGCGGCAGTGCGGGTAGCGCCGCGCCGCGCACTAAGGTCGCGCAACTGCCCTGTCCGCGGTGTGCCCAGCCCATCACCCAAGGGGCTGCCTTCTGCTCCTTCTGCGGCGCAGCCCTGGCCATGTGGACGGTGCAGCAAGCGGCGGTTGCGAAGTCCGCTGTGAACGCGCAGTTGGGAAGGGCGACTCCCGTCATCAACGCCTCGCTCTGTGTGGGCTGCAGCAGTTGCATTGAGGCTTGCCCGGAGAGTGGCGCCCTTGAGATGGTGTCCGGCAAGGCAATCCTTGCACATCCAGACCTATGCACCGGCCACGCTAAGTGCGCTGAAGCTTGCCCGACCAACGGCATCACCTACGCCTTTGGAGGTGTATTGCAGACGGTGCGCGTACCCCACGTCAACTCGGACTTCCAAACCAACATTCCCGGCATCTTCATTGTGGGTGAGCTCGGCGGCATGGGCCTGATCAAGAGCGCCATCCACGAGGGTAAGCTGGCCATGGACCGCGTGCAGAGCTTGCTTCAGCAACAGGAAGGAACGCTGCCACCAACCCCCGCGGCCGTGCCCGCCGACGCGACGTACGACGTAGCAATTATTGGGGCGGGCCCCGCCGGATTGAGCGCTTCCCTCACTGCCCAGCAACATGAGCTCCACTACCTTACACTGGAGCAAGGCGAGATCGCAGCCACCATCCGCAACTATCCACGCCACAAATTTCTGATGGCGGAGCCGCTGACCATGCCGCTCTACGGAGACCTTTATCTTGCGGACGGGACCAAGGAGTCACTGCTCTCCGTGAGGGAGGCGATCGTGCAGAACACCGGAGTGCGGATTAAGACCAACGAGCGGCTGGAGCGCGTCGTTCGCAACGGCGCTGGCTTTCACATTGAATCCACCAAGGGGCATTACTACGCGCGTTATGTGGTGCTCGCGCTAGGCCGCCGTGGCACACCGCGCCGCTTGGGCATAGCTGGCGAGAATCTCGGTAAAGTCGCCTATCGGCTGATTGAGGCGGAGAGTTATCGCGGCAAGAACATCCTGGTGCTAGGAGGAGGTGACTCCGCGCTGGAAGCCGCGTTGGCGGTGGGTAACAATGGCGCGAATCGCGTCATCGTAAGTTATCGTGGAACGGACTTCTCACGCGCACGCGAACGAAATCGCAACTTCCTCCGTGCCGCAGAGCAGGCCGGAACCATCCGGGTCCTCTACAACTCCACGCTGCAGGCAATCACTCCCACCGCAGTCCGGCTCGCCACCGCAGTTGGCGACGAGGAACTTCCAAACGACTTCGTCTTCATCCTCATTGGCGGCGAATCTCCCGAAGGGTTTCTGGTGAAGACTGGCATAGAAATAGTGGAGAAGTCGTTACAGCCCTCCGTGCAATTCCAGTAGTGGAAGACTCTCGCTCTGGCGGGCCTCAGGCGTCCATCAGCCCGGTGTAGATCGCCATGCCAACCACCGCATCCACCTGCGAAAGGTGTAGCGCGTCCACTTCAGCCTGCGAGCGAATGCCGCCCGCCACGATGAATTGCCGTGCGGTGAGGGCCCGCAGTTGCGTGGCTTTGTGCATAGGAAAGCCCTGCAGCGTGCCTTCTGTATCAATATGGGTGTAGAGAAACGCCGAGCAGAACGGCTCCAGTAGTGGCATCGCATCCGCTGCGGTAAGTTCCACCTGTTGCTCCCAGCCGTGCGTGGCGATTCGGCCCCCGCGCGTGTCTATGGCGCAAACTACTTGCGGTGCGCCCACGGCATCCGCAAGCTGCTCGGCGAACGCCACGTTAACAGCCCCCTGCTCAAATAGAGCGGAGCCAACAATCACGCGCCGCGCACCGAGCGCCAGCATGTGCACGGCACTCTGCACCGAGCGAATGCCGCCGCCTACCTGGCACGGCAGTTGCGCAGCGATGCTGGCCACCAGCGCAGGGTTGCTGCCCTTGCCGATTGCGGCATCCAAATCAATCAACTGCACCAGAGGATATTTGTGGAAGCGCGCAATCCACTCCGCCGGATCATCAAACTCCAGCGCTTTGCGCTTGCCCTGAACCAACTGCACTACCTTGCCACCTTGCAAATCAATCGAAGGAATCAGCATGGCCACCTCACGGGAATGCCAGCGGTCGCCAGCGTTTGCTTCACTGATGCGATGGCATGTTCGCCAAAATGAAAGATGGAAGCCGCCAGCGCGGCATCGGCATGACCGTGCTGAAACACGTCCACAAAGTGCTGCGGCGAACCTGCGCCGCCGGAAGCAATCACCGGAATCGGCACGGCCCGCGCTACCAGCGCCGTCACTGCGCAGTCAAAGCCTGCGCGAGTGCCGTCCTGACTCATACAAGTGAGCAGAATCTCTCCAGCCCCCAACTGGGCAGCTTTCTGCGCCCATGCCAACACATCGAGGCCGGTGGATTGGCGGCCGCCTCGCAGCATCACTTCTCCACTGCAGCCGGTCACATTGTCCGCAGTGCGCCGGGCGTCTATCGCCACCACCACGGCTTGCGAACCAAAGCGAGCAGCAATCTGCCCGATCAGTTCCGGGTGGCTTACCGCAGCGGAGTTAATGCTGACCTTGTCCGCACCCGCATCCATTACACGCGCCGCATCTTCCAGCGTGCGAATGCCGCCGCCCACGCAGAACGGAATGAACAACTCACATGCCGTGCGGCGTACGGTGTGGAGCAGGGTCGCCCGCTGCTCGTGCGTGGCAGAAATATCTAGCAGCACAATCTCATCGGCCCCACTAGCGGCGTGGCGCAGCGCCAACTCCGCCGGGTCACCCGCATGGCGCAGGTCGGCAAACTGCACGCCCTTCACCGTTCGTTCGCCATCAACGTCGAGGCAGGCGATGATCCGCTTGGTTAGCATCGGCAGCTTCCCTTCGCTGACGGGACGAGTTCGTTGGGCCGCATTCGCAAGTTAGATGGCAAGAAAGTTCCTCAATATTTTCAAACCAACGTCGCCAGATTTTTCTGGGTGAAATTGTACGCCGAAGATATTCTCACGCTCCACCGCTGAAGAAAGCACGACGCTATAATCGGTGCGAGCCACGTCACCGGCCCCTGCGGCTACAAAATACGAGTGCGTAAAGTAAACGAATGCATTGTCTTCCACGCCCGCCAGCAAGCGTGACTCCCGCACCTTCGCGAGCTGGTTCCATCCCACATGCGGACACTTGGCATTATGCGGAAAGCGCTCGCAGTGTCCGGCGAGCCAGCCAGCACCCGCCACGCCCGGAGCCTCGTGGCTCCCTTCCAGCATCCATTGCATGCCCACGCAGATGCCTAGAAAAGGCACACCAACTGCCACGCGTTCCAGAATCGTCTGGCGCAAACCAGAGCGCGCCAGTTCCTGCGTGGCGGCAAAATTCCCCACCCCGGGCAGCACAATTTTCGCTGCGCCGCGCACTTCGTCGGGCAGGCTGGTCACGCGGCACTCCGCGCCGCAAGCCCGCAACGCGCGTTCCACCGATGCAATGTTCCCCGCGCCGTAATCCACAATGGCCATCATGCCAACAACCCCTTGGTGCTCGGCAGCATCTTGGCCAGCCGCTGGTTGCGCGAACAAGCCACTGACACCGCACGTGCAAATGCTTTGAAGAGTGCTTCCACCTTGTGGTGGTTCGAGCGGCCATACATAGTCTTAAGGTGAACGTTCGCCTTCGCACCGCGCGCGAAGCCCTCAAAAAAATCGGGCACCAACTCGGACTGTAAATCTCCCACCAGTCGGGTGCGCACCTTTGTTTCGATCACCCACGCTGCGCGACCTCCAAAGTCCACCGCAGCAATGCCAAGCGTCTCATCCATCGGCATCAAAAAATATCCGGCGCGTAGAATGCCCAGTTTGTCTCCGAGTGCTTGATCAAACGCCATGCCCAAGGCGATGCCGATGTCTTCCACCGTATGGTGCTGATCCACATCCAGATCGCCGCTGCAAGTGAGAATCAGGTCAAATCCGCCATGCCGCGCAAACAGTTCCAGCATATGGTCCAGAAAACGGATGCCGGAGGAGACTTGATACTTGCCTGTGCCCTCGATTCGCAACTCTAGCGCAATCCGCGTTTCGTTGGTCGTGCGCGCGATCTTCGCAGTGCGAGACTTGCCTGGCGATGTTGGTTTGCGCAGTGCAGCCATGTTTTTCATGCGATGCTTTCCCTCTAGATTGCCAGTGCGGACGACATCGCCACGAGCAAGCGATTCATCTGCTCTCTGGTGCCGATGGTGATACGAACGCAACCCGCACAACCGGGGTCGCCGTTGCGGTCGCGTATAAGGATGCCCTTCTGCCGCAGCGCCAGCACCAAGGCACCGCTGCTGCTCCCGGCAAGCTCACCGGGAGCATCGGCCAACCGGCACAAGACGAAATTGCCGCGACTGGGCCAATGCACCACCCCCCACCCAGATAACTCGCGACAGAAACGCTCCCGCCCCGCCACTACCTCCGCAACGTAATCCGCCACAAATACTGCATCAGCCAGCGCTTCGGGCAGGCAGGCCAGAGCAGCGGAATTCACGTTGTAAGCAGAAACAATTTTGCGGAGCGTTCCCAGTTGCTCCGCAGCGCCGCACAGCGCACCAACGCGCAATCCAGCCATGCCGTAGGCTTTAGAAAATGTGCGCGCCACAAACAGGTTGGGAAAATCGCTGAGCCTTGGCATCATGGTTTCGCCGTGGAACTCGAAGTATGCCTCGTCCACCAGCACCGCGGCATCAGGCGCCGCTAGCAGAATTCTTTCCAGATCAGCAATGGCGAGGGCTTGCCCCGTCGGGTTGTTCGGATTGGCGATGAGCACAAGCCGCGTTCGCGGGGTAATCGCTGCCAGAAAACGTGCTACGGGAAATGCGAGGTCTGCGCCAGCTTGCACCTGCACCACATTCGCACCGGTTTGGCGGGCGTAAATTTCGTACATCCCGAAGGTCGGCGTCGCGATCAGCGCCTCGGCACCCGCCTCAAGATACGCCTCGCATACTAGATGAATCGCCTCGTCCACACCGTTGGTCAGCAATACTTGCTCGTGCCGCAGGCCAAGAAATTCCGCCGTCACGGCTTCCACGCCATCGCGTTCTGGATACGCCGCCACTGCGTCAGTATTCATGGCTCGCAAGGCGCGCAGGCTGCGCGGCGAGCATCCCGCGAGATTCTCGTTGAAGTCGAGCCGCAGCCCGGTGCGTCCGCGAAGCGGCGGATGATACGCCTTCATTTCCAGCAGAGCGTTACGCGCGGTCAGCAAGCACGGCCTCCATTCTCAACTCGGCCGCGTGCGCGTGGCCGGTCAGCCCTTCCGCAGTAGCCAGCGTCTGCGAAGTGCGGGCCAGTCGCTGCATGGCTGCACCCGACACCTCTTGCACTGTAATCAGCTTCACAAAGTCGAGCACGCTCAAACCGCCACGCCAGCGGGCGGCACCGCCCGTCGGCAGCACATGGTTTGGCCCGGCGGCGTAGTCACCGAAAACCTGCGACGAGCTTTCACCCACAAAGATCGAACCAGCATGGCGCACGTGCGGCACATCTGCCGCAGCCACCGTCAAGTGTTCTGGAGCAAGGGCATCAGCCCACTCCAGCGCTTGCCCGTGCGATTCCGAGACCAGAATTGCGCCTTGCGCATCGAGCGCAGCTCGCGCAATCCTATTGCCACTCGCCTGCGCCTCTAATTGCTTTGACACCGCGTGGGCAAGGCTCGTGCTGCTAGTGATAAATATGGAACAAGCCTCCGGGTCATGCTCGGCCTGAGCAACCAGATCGGCCGCAATCCACCCGGCGTTCCCCTCTTCGGCCACAATCACTGCTTCGGTGGGCCCGGCAAGCATGTCAATCGGGCAGTGAAACGCCACCAGCTTCTTGGCAGCCGTAACGTAGGAATTGCCCGGCCCGACAATTTTTTCCACCCGCGCCAACGTCTCTGTGCCATGGGCCAGCGCGGCAATCGCTTGCGCCCCGCCGATGCAATAGAATTCCTCCACGCCCAGCAGCGCTGCCGCAGCAAGTGTCTCTGGCGCCGGGTTCGGAGACGTCACCACAATGCGCGGCACCCCGGCAACTTGCGCCGGAATTACCGTCATCAGCAGCGTAGAAGGCAACGGATAGCGCCCTCCGGGCACATAGCATCCTACCGCCATTAGCGGTCGCACGATCTGCCCGAGTGTTAGCCCCTCCTGTTCTTGCCGCCACTCGCGCGGAAGCTGACGCTCGGCAAAGCAGCGAATGCTGGTGGCTGCTTCCCGCAACGCCTGCAAGAACTCTGGTGATACCAACCGGAGAGCCCCCTGCATTCTCTCGCTCGATACCAACAAAGCTTCGCCCGCAGCCAGACCGTCCCATTGCTCCGCATAAGCCCGTAACGCGGCATCTCCGCCATCGCGAACTCTGCATACAATTTCCGCGACGGCCGGTTCCACAGCATCCAAGTTGGCAGCCTGCCGTCGGCTGCAGCGCTCTACATACTCGCCCGCCGCTCGGCCTTCCAGCCGTCGCATCACAACACCACCTTATTCAGCGGATACTCCACAATGCCTGCGGCATTTGCCGCCTTCAACTGTGGAATCACGTCCCGCACCGTGGCTTCTTCTAGTATGGTATTGACCGCAAACCAGCCTGAGTCGCTGAGCGAAGAGACCGTAGGACTGTTCAACGCAGGCAGCACCCCCAGTACCGCCTGCAGATTTTCTTTCTGCACGTTCAGCATCAGGCCCACCCGGCCCTGCGCTTCAATCGCGCCACGCAGCATCAGCGCGATGTTTTCGATCTTGCGGCGCTTCCACTCGTCCGCGAAGCTGGTGGGGTTGGCAATCAGTTGTGTCACCGACTCGATCACCGTTTCAATAATGCGCAGCCGGTTCGCCTTTAGCGACGATCCCGTCTCGGTGACCTCTACAATCGCATCGGCCAGCACCGGCGGCTTCACCTCGGTGGCGCCCCAACTGAACTCCACCTGCACGGGGATATTGCGCTCGGCAAAATACTTTTTGGTTACGCCCACCAGCTCGGTTGCGATAATGCATCCCGCCAAATCCTCTGGTCTGCGGAAGCGCGAATCCTCCGGCACCGCCAGCACCCACTTCACCTTGCTGCGGCTCTGCTTGGCATACACCAGGTCAGCAATGCGAGCCACGTCCCGCCCGCTTTCGGTCACCCAATCGCTACCGGTAAGCCCGGCATCGAGCGCGCCGTGGTGCACATAGCGCGCCATCTCTTGCGCGCGAATCAACATGCACTCGATCTCTGGGTCGTCAATGCCGGGGAAATAGGAGCGCCCATTCGCGTAGATATTGAAGCCCGCACGCGCGAACAATGCAATCGTGGCGTCTTGCAAGCTGCCTTTGGGGATGCCAAGTTTCAGCTTCATTGCGCCACCTCAGCTTCCTGTGCGGCGGCTTTCAGAGCAATTTCGCGCGTAAAGCAAGACCGCGTGCCCTCATGGCAGACCAAACCATCGCCCTGCACGTTGACTCGGAACAACAGGGTGTCGGCGTCGCAGTCAGTCGCCGCTGTTACCACTTGCAGGCGATTGCCGCTGGTTTCACCCTTCATCCACAGCTTCTGCCGGGTTCGACTGTAAAAAGTGACGAACCCCGTGTCCATCGTTAGCGCCAACGACTCTGGGTTCACAAATCCCACCATAAGAACGTCGCCGTTGGCAGCGTCCTGCACAATGGCCGGGGCCAACCCGTCCATCTTTTGGAAATCAATGGCTATTTCCATCGGTACTCTCTCTCATTCCTCCGGTGCCGACTACACCGAGCGGAACGTGCCACAAAAGCACACGGCCCGCTGAGTGGAGTCAGCGGGCCGGATAAGTAGAAGCTCTAAAGTGTAGTTCGCTCTATCCGCACAACCTCGCCGACACGCCGATGGCATGGTGATGATGGTGATGGCGATGGCCGAAAAGATTCATGCTAACCCCGAGCATAATCGTGAAACGCTCTGCCGTCAAGCAAAAGCAGAATCCGAGCCAACGATAACCGGAAACACCATGAAACGACCGGGAACGCACGAAATTGACCAAAGGCGCCCGCCTCACGCTGCCCTTACCTCCCCTGCCGTCTGGCGTACGAGCCGCTGTAGTAAACCCATGAGTTCTGCCGACTCTTGCAGCTCAATATCTGCCCGATTTGCCGGTTCTTTTTCCTTTCCATTTTCCCCATCTTCTGCTGTAATGGTAGAGTCAATCTCCCCCATTGACGTACCACCGAGGTCGAGACCTGTAGTTCGCTGAAAACGGCTTGTGCTTCCCGTGTCTGCTGCGCCCGAATCGGTGTACTTCCGGATGTAGTTTTTGCCCGTTTTTCCGGCAGTTTCCGCGGTCGTATTTGCACCCTCCGTTCCCGGCGAATGCGCGTCCGCAGCCTCGCAATGCGCCCGGTATCGGCCGCCTTTCTGGTCGCATCCGGCACCACCTAGTGGCAGCACCTTACCGCGTTACCCGTAGTTTCTGATCCAGACTTTGGAGGTGGATATGTACCGTTTGCTGGCCCTCGGCCTGATTCTAGTTTCCAGCTTTGGTTTCGCCCAGAAGGCGGCAGAACACTCTACCGCCCCTGCGGCTGGCCTCAACGTCCTGACCCGTGAAAACGACAATCAACGAACAGGACAGAATCTGCAAGAAACCATTCTGACACCCGCCAACGTCAACTCCACTTCCTTTGGCAAGATCTTTAGCTATCCGGTGGATGGCCAGATCTATGCCCAGCCGCTCTACCTACAAAACGTCAGCACGACGTCGGGCGTCCACAACCTCGTGTATGTTGCGACCGAGAACGACACTCTTTACGCCTTTGACGCGGACAGCGCCAAAACCAATCCAGCACCCGTCTGGAAGACCAGTTTCCTAACTCCGCCGAGCGTCTTGCCGGTACCGTGTGCCGTGGGTGCGGGCATTTGCCAGTTGTTCCCAGTCGTCGGAATCACTTCCACCCCGGTGATCAATCTGGCCACCAACACCATCTACGTAACTGTGCGCACGCAGGAAACCACAAATAACGTGACCACTTATGTGGTGAAGTTGCACGCACTTAATATCGCGAATGGCAGTGAGCGCGTAGGTAGTCCGGTCACCATCTGCTCTGGGTCGGGCAACAATGGCTGCTCGTTTGGCACTTTGGGCAGCTTCCCGCCGCAGCATCAACAACCGCGCCCGGGTATGTTGCTGGTGAGTGACTCCCGCTTCGGCCAAGGCGTCCTTTACCTAGGCTTTGCCGGCAACGCTGGTTGGGTCCTCGCCTATGATGCGGCCAGCCTTACTTTTCTGGCTGGCTTCTACACCTACGATGGCAAGGCCCATAGTGTCCCCGGTCTTCCCGGCACCGGACATAGCGGTGTGTGGGGTGGCGGCAGCGGAATTGCTGCCGATACCGCCGGCAACGTCTATGCTGTCACCGGCGACGGCTTTTTTGACGGAGGCGTTAACTGGGGCGACAGTCTGGTCAAGTTATCCCTTACCGGTACGACTGGTGCTTACTCACTCGTAGTTGCTGACTCTTTTACCCCCACTGACTATACCTGCCGCTGGCAGCAAAGCTATGACCTCGGCTCTGCCGGCCCCCTCATCCTTCCTTCGCAGGGCGGAACTACACCGAATCTGATCTTTCAGGCTGGCAAGATTTCCTCCCTGTGCGACCCCGTTGGCCAGTATTACGTAGTGAATCGCGATAACATGGGCCACGTCGGCGGCCAAGTCTCCTTCACCAGCGCCGCCGGATCTACAGAAGGCTCCCCCGGCTACTGGAACAGCGGAACCACCCAGTACATCTACAACACCGCCAATGGCGATTCCATTCGAGCCTTCACCGTTTCCGCTGCTGGCGTCAGCGCCACAGACGTGATGCACACCAACTTTGTCTTTGCGAACGGCACTTCGGCAGTCGTGTCTTCCAACGGAACTAGCAACGGCATTGTGTGGGGACTCGACTTCACCGGGAGCGCCGATTTGTTCCCCGGCAGAAAGCCACTTGTATTACACGCATTCGACGCTACCAACCTCAGCTCTGAACTCTATAACAGTATGCAAGCTGCTTCCGGACGCGATCGGGCAGGGCCGTTCACTAAGTATCAGGTTCCCACTGTGATCAATGGCAAAGTCTATGTCGGCACTGCGACGGAACTCGATGTGTACGGCCTCTGTCCCTGTCCGCAATAGCCGGGCGGTCACTCTGCAAGCATCGAAATGAGCAGGCGTCAGATAACGTAAGACCAACCTTTCCGGTATTTGGGCCGGGCAGGTCTTCAAGGAGATTCTATGTATCGTCGGGTTGCTACTCTGTGCATGATTCTGTTTCTGGGGATGCTTGCGCTTGGCGGTCGCGCCAGCGCGGCTACTTACACTACCCTTTATAGCTTCACCCTCGCCGACACCTTCTGGCCGCAAGGCGGTCTGGTGGAAGACTCCGCCGGCAACCTTTATGGCACCACCATCGGCGGCGGTACCTACGGCTACGGCAGCGTCTTTCAGCTTTCGCCTCCGGCAGTAACTGGCGGAGCGTGGACTAAAAAGATCATTTACACCTTCCTCTCCTATGGCGCAGGCGGCGGCGTACCCAGCTCTGAGCTTATTGTGGATAGCGCTGGCGCTTTGTACGGCACAACCTGGTCGGGCGGCGACGCCACTTGCGCCTGCGGCGTAGTATACAAGCTAACGCCTCCTGCCACTCAGGGTGCCGCTTGGACCGAGCAGCCTCTCTACGGGTTTGTAAGTAATGGCGCCGACGGCCGGCTTCCGAGCGCAGCTCTTACTCTAGACTCTGCCGGCAACATCTACGGAGTCACGCAGCAGGGCGGCACTTACAATGGCGGAGTCGCCTTCAAACTAACCCCAAAGACTGGCGGCACTTACGCAGAGAGCGTACTGTATTCCTTTGGAGCGAACAGTGACGCGAGCGCTCCCAATGGCCCACTCGCAATTGATTCTACTGGAGCGCTGTATGGCGTAGCTTGCCTTGGCGGTACCTTTAACTTAGGTGCAACTTACAAGCTGACTCCACCCACCATCGCTGGCCAGCCTTGGACAGAAGCTATTCTGTTTTCTTTTGGTGGCGGAACCATGACCGGGGGTACAACGCCAGTGGGCAACCTAGTCTTTGACAGCGCGGGCAATTTATACGGCGTTACCAACGGCGGCGGTAACCGAAACGGAAACGGCGTCGCGTATCAACTAACCCCTGCCACCGGCACTTGGAAGCAGACCGTACTGTTTACCTTCAGCAACGGTTCTGGCGTGAGCCCAGCAGCAGGGTTGACGTGGAACCCCAGCACAGGCTCTCTCTATGGCACCACAACGAGTGGCAATCCATTGAAGAGTGCCAGCGGCACTGCATTCCAGTTGACACCTCCCGCTGTTGCAGGTGGAAAATGGACTGAGGTCAACCTTCACAACTTCGCCTTCTTTGGTGATGGCGGTGTACCCTCGGGACGTATCACGCGTGATGCTTCGACGGGTACTCTCTACGGCACGACAGTCAACGGCGGCCTATTTGGTTGTGATGGCTACTGCGGCGTTATCTATCAGATCCAGCCCTAGCATCAGACTTCTAACTCCAACGGCCGCTGCCTTTGGGCAGCGGCCGTTGTATTTCGGCACTTACCGGTTTTCCAGCAGAATCGGCTTGTAGCCAATCGCCACCGTCACTCCCACCACTGAGTTACTACTCCCCGCCAAGTCGCGGTAGTGCAGATACTTAGGATCCACATCGAAGGTAGAGGAGGCGCATACACCTTGGCTGCAACGGGTCGCGGTATTCCAAACGATAAGCCCCTGATATCCGCCATCCCGCACGATTTGGCAGGTCCAGACGGTGCCATTGGCTGCACACGCGTTCGACAGTGTGGCCCCAAAGATCCAATTCTGCACCTGGCTGTAAGCATCGGCGGTCGTGCACAGATAGCCGCCGTTAGAAGGTGTGGTGCAACCGGCAACCTGACTCGGCGACCACATCGTGCCCGAACCATCCCACGCGTACCACCACGTGCGCGACACACCTGCCGTCCAGTGCATCAATACTGACTTAGCTACCCACCCTGCATGCTCGTCGGGGTCAGTAATCGTAGAATGTAATCCCCAACTTACCTCCGTGTCATACATTGGCTTTGCCTGATCCTGTGCAGACAGCACCGCCCGCAGGGATGAGACGATGCCCAGTAAGTCTTCTGGCTCGTTGCTATAGCCATGGAATCCGATGGCGTCCACATACTGGGAAGCGCCCGCAGTGTATAAGTACGCGGTCGCGTTCGAGGGAATCGCGGTCGAGCCACCCACATACGGCACCCCCACGATGCTCGCGGAAGAGTCAAGGCCAACTTGGGAACACCCGGTGCCTGTACCTTTGATGATGCAAGCCGCATCTTGCGTTAGGCGCGCCAGTTGCGCGGGTGTACCGCGCCAGTTGCCCTTGGTGTTAGGCTCATTCCAAATTTCGTACATGCGAACGTGGGCGTACTGGCCCGCGTTCAAGCTCAACGCATGACTTACTACGGCAGTGACCCAATCCTTCCAGTGCTGATTCGAACCGGTACCGTCCGCATTCAAGTCACCCGGCCAGTAGCATTGGCCTTCGCCGCTATCTGTGTAAGAGCAGTCTCCCGGAGCCGACTGGCATGACGAGGCAGTCGTCGGGCCACACTGTGCCCACACTGGAGTGCGACCCAGATTGTAGAGTACCTCAGCACCCTTGGTTTTGGCGTCGCCCAAACGCAAGTCAAACTTGGTGAAATCATATACTCCCTGCGTGGTATTGATCTGTGACCAGCCGGTTTGTGAGTCCCACAGCCGCACATAGCCATAGGCCACAGTGGGCGCGGTGATACCGCGAGTAAGCTGATGCATACCAAACATATCCGCCGAGGGAGTTACTGAGGGCGGAGCCGGAGCGGCCACAGTTAGGGCGAGAGTGACGCTCACTGTATTGCGGGCCGCATCCGTCACCGTAAACGACGGCTTGTACCCCCCCGCCAAATTCGGCGCGCCGGCAAGCACCCCGCTGGAGCCACTTAGCGAAATTCCGGGCAACACCTGTCCCGCCTTCAGTACCCACGTATAGGGCGGCGTTCCGCCAGCGGCACCCAAAGTTGCGCTAAAGCTCTTGCCCACCGTACCCGATGGCAGCGAACTGGTAGTAACTTGTAGTGGAGCCAAAGCTTGCACTTGCACGCTGGCGGTGGCCTTCTGCTTCGGCGTTGCCACAGTGGTTGCCGTGATGGTCACCGTACCTGCGGTTTTCGGCGACGGGGCCACAAACAATCCGCCGGCAGAGACCGTGCCTGCACTGGCCGCCCACGTGACCGCCTTATTCGTACTGTTCGTAACGGTAGCCGTCAACTGCAATGACGCACCTGCCTTTAGTGTGGCGGTGGCAGGGCTCACCGTGACCTTAATAGCGGGCGCGGTGGCCGCCGCCGCGGGCACAGAAAGCGCCGCGAGTAGCAGCAGCAAAGCGTTTAAGAGAAATGCGAACCGCAGAGCCCCTTTGCTGAAACGCGCAGGGATCGCGCAACGAACCGCAGGTTGGCGAACTTGGAATGCACTGGAAGAATAGGAATCGCGCACAACACACCTCGAAGCCAGCAGGAATCGAGGACATTCGGGGTTTCCTCAGTTCCAAGTCTAGGCGGAGGGTGCGGGTGCGTCGAGATGCCGAATTCCAACGCACCCTGTCCTTAAGTAATATTACGCAATACCTTAGTAGGAGCTTCGGCTCAGTTCCCGTGAGAGTTGCCATGCGCTCGCAGTCGCCACCAAAACCAGACTACAGCCGAGTGCATAGTGCCCCAGCAGCAATTTGCCCACACCAAATAGCGCGGAATACGTCATCACGCAGCCTAGCATCCAGCACCACAGATTGCGTTCCAGGTCTCGGGTTGCCGGAATCTCCGGCATCTGCACCGCCACTGGCTGCCAGCCGCGCACGTCGGGATGCACTTTGCGATAGAACGCGCGCAACAACTCTTGTGGTTCGGGCTTGGTGCAGTAGGTGACTACAACCCACACCACCGAAGTCAGCAACGTGGTGGTAAGCGCCGTCTTGGCAAACACCACCGGCCCCGACCCGGCATACACCTCTGGCCGACCGATCAGCGTCACCCACAATCCCTGCCATTGCAACAAAATGGAAAAGAAAAGTGACGCGGCCATGGCCGAGATTTCGCTCCACGCATTGATGCGCCACCAATACCAGCGCAGCAAATACACGCTGCCTGTGCCCGCTCCCAATTCCAGCACAAACTCCCAGCCGGAGCGAATGGAAACCAATTGCGCGGAAACGTAACCCGTCACTACCACCAGAATCAGCGTCACCAGTTGCGAGACGTTCACATAGTGGCCCTCGCTCGACTTGCGCACCAAGAAGCGCCGGTAGAAATCCTCCACCAGATACGAACTGCCCCAGTTCAACTGCGTCGCAATCGTGGACATAAACGCTGCCAGAAAGCCAGCAAGAATAATTCCCCGCAACGGGTGCGGCACATGCTCATTCACAATCAGCATGTAGCTGGTCTCCGGCCGCGCCAGGCCGGGATACAGCACAATCGCCGCCAGCGCCGTGAAAATCCACGGCCACGGGCGCAGCGCATAGTGGGCGATGTTGAACCACAACACCGAGAACAACCCCTGCCGCTCGTCGCGCGCGCTGAAGATGCGCTGCGCAATGTAACCGCCGCCGCCCGGCTCCGCGCCGGGATACCAAAACGCCCACCACTGAATGCCAAGATGCACTAAAAACGTAATCACTGGCAAGGTCCACAGGGCTTCACCCGTTAGACCGCGTGAAAAATCGGGCAGAAACGCCAGTGGGTCAGAGCTAGGCGTAGCCGCGTGCATGGCTGCCAATTTTGCGGTCATCGCATCCATGCCACCCGCCGCGCTTACCGCGTAGTACGCCACCACTACTACGATGCCCATCTTCAGTACGAACTGGAACAAGTCAGTCCACAACACGCCAGAAAGCCCGCCCAGCGTAACGTAGATGCCAGTAAACGGAATCAGAAAGAAGACGCAAACCACCATGGCCTGCCCATCACTGCCCGCAAAGGCCGATCCAAACACCGAAGCCATCCCGTTGGCAAAATTCACCAGCCACGGCCATGTGGCCATCGTCGGGCCCAGCGTGGTGGAGACAATACTGGTCATCGCCTTGGTGACCCATCCCAGGATGAGTGTGTTCATCAGCAGACCAAGATAGATGGCCCGGAAGCCACGCAGGAAGGCTGCGGGCTTGCCGCTGTAGCGCATCTCCGCGAACTGCACATCGGTCATCAACCCGGAACGCCGCCACAACCGCGCAAACAGAAAGACCGTCATCATGCCCGAAGGCAGAAAAGCCCACCAGATCCAATTGCCCGCGATGCCGCCGGAATACACCAGCCCAGCGACCACCAGCGGCGTATCAGCAGCAAAGGTTGTCGCCACCATCGAGGTGCCCGCCAGCCACCACGAAACATTGCGGCCAGAGACAAAGTAGTCTTCGGTGCTGCGCCCCGCACCCTTGCGAAAGTACAGACCAAGAAACAGCGTGACCAGCAGATAGCCAACAATCGCGGTCCAATCAAAAAGCGTGAAGGTCATCAGGTCAAATCTCCCCGGTGCAGCGTCCCCACAAAAACGATATTTCAGGACTGCCGAACGATATCAGGTTTGTATGAGGAAAGGTACCCCGAAGTGCTCGAAATCCAGCACCAGCGCGGCGAGCGGCCCTGTTGCAAAAAAAGAAGGGGAGGCGCCAGAGCGCCTCCCCAGGGTTCCCTCTGGTCCAAGGCTAAGGCAGCAAGCCGTATACATCCACAAAGCCTTGCGTGCCAATGTAAACCTTGCCGTTGGCCACGGTGGGGATGGTGTATTTGACGGCATTGTGCGCCGCGTCGCGCCCGCCCGCCGCTTGCGTGGAAACCCACAACTGTTTCGAGACGTTGGTCGCATCCACCGCATACATTTTCGCCGCACCGTTGGCGAAGGTGCCGTTGTCAAGGAAGAAGGCGACGGCGCTGGTCGCAGTTGGCGATGCCGCCACAATAGTAGGTGCGGTACCCGGATAGCCCGGTGCCGCCGTACTCACCTGCACTTGCGTCAGCGAGGGTACGCCGCTGCTATTCACCGTCACCTGATATTGCCGCACAAAATCGGTGCGCGCGCCAATATACACATTGCCATTCCAGTAGCTGGGGGTCATCTTCAGTTTCTGGGCCAAGGTAATATCCTGCAAGTTGTTGTCGAAGCCCGCGTTGTAGCCGCCCATCTGATCACGATTCACCAGATGCAGCACCGCATCTTTACCACCGCTCACCGCCAGATGCGGAAAGCTACCCGGCTGGTCAGGCAGCAGCAGCAAGCCGGACGATCCCAAGTCATTGTTCGTGTTATCCAGCACTGATTGGTTTGACGGCGTAAAGTAGTCCAAAATGTTGAAGCTGCCGTTGAAGGGCTGCAACCGCAGGAACGAGTCACCCCACCCCGTGCCGCCCGTGCTTCCGGTAAAGGTTCCATCGCCGGATACCAAGAACATATTGCCGTTGCTATCCACCGAGAAACCGCCGCCACCCATCCACACCCCATTGCCTTCGCCATCCGCCGACGTGGACATCACATTGGTCATGGCGAGGGTGTTGGCGTCGAAGCCAAACAGCCAGCCGTGGTAAGGATGCGTGTCGCACTCGCCGCCAAACCCGGTATACACCACGCCGTTCAGCAAGGTGAGGGCGGGCCGGGCCTTGTGCATCTTGGGGTCAAAGGTGAGTATGCCGCCGACGCTGGCCTCGCCCGTACCGGCCACTGAGGCCGCAATCTCCGTCGGACCCGCCAGTGTATTGCCGGTCAAGACATCCACCGCATAGATCCGATGGTGGTAGGAAGCGGTACCAGACGTGTTCTTGGTGGCGGTGATGAAATACATCTTGCCAGATGTGGTATCAATCACCGGCGTGCCCAAAATTCCGATGTTGACTTGCGGAATCTCACCGCAGGAGGGGCTGATGTCAGTGATGGGCACCGGCACTTCGTTGCTCAGCACGAAGTTCTTCTGCCACAGAATCTGGCAACTGCTGCTATCGGCATCAAAGGCGTAGGCCGAGTTGTTCATCGTAGCCACATAAATCACGTTGTGAATGCCGCCCGCGATGCTGAGGTTGGCATAGTACAGCGGCTGGCCGTAAATCGCGCCATCCACCGCGCAAGAGAACAACTTGCCGAAGGTGCTGGTGACCACATTCGTCGTGTTCAACGCGGGCTCGTTCAGGTTCTGGCCCGTGCGCTGCAGATCGTTCTTGTAAACGAACATGCCGGGGAAGGTGGTGGTGTACATGTTGGAAGAAGCGCTAACGGCCGTGTTGGCTTGGCTCGTCGCCGTCACCACATGAGCTCCCGTTACCGCGGGCGGCGTATACAAACCCGATGCGCTGATGGTGCCCGCAGCGGCATTGCCGCCCGCCGCACCGTCCACTGACCAGTTCACCGCCGTATTGCTGCTGCCCGTCACCGTCGCTGTAAACTGCTGCGTCTGGCTCGTGGTGACCGAGGCATTGCGCGGCGAGAGCGTCACCGTAACGGTACCAGCCGCAGCCACCGTCAGCGTCGTCGTCCCCTTGATGCTGGAAGAAGTTGCCGTGATGGTGGTGCTGCCCACTGCCTTGGACGTCGCCAAGCCCCCCGCTACAATCGTTGCCGTCTTCGTCGCAGACGAGGTCCACGTCGCCGTCGCCGTCATGTTCACCGTGCTGCCATCGCTGTAGATACCAGTCGCAGTGAACTGCTGCGTCCCACCCACCGTGACCGATGGGTTGGTTGGCGTCACCGAAACCGACGACAAGACTGCTGCTGTCACCGTCAAAGTCGTGCCGTTACTGACCGTACCTTGCGTCGCCGTGATCGTGGTTGTGCCCACCATCAGGGTTAACGCCGAGCCGGTTGCATTCACCGTCGCCACCGCAGTGTTGGAAGAGGTCCACGTCACTCCGCTTGAAATGTTCTGCGTGCTGCCGTCACTGTAAGATCCGCTGGCCGTGAACTGCTGCGTCACCCCTTTCGCCACAGTCGGATTCACGGGTGTCGTCGAGATAGAAACCAGTGCTTTCTGTGTCACACTCAACACCGCAGTTCCGCTGATGCTCCCCTGCGCTGCCGTCACCAGCCCGCTGCCTGTGGTAAGGCCAGTGGCCAGACCGGTGGCGCTGATCGTAAACGAAGGCAGGTTCGCCGACGTCCAGGTCACTGTATTCGTGATGACCTGCGTGCTGCCGTCACTGTAAGTTCCCGTTGCCGTGAATTGCTGCGTAGCACCCTTGGGAATGCTCGCGGTCGCGGGGGTTACCGCGATGGAGTTCAAGGTTGCCGCCGTCACGGTAATGGTCGCCGTGCCAGAGACAGTTCCGCCCACGCCACTCGCCGAGGCTGTGATGGTGGTGGTGCCTGCGGCGCCAGCAACTCCCGTCACCAACCCCGCCGCATTCACGGTAGCCACGGCTGGATTCGAACTCGTCCAGGTCGCCGTACCCGTAATCCCCTGCGTACTGCTGTCGGTATAGGTGCCCGTCGCCGTCAGTTGCTGCGTGCCAATTCCCACCACACTCGCAGTAGTGGGCGTGATCGCCACAGACTGCAACTGCACTGGTGCCGTCACCGTGATCGTTGAACTCCCGGAAACCGTGCCACTCACTCCCGTCGCCGATGCCGTGATGCTGGATGTACCTGCCGCCACCCCCGTCACCAGGCCCGCTGCATTCACGGTAGCCGCCGCCGGATTCGCACTGCTCCAGGTCGCCGTCGCAGTCAGCGTCTGTACCGTGCCATCGGTATAAGTCCCCGTCGCCGTCAGTTGCTGCGTCGCCGTACCTACAATACTGGCGCTGCCCGGCGTCACCGCAATCGAAACCAGCGCTGCTGCATTCACCGTCAAACTCGCACTGCCGCTAATCCCACTCTGCGTGGCTGTAATCGTGCTGGCACCCGTCGCCGTCGCCGTTGCCACTCCAACCGCGCTCACCCCTACCGCTGGATTCGAAGACGTCCATGCCACCGCAGTAGTTAGATTTTGTGTGGTGGCGTCGCTGTAGGTTCCCGTAGCTGTGAACTGCTGGTTCTGCCCGAGCGCGAAGCTCGCCGTTCCCGGCGTCACTGCCATCGAGACAAGAATCGGAGCCGTCACCGTCAAAACCACCGAGCCGCTGATGCTTCCCTGTGTGGCCACAATCGTGCTGGTGCCCACCGCCAAAGTCGAAACCAACCCGCCCGTTGTGATGCTGGCCGTCGCCGGAACCGCCGAAACCCACGTCACCGCACCGGTGATGTTTTGCGTAGAGCCATCGCTATATGTGCCGGTTGCCGTGTACTGCTGCGTCAAGCCCTTGGCAATCGAAGCATTCGCTGGCGTCACCGCAATCGAACTCAGTGTCGGAGCCGTCACCGTCAAAACAGCGGAGCCGGAAACCCCACTCGCCGTCGCCGTAATGGTGGATGAACCTTGCGTGAGCGCCGAAGCCAAGCCGCCGCTGGTTACGCTGGCCACGGCTCCGTTGGAAGAAGTCCACGCCGCAGTCGAAGTGTAATTCTGCGTGCTGCCATCACTAAAGGTAGCCGTCGCGGTGTACTGCTGCTTCAGCCCAGCAGCGATGCTCGCCGTCGTTGGAGTCACCGCAATTGATGCCACCGTAATGCCTGTCCCCGATACCGAATAATTCTGTGGACTGTCCGCTGCATTGTCCATCACCACAATCGTCGCGGAACGCAAACCCGCAGCCGCTGGCGTAAACGTCGCAGAAATCGTACAACTTGCCCCCACAGCCAACCCTGCCGAACAGGTGTGGGATAACGGAGCAAAATCGCCCGCATTCGTTCCCCCCAACGTCAGGGAATTCACACTCAAGAATGCCGTCCCGGTATTGGTCATGGTCACGCTCTGCGTGGCGCTGCTGGTAAGAATCAACTGATTCGCAAAGGTCAGACTGCTGGGCGAAAAACTCACAGCTGGTGCTGTCGGCGTCGCTCCCGTGCCGGTGAGGCTCACACTCTGAGGACTACCCGTCACCGTATCCGTCAAACTGATGCTGCCAGTACGCGTACCCACCACCGTAGGAGTGAAGGTCACGCTGATGCTGCAGCTTGCACCGTTTACCAAAGATGTGCCGCAGGTATTGGACTGCGCATAGTCTCCACTGGCCACGATGCTCGTAATGCCCATCGGAGCTGTACCCGTATTGATCAAAGTCACATTCTGCGCTGCGCTGGTCGTCCCCACATTCTGGCTGGCAAAGCTAAGGCTGCCCGGCGAAAGGCTCACCGCCGGCGTTCCACCCACACCCGTCAGCGGAACCGACTGCGGGCTGTCCGGCGCGTTGTCCGTCAAACTGATGCTGGTGCTTCGCGTCCCATTCGCGGCTGGCGTGAATGCTGCTGTAATGGTGCAACTGGCACCCGCTCGCACTCCACCTGCGCAGTTGTGCGACAAGGGCGAAAAATCCTTGGGGTTGGTACCCGCCAATTTGATCGAATTGAAAGTGAGCGTGACGGTGCCCGTATTGGTGATGGTGACGCTTTGGCTGGGAGTGATAAATCCAATCTGCGCTGTGCCATAGTTCAGGCTGGCAGGAGAAATCACCGCCGTCTGCGCCGAAGCCGCGACTGCGCCCATCATCATTAGCATCCCAACTACGCTGGCAATTCCAAAACGGTAAACTCCGCTCATAAAATGCTCCCTGTTCAACCGAGTGCAAAAATTGGCAATCGTTGCGATTGCTTTTTGGGGGGTTGCGCTGGCCTTTTTTTAGTGCACTAACCTTGGGGGGCCCGACCAGCCCTATCGTTCTTTTTATTATCCACGGTCTTAGACAAAATAAACCACCACTTCCGTGTTATATGCTGTTACTATTAGCGAAGAAAAGACGAAACTATGGCACTTTCGTGGAGGCCTTTTTCGTGTTTCTCTCCTAGGTGACTTCTTATGTCTGCTGCTGCAAAACCCGAACCACCCTCCACCAATTCCTCGCCCTGCAACCCTAGCGATGATCTTAAGTTGCTAAATGCAAATAGTTTAGCTGAGCTCCATCGTCAAATTCCCAGCCTTGGCATGGCTTCGCGACTGCAATGCCCCCGCCCGGTTCTGCTCCCCACAGGAGTCACCTCACTCGATGCACTTGTGAGTGGATGGCCACGTGGAGGCCTAAGTGAGATTTATGGTTCCGCTTCCTCCGGACGCACCAGCCTGTGCCTCGCCGCGCTCCGTTCCGCCACCCGGCAGGGTGAAAGCTGCGCCTTGGTGGATGCCAGCGACGCCTTTGACCCGCTCACCGCACAAAAGACCGGGGTACACCTCGAGCAACTATTGTGGGTACGTTGCGGGTCCTCAAATCAGACGTACCACGATTCCCATTCTGGGAATTATGCCCCATCTTCGGGGCAGCGTCAGCTACTAATTCGCAATTCGTCAAGCCCCGCAGCCGCCTCCGTAGAACAAGCCCTGCGCACCACCGACTTGCTGCTACAAAGTGGTGGCTTTGGGCTAGTGGTGATGGATCTCTGTGACGTCCCCGCTGAACTGGTACGAGGAGTGCCGCTGACCTCGTGGTTTCGCCTGAGCCGAGCCGTGGAAAATACCCCCACCGTTTTGTTGCTGGCCACCTCTGAAAGTTGTGCCCGTACTTGCGCCTCTTTGGTGTTGCGACTGGAGCCACCCGCAGTGAGCACAGTGCTTCCAGCCGACCCCACCACAGAAGCACGTTTGCCCAGCCACGTCCGATTGTTGCGCGGACTCAGCTTGCGGGTGGAGGTGATTCGTTCGCGCACGGCTGCAACTTCTGCTGTAGAGCGCAAGCCCGCACATCCCCATACCGCTACATGGAACACGCGCACGGCGTGGGCGGGGTGACGCGTTCAGCGCCAGTGCTTTTTGCTGATGTTCCGAGTTTGCGATTTAGCGGTTTACAAGTCTGCCAGTTCGCGAGTTTACCGAAAGAGTTCGCGAGTTTGCCAAAAAAGATTGCGAGTCTGCTATGCCATTTGCCTGTATCCATATTCCCGACTTTCCGGTAGCCGCTCTGCTAAGGCAGGAGCCTGCGCTAGCCAGCCAGCCCGTTGCGGTGATGATTGGCCAGCCTCCACTGGAAAAAGTTTTTGCTGTAAATGAAGCGGCGCGCCAGGATGGCATCGAGGCCGGCATGACCCGGCTGAGTGCAGAGGCGTGGTGCGACCTGACGCTGCGCAAACGTTCACTGCTGGCAGAAGAGTCGGCGCAGGCAGCCCTGCTGGATTGCACACAGAGATTTTCCCCACAGGTCGAAGCCGGAGATCCCGGGACGTTGCTGCTTGATTTGGCGGGCATGGAGCCACTGTTGGGGTCGCCCGCAAAAATCGCGCAAGCACTTTTTGACGCGGCGGCAAAGCAGAATCTGACAGCGCAGGTGGCAGTGGCCGCGAATCCAGATGCGGCCACGCTGGCGGCACGCGGATTTTGTGGTGTCACTGTGATTCCGGAAGGCCAGGAAGCCACCAAACTGGGCGGACTGCCACTGGAAGTGCTGCTGGCCAATGGCCCGGGCGCATATGCAGGCTCGGCCCAACGCAGCCTGTTTGACGATCTTCGTTCAGCTTCTGGCACGGCGGCATCCTCTGCAAAAGACGCGCTCTTTCGTGCCGACGAGTTGCTCGATTTATTTGACCGCTGGGGTCTGCGCAATCTGCGGGCACTCGCCGCGCTGCCGGAAGTTTCTGTACGGGAGCGCTTGGGGGAGCAAGGACTGCACTTGCAGCGACTGGCGCGGGGCTCGGTGCAGCGGACACTGGTTCCCGTGGAAGCGCCGCTGTGCTTTGAAGAAGCGCTGGATCTGGAAGATGTTGTGGCGCTGCTGGAACCGCTCTCATTTCTGCTAAATCGCATGTTGGAAGCACTTTGCCAGCGCTTGACGCACCGCGCATTGGCAACCAATGAAGTGCGGCTGCGTATGCAACTGGAACGCGTTATTGGCGAATACGACGACGGCAGCAGCAGTGGGCAAGTGATTGCGGTGGGCGGAACGGGCAAAGCTAGCACGGGCAAAGCTAGCCCAGGAAAAGCTAGCGCAGGAAAAACAGCAGCTCGCAAACCAAGCACCACCGAGTTGGACGCGCTGGACGCGAGCGGCTTCGCCGGAAAGAACATCTTTGAGCGCAAGCTACGTTTACCGCTACCAACCCAAGACGCGCGGCTGCTATGGAAGCTGTTGCAGCTCGACCTGCAAGCCAATCCACCGGGAGCCTCCGTGGTTAAGCTTTGGCTGCGCGCCGAACCGGTAAAGCCTCGGCCTGCGCAACGCGGCTTGTTTTTGCCTTCTTCCCCTGAGCCGGAGCAACTGGAACTTACACTGGCGCGGCTGCACAAGATTACTGGAAACAGTTCCAGTCGTATTGGTGTAGCCGAGCCGCTGGATACACACCGTCCCGGCGCATTTGCCATGCAGCGCTTTGTCAGCACAACGGCAGCGAACCCGCCGGAGGCAGCGGATGACGCCAGCAAGGAAGCTCCGCTCACAGCGCTGCGGCTGTTTCGTCCGCCACTTACCGCGACCGTCACCTTGTGTGGCCGGATTCCGGTGCGCGTCATTTGCCAACCGGCAATAGGTAAGTCGGGCAAACGCAGTGCGCCCATGGCAGGAGATGTGATCTGGTGTGCTGGCCCGTGGCAAGGCTCCGGCGAGTGGTGGAACGAGCAGGAATGGCAGCGTGAAGAGTGGGATGTCGCCCTGCACAGTCTTACTTCCGCGCCTGCCTTAGGTGCAGTCAGCTTCTATCGCCTGACTCGTGACAGTAAACAAGGTAACTGGCTGGTAGAGGGAACGTATGACTAATCAGGCCCAGTCTCCATTGTCAGTTGTTAGCCTCCGGTTAGTGTTTCGCGTTTGCAAACTGAACACTCCCGCACCAACGGGCAATGCGGCATTGTGTCCATTCTGCCTGCTGTGCGCCTGAATTCACTGGTGCTTGGGCACTGGCTACTCATATGTATATTGAACTTCACGCTCGCTCTGCCTTCAGTTTTCTCGAAGGCGCTTCCCTGCCTGAAGACTTAGTCACTACCGCCGCCAACTTAGCTATGCCTGCAATGGCCCTGCTGGATCGCGACGGCGTATACGGTGCGCCACGCTTCCACATGGCCGCAAAAAAGGCTGGCCTGCGGGCCCATATTGGGGCAGAGATAAGTTGCCAGTTGTCAGCCAACAGGGGTCAGCCGTCAGGGTTTGGCAACCGTGTTACTGACGGCTTATCTTTCCGACTGCCCCTGCTAGCCACCTCCCGCACCGGCTATCAAAACCTGTGCCGCCTGATTACGGCCATGAAGCTTCGCAACAAGAAAGGAGAAGGCGCAGTTACCGAGGGCGAACTTACCGCCCATGCGGCAGGGCTTATCTGCCTCACTGGCGGCGAGGAAGGGCCGCTGGCAGCAGCGTTGCTTGGGCGGCGCAGCCAGGCACTTTCTGCCGCGCGCCAGCAGATCGAGAGGTTAGCTAGTATCTTCGGCGCAAGCAATATTTACGTGGAGTTACAGCGCCACTTTCAGCGTGAAGAAGAAACCCGTAACCGGGTTGCGATAGAAATCGCTCAGTCGCTACATCTGCCACTACTCGCCACCAATGGCGTCTGCTATACGCGGCCCGAACAGCGCCGGTTACAAGACGTCCTGACCGCCATTCGCCACAAGCGCACACTCGATACTGCGGGGCGTTTACTGACGCGAAATTCCGAACGCTGCTTGAAACTGCCACGCGAGATGGCACGTATTTTCGCCGACCTGCCACACGCTATTGGCAACACGCAAGAACTTTCCGCGCGGCTTCACTTCACGCTACAGGATCTAGGCTATGAGTTTCCGGCGTATCCGGTGCCCGCAGGTGAGACCATGGATTCATTTCTGCGTCAGCGCACCGACGAGGGTGCGCGCGGACGCTATTGCACTGCTGGCAAGCAGCACTTATGGCAACGGGCGCGGCGGCAAATAGATCGTGAACTTACTCTTATCGCAAAGCTTAAGTTAGCCGGGTACTTTCTTATTGTGTGGGATATTGTCTGCTTCTGCCGCGAACAGGGCATCTTGGTGCAAGGGCGCGGCTCGGCGGCCAATAGTGCAGTGTGCTATTCGCTCGGTATCACCGCAGTGGACCCCATTGGCATGGGGCTTTTGTTTGAGCGCTTTCTTTCTGAAGAGCGTGGTGAGTGGCCTGACATTGATCTTGACTTACCCAGCGGCGATGATCGCGAGCGGGTAATTCAACACGTGTATCAGCGCTACGGCGAACGCGGTGCAGCGATGACCGCGAACGTCATTACTTATCGCGGCAAAATGGCGGCGCGCGAAGCCGGCAAGGTGCTGGGCTTTGACGCCGAAACCATTGCCAAGGTCTCTCCACTGATTTCCGCCTATGAATTTCGTGACAAAGACGACACGCTGGAACGCAACTTTCGCGATGCCGGACTCGACCTTTCGCACCGCAAAATCCGCCTCTATTACGAAATGTGCGCGGCACTGCAGGATATTCCCCGCCACCTCGGCCAGCACTCCGGCGGTATGGTGATCTGCCAGGGAAGGCTTGATTCTGTAGTGCCGCTGGAGCCAGCCTCCATGCCGGGCCGCGTCGTCGTCCAGTGGGATAAAGAAGATTGCGCCGACTTAGGCATTATCAAGGTTGACTTACTCGGCTTAGGCATGATGGCTGTACTCAAAGATAGCGTGAAGTTAATCCGCGCACATTGCAACGAAGAAGTAGATCTATCGCAACTTCCGCAGGATGATGCGAAAGTGTACGGCGCGTTGCAGAAGGCAGATACTGTCGGGTGGTTTCAGGTAGAAAGCCGAGCGCAGATGTCGTGCCTGCCGCGCCTGCATCCAGAAAGGTTCTACGACATTGTGGTGCAAGTAGCAATCATCCGGCCGGGGCCGATTGTGGGGCAGATGGTGAATCCGTTTTTGGCCCGGCGGCGTGGGCGCGAGGCGGTCACTTATCCGCACCCTTCGCTGGAACCGGTGCTGGAGCGCACTCTGGGCGTACCGCTGTTTCAGGAACAGTTACTGCGCATCGCCATGATTGCCGCGAACTTTACGGGCGGCGAAGCCGAAGAGTTGCGACGGGCTATGGGCTTCAAGCGTAGCGTGGCGCGGATGAAGGAAATTGAATCCCGCCTGCGCGCGGGCATGACGCACAACGGTTTGCCCCAAAAGGCGCAAGAAGAGATTCTGTTGGCGATTTCGTCATTCGCGCTATATGGATTCCCCGAGTCGCATGCAGCTAGTTTTGCCCTGATCGCCTATGCCAGCGGATGGCTCAAGAGCCACTATCTGCCTGCATTCACCTGCGCGTTGCTCAACAATCAGCCCATGGGCTTTTACAGCGCGGCCACCATTGTGAAAGATGCGCAGCGGCACGGGCTGAAAGTTTTGCCCATAGACGTGACGGTTTCCGGCTGGGAGTGTTCGCTGGAGGAGATGCCGCATCCCGATGCCCGCTTTAGCGAGCGGCTCGCTCTGCGCGTGGGGATGAATTATGTGCGCGGCCTGCGGGCGGAGGCGGCAGCAGCACTTTTGCAGGCGCGAGCGGCGAAGCCATTCGCCTCGATTGACGATCTGGTGCACCGCGTCCCTGAGTTGCGCCGCGAGGAACTGACCCGGCTGGCCGAAGTGGGGGCACTGAATGCAGTTTCAGGTTTCGGGTTTCAGCTTTCAAGTGCCAAGCCTTCTCGGGATGAGTCTGCCTACGCGGGGGAGACAGAATCCTATGTGGTGGAAGAGGGCAGGGTCTTTGTTTCACGCGCTTCCCGCCTGAAATCAGAAACCAGAAACCGAATACCAGCGTTGCTCCACCGGCGCGATGCGCTGTGGCAAGTGGCGCGGGCTGTGCGTAAAGCCGGGCCGCTGCTGGATGGCCCCACCGATGATTCCGCCCCGCTTAGCGGCATATCGGGCGGCGTTGCTGAAGCCTTTGCTGACGGCGCTATCGCCGAAAACGCTATCGCCGAGGCAGCGTCCCCGCTCGCCAAAATGAGTGTAGAGGAGCGGCTAATCGCCGACTTTCGCGGCACCGGGCTCACGGTAGGGCCGCATCCTATGGCCTATCACCGGGAGCGGCTGCGGGCTCTGGGTATTTTGTCTGCCGGGTCGCTGGCCACAACGCCATCCGGTCGCCGGGTACGCATCGCGGGCAATGTGATCACACGGCAGCGCCCGGGCACGGCCAAAGGCTTTCTTTTCCTTAGCTTGGAGGACGAAACCGGAGTTTTCAACGCGATTGTGGTACCCGATTTGTTTCAACAGCACCGCACGTTGCTCACCACTACGCGATTTTTGATGATCGAAGGCATTCTGCAAAATCAGGATGGGGCCATTTCCATCAAAGCCGACAAGTTTGCCCCACTGGCCGTCTCTAACGCAGAAACCGAGTCGCACGACTTCCATTAGGTGAAAAGCACACCCGCAGCAATTGTCGGAAATTGCAAGTTTCAAACCGCCCAAACTTCGGTGCAAAGTATCGGAAATGCTAATACTGCAAAGCGCAATTTCCGCACGCTCCACAGGGATTTCCGCCCGTCGGTCACCTATACTAGATGTATCCTTGGCGGCAGTTCTGCCCGCAAGCATGGGGAGCGAAATCGCCTGCCGCCTGACCAGTCATACTATCCGCAACTCTATGTTGCAGCAGGAGTTATCCTAATGGCAGAGCAGAAAGACAAGACTAGCAAGACCGCCAAAGCCACTTCTCCCAAACCCGTTTCTCCGCGTACCGCAAAACCCAAGGCAGCGGAGGCAAAGCCGGAAAAGAGCACGCCCGCCATCGCCAAAGCGATCGGCACCGCACCGGTAGCGGCACCCCAAGTTGCGGCGAAAGAGGGCGCGGTCAGCAAGCCCGCCATCAAAAAGACCGTGATTGCACCGGCCAAAGCGACTGCGCCCAAAGCTGCTGCGGCAGAAGTCGTCACCGTACCGGATGAAACCTTCTACCAGCAGATGAATGCGGAAATCAGCCGGCGCGCCTATGAACTGTATTTGCAGCGCGGCGGTCGCAACGGTTCCGCTGAGGGTGACTGGGCACAAGCGGAACACGAAGTCCGCGCCCGTTATGTGCAACGTAGCGCCTAAGTGCTGCGTCTAATAAACAGGTACTTGTGAACCTTCCACTGGTTATGCCGATTGTGGAAAGAGGAGAAATTTCTGACTCGAGTTTTACTGATTGATGACGATTTGCAGCAGCTTTGGCTGCGGGAGGCCGTGCTGTGTGCCGCAGGCTTTCAAGTCGTCCGTGCGGCCTCTTGCGAGGCCGCGCTCGCTTTATTGCGCTCACTCCCTGCCGCTAAACAGCCCGAGGCCATTGTGGCCGATCATTTGGTTGCAGGTGCCAGTGGGATTGATTTTGTGCTGGAACTACGAAGCGTGAATCCACATGCACCTCTTTTGGTGCTAAACCGATTGAACCGGCCTGAACCTGAGTACGACGGGCTGGATGTTACGTTCTTAAGCGGTCCCTGCACTCCAGATAAGCTCATCCGGCAGCTCGGCGAGGTTTTCGCCGGGCAGCCGGCGTAGTTCCAACCGTGTTGCGCAGGTTTCGCTGAACCTCGCCGCGCCCCCCGCACCCCGAAAAGCGTACAAATCGCTCGCAATTGCGCCAAGCGCCGCCCCGCAGAAAGAGACAAACTAATTCCATTCTGTGATGACTGTCATAGTGGTGACCCGGCGCGGTTTCTACAATGGTGCAAGTAATTAGTCCACGCTTGATTGTGCTGGCATGGGCTTCGTGGAACAATGAGGGGTTGGGGTCCCACACATTATGCTGATTTTAGGCAGTTACGCACTCATCGTGGCGTTGGCGCTCAGTTTGTATTGCTTGGTCGCCGGTATTGTTGGCGTCGCCCAGCGGGGTGAAGGCCCGGAGCGCCTCACCGAGACCGCTCGCCGCGCCGGAATCGCTGTTTGGGCATTCGTGGCGCTGGCAGCGGCTTGTCTGGTCACGCAAGCCTTCCAAAACGACTTCACCAACGCCTACATCTTGCATCACAGCAATCGCGACCTGCCGATTGCCTATAAGTTTGCCGTGCTGTGGTCCGGACAGGAAGGCTCGCTACTATTTTGGGCGTTACTGCTCTCCACCTACGGGCTGGTGCTGCGGATGCAGCATCGTCAGGATCCGCGGCTGTTTGCCTTCGCCTCAATTATTCTGGCTGGCGTGCAGAGCTTCTTTCTGCTGCTGGTAAACTTCGCGGCGCATCCTTTTGGGCAAGTCATTGGCAACATTCCGCAGGATGGCAACGGCCTCAACCCCTTGTTGCAATATCCCGAGATGGTGATTCATCCGCCGATGCTTTACCTCGGCTACGTGGGTTTTACGGTGCCATTTGCCTTCGCTCTGGCAGCGCTGATCATGCGCTATCCCGGCGAAAAGTGGATTGCCATCACCCGAAAGTGGACTCTGGTGACTTGGGGCTTCCTGAGTATTGGAATTTTTCTCGGCTCGCATTGGGCGTACAACGTGCTGGGCTGGGGTGGCTACTGGGGCTGGGATCCAGTCGAAAACGCCTCCTTCCTGCCTTGGCTCACCGGCACCGCCTTCCTCCATTCGGTGATCATGCAGGAAAAACGCGGCATGTTGAAGACGTGGAATATGTGGCTGATCTTTAGCACGTTCTTGCTTTCGATCTTCGGTACCTTCCTTACCCGTAGCGGCGTCATCAGCTCCGTACACGCGTTCGCGCAGTCTTCCATCGGCGATTGGTTCTCGATCTTCATCGCGTTGGTGTTGGCGGTTTGCGTCTTCTACTACGTGAAGAACCGCAAAGACCTCAAGAGCGAGCACCAACTGCAGTCGCTGGTATCGCGCGAGTCCAGCTTCTTGTTCAACAATTTACTTTTCGTGCTGGCCTGCTTCACAGTGCTGTGGGGCACCATGTTCCCCATTCTTTCGGAGTGGGTACAGGGCACCAAGGTGACCGTGGGGCCGCCGTTCTTTAATCGCGTTATGATCCCCATCGCGCTGGTGGTGCTGCTACTAACGGCTGTGGGGCCGCTGCTGGCCTGGGGCCGGACTTCAGTGGATAGTATGCGCCGTAACTTCTTCTGGCCGAGTGTCGCCACGCTGGTGCTGATGGTAGTGCTCGTGATTCTCGGCGTGCATCCGTGGGAGAGCTTGAGCGACTTCTACGCGCTGATGACGATTGGCCTTTCGGTGCTGATTGCCTTCACCATCTTCTCGGAGTTCTATCGCGGCGGACGCGTGATCAGCCGCCACACCGGCGAGCGCCTGCTGCCCGCGATGGTACAGCTTACCCGGCGCAACACTCGCCGTTATGGCGGTTACGTGGTGCACTTCGGAGTTGTGCTGGTGATGATCGGCTTCGCGGGTACGGCGTTCAACAAAGAAGTGGAACAAGAAGTCGGCTACGGAGACACCATCAAAGTGGGTGCGTTCACGCTGATTAACAAGTCGTACACGCAAGACGACAACGCTAACTTCGCCAGCGAATGGGCGATTGTTGACGTGCAGAAGAACGGCAAGTATCTGACTACGCTCTATCCCGAGCGGCGGTCTTATAAGGCGAGCCAGCAGTCTGCCACCATGGTAGCCAACTACTCCACGCTGGCGTCGGACCTTTATCTGGTTTATGAAGGGCGCAACCCAACCAGCGGCAAGCCGATTCTAAAGGTGCATCTGAATCCGCTGATTAACTGGATTTGGATTGGGGCTTTGATTCTGCTCGCCGGAACCATCCTGACTCTGGTGCCGAATATTCAGACCTCAAAGCTTACTGCACCGGTTCGCGCGGCTGTGCCCGCGCCGGCGGGAGACTAACAATGCAGACACTGGCGAAACTGACGAAACAATTCGGACGTTTTGGACGCGCACTTTGCCTGTTGGGGCTGGGACTATCGGTCACCCTGAGCATGGGTGCAGGCGATCAACAAGCACGTTTCAATGACCTCGGCCACAAGATGATGTGCCACTGCGGCTGCGGCCAGATTCTGCTGGAGTGCAACCATGTCGGCTGCCAGGATTCTGAACGCATGCGTGGCGAACTCACGGTCGGGCTCGATCGTGGCGACAACGATGATCTGATTCTGCAGAGCTTCGTGCAGAAGTATGGCGCAACCGTACTGGCCGCGCCGATGATAACCACTTTCGATAAAGTGTCATGGATTGTGCCAGCTTTAGCCTTCTTCACGGGAATGCTCTTGCTGGTGCTCATCGTGCGCTTGTGGCGAAACCGTCCCGTGGCTGTTCCCGTGGCCGCTGGCATTCCGCAGGCCGAGGTCGATCACTTCCGCGAACAGGCCCGGCAGGAGACTGAACTATGAGTCCATTAGCAGCAATCCCTTTTTGTCTGGCGGCAACGCTGGCAGTACTGGTGTATGTGTTCTATCAGCCCAGGCAGATTTATACCGGCGACACCAAGACGCGCATCACTTACCTGCGCGAACGCAAGGAAGTGGTTTACGAGAACTTGCGCGACCTGAACTTTGAGTACAAGGCCGGCAAGTATCCCGAATCGGATTACGCCACGATGCGGTCGCAGTTGGAGCAGGAAGCGGCAGCAGTGCTGGCGGAGATCGCCCGGCTGGAGCCAGTGGCACAAGGGTAGCGGGCAAGTTTTGGCATGCACTACATATGCTCTGCTGAGTTGATTGATTTTTGGATTGGGTTTCTCTGGAAAGGAGCACGCATTTTGCGGCTTCCACGGATTGTTTCAGTTTCTCTGTTCGCAACGACGCTCTTCGCTGGCCAGGCTCTGGCCGAAACTCTTACCGGCACCGTCACCAACCGCACCAGCAACAAACCTTCCGCAGGCGACGACGTTACCGCGATGGATGTGGGCCAAGGCGGTATGACCGAAGCCGCTCGCACCAAAACCGATGCCCGCGGCAAGTTCAAGTTCAACATCGCCTCCACCGGTCCGCATTTGATTCGCGTGCTGCATCAGGGCGTCACCTACAACAAGATGGCCCCTCCGGGCACGCCGGCAGCAGACATCGAGGTCTACGACGTCGCAGAAAAGATCGCCGAGCTCAGCGTCACTGCCGATGTGCTGCGCATGCAGACCTCCGGTGGGCAGTTGCAGGTGATTGAAATCATCGCGGTGCACAACCCCTCGCAGCCTCCGCGCACGCAGATGAACGACCATGCGTTTGAGTTCTACCTGCCGGAAAATGCGAAAGTGGATTCGGTCGGTGCACAGACCGCTGGCGGCATCCCGGTGAATGCGGGCGCGAATCCGTTGGGTGGCGGGCTTTACACCGTCGCCTTCCCGCTACGTCCCGGCGACACCCGCTTCCAGATTTCGTACCACCTACCTTATAGCGGCAGCGCGAAATTCAGTCCGCGCACCAAATTGCCCCAAGAGCATTTTGTGGTGATGATGGCACCGGAGATGAAGTTTGTCGCTGACAACCCCGCGCGCTTCACCCCTCCGCCGCCGAACAGCGGCTTTAACGCAACCGTACAGATCGCGCAGAACATCACTCCGGGGTCGAGCGATCTGGGCTTCAAAGTATCTGGCAATGGCACTTTACCCGACGAGCAAGCACAACCTGCACAAGGCCGCGCACCCAATGGCGGCGGGGCCGCGCCTGCTGCCGATGGTGGCAGCGATTCCCAAGCCGGTGGTGGCGGTGTGGGGATGGGTGGTGGCGGTGGCCAACAGGGCCCCGGCGGCGGACTTGGCGCACCCATTGATGCGCCCGACCCGTTGGCAAAATATCGCTGGTATATTTTGGCCGGTTTTGTGGCAGTGCTCGCGATGGGCGCGGCTTTCATCTTAAGCCGCAAGAAGGATTCGGCGATTGTGATGCCTGAAGGCATCGCCATCCCCGCCGCTTCAGCGGCTCCCCCGTATGTTGCGGAGCCAGCATCCTACCCAGCGGCTGGAAGTTCGCTGCTCCAAGTGCTGAAGGACGAGCTGTTTCAACTGGAAATAGAAAAGCAGCAGGGCAAGCTGAGCGACGCGGAATACGCCAAAGCGAAGTCCGCGCTGGATGAGACATTGTCGCGTGCGATCAAGCGGCAGGGATAAGACCTGCCGCCTACCCACAGAGGATCACCATGATTCGGTTTCTCGCATTGCTTACGCTCGTATTGTGGCTTGGCTCCATCTTCTTCTTTGCGCTGATGGCGCCTACCGTTTTCGCCGTGTTGCCCACCAACCATCAGTTGGCTGGCGAGTTGATTAGCCCGCTGCTGGAAAAGCTGCACTGGGTGGGTGCGACCTGTGGTGTACTCTTCCTCATCTTTTCCATGATCTCCAACCAGCTTCGCACCGGTGCCATACGGCCGCTGCGGACTTCACACTTGCTGGTGGTGGGGATGCTCGGCCTGCTGGCCGTTTCACAGTTTGCCCTGACACCCAAGATGACTGCCATGCGGAATCAGATGGTGGTGATTGACAATGTTCCCAAGTACGATCCGGTGCGGGTCGGGTTCAATGACCTGCATCATTGGTCTACACGGCTGGAAGGCACAGTTTTCGCGCTCGGACTGGGCGTCCTCTACATCACCTCGCGGCGCCTTGGGATGCGGCGAGAATAAGCGCACCCACCCCTGCAAAATACCTCCCGTGACGACCCGGCTACCTTCGCCGCTTCGCTAGATTCCCCGGTATGCCCCCGGTATGCCCCCGGTGATCCTCTCTCCACCCGCCCCCGTTACGGCTCAACCCCCCTCATCGTTTATCCTAGAGTGTCACCTGTAGTCACCCTTTGCGCCCCGCGCTGGAACGAGCCTCATTCGCATGAAAACTGGCATCATTGGCCTGCCTCAAGTAGGCAAATCCTCATTGTTCCGCATTCTCACCAAGGTCAAGGCGAGCGACGCCTCCTACTCCAACCCGCGTGAGGCGCACATTGGCATCGCCCGCGTACCAGACGACCGGCTCGACCGGCTCGCCGTACTCTTTAATCCAAAAAAGCTGGTCCATGTCCAGGTCGAGTACGTGGACGTAGGTGCTATCGGCGCTGAAGCCCTTAAAGAGGCAGCTTTCCTCACCCACCTCCGCGGCGTGGATGCGCTGGCGCACGTGGTGCGCGCTTTCGACGATCCTTCCATCCCGCATGTGGGCGCGGTAGACCCGTTGCGCGACATCAAGAACGTGGAGTTCGACCTGATCGTCAGCGATCTGGCGCAGATTGAAAAGCGCCGCGAACGCGTCGCCAAAGACCTGAAAAAAGGCCGCACCACGGAACTGGAACACGAAGCCGAACTGCTGGAACGCGCTCAGGCTCATCTGGAAACCGAGCGCCCGCTGCGCGAAATGGAAATGACCAAGGCCGATAAAAAAGCCTTTCGCGGATTCATGTTCCTTAGCGAAAAGCCTATTCTCTACGTGTTGAATATTGGCGAATCCACCGAACTCGGCAAAGACCTGGACGCAGCAGTCGCCAAATTCGGGCTGCAGGAAGTTGCCAGCCGGCCTAACTCTGGCGCTACCGCCATCTGCGGCAAGGTGGAAGCGGAGCTCGCCGAGATGCCCGACGAAGAAGCCGCAGAATTTTTATCCAGCTACGGACTCACCGAGAGTGCCCTCACCCGCCTTATCCGCACCACCTATCACTTGCTGGGTTTGGTTTCGTTTTTCACCGTGGGCGAGGACGAATGCCGCGCTTGGACAATCCCCGCCAACTGCCGCGCGCAGGAGGCAGCCGGGGCCATTCACTCCGACCTCGAAAAGCACTTCATCCGCGCCGAAACTATCGCCTGGAATGACCTGCTGGAAGAAGGCTCCGAAGCCAACGCCCGCGCCAAAGGCAAACTGCGCCTCGAGGGCAAGGACTATCCCGTGAAGGATGGCGACATTATGCACATCCGGCATTCGGGCTAGCAAGAGTTACTTGATTCGGCAACGGATAACAGCGTTCCCAGCCTATAAAGCTTAGCCGACAGATAGCAATTTGCTATCGAGAAAACCAACGTCTGCAAGGCGTCCGCATCTTACATCCCAACTCTTCGAACGTCGCAAAGGGTGCGAGACCTTCGGTCGAGTAATACAGGCGGAAGGCTGGGACGGCCGGATTATTCTTGGCGTTATTTGAGTCATGCGCTGTTGCCTTGTTGTAAAAGCAATGTGAGGACGAAGGCCCGATTGCAATAGAACATACACATCTGGCCTCTCAGACCCCGCAAGGCCGCCCGCAGCGCGGCATCTAGCGCTGCGTATCAGCAACCTTTAACTAACGTCAGCTCCACCGCGCGGTTATCCGAGAATGTCACCATCCATTCGCTCTGTCGCAACATCACCGAATTGCCCGACGTGAGTTCCTCCTGAGAGGCACAACCCCGTACGTAGGCTGATGCTTCGCTCATGGGGGCAAGAGGGCCGAACTTTTTATCGATCTGATCTTTGCTCTTCCCAACTACCAGACTGGCCGGGTCTTGGTCATGCGTCATGACCGCCAGCGCCCTGCTCGTATCGACCTTCCAGAGATCGTGCTTCCACAGCACATAGGCGAGGTTCTTCGGATCATAGTAGCCACAGTAAAGCGATTCCCATCCCGCGATCAGCAGGCAGGGTAACGCAACTAAGATAAGGATCAACGACCGTCTCCCTTTGCCTGTCATGGCAGACCCACCCACTTTCCGACGACCGGGCCAGCGTCGCCCGCATGCTCTCCGTTCTGTCGGGACCACCGCAGCCCCAGTCGCTTGTCATGATCTGCCACCTTGGTACGCATTCGCGGTGCCCGCCCATTACAGCAGCTTTGAAAGAACCACACAAGCCTACCCCAAATTGTATCCCTACTATAGTAATATACTTAGCATAGTTTTATTTCGGTGAACAATTTAATTTCCCCACTTTGTTTCCCCACTGACCGTCTGCCCCCGTTTGCTTCCTCCCTTAGGGGTTTCTGCTCCCCTTGCTCCCTTTGCTTGTCACTTGCCGCTTGGCGCTTGTCACTTGGCGCTTGACACTTGTCGCTTGGCGCTTGGCGCTTGGCGCGTGTCACTTGCCGCATGGCGCATGGCGCTTGCGTTTTCCCGCACCCGCGTCACTCCCACGCTCTCCACGCCGCTCGCTCGCGCCCTGCTTCGGCGCGTTCCCCATGCCGTGCGCTCATTCTCCCTTTGCCCACTTCCCCACCCTCGCGCGCACATTCACTCACACATTCACTCACACATTCACTCACACAGCAACCTCGCACTCCCACTCACACGCCGCCACCGGTTCGCGGTAAGCTAGCATCGTGAACCCCATTCTGCTCAGCCTGCTGCTCGGACTCACTGCTGCCGCAGCCAACGTCTTCGGCGGCACCCTTATCGTCCGCCGTCAATGGAGCCACTCCTACCTCCGTTACTTTATCGCGCTGGGCGCTGGCTTTATGCTTGCCACCGCGCTCACAGAGATGGTGCCGCACAGCCTTACGCTTGGCGGGGAACGTGCCGCCTTCCTTATCCTGCTTGGCTACCTCGCCATTCATTTCGTGGAGCACACTGTGGTGCCGCACTTTCATTTCGGCGAAGAAACCCATGCCCACGAGTTCGCCGAAGCCGGACGCAGCTATCGCATTCTGGTTGGCCTGATGGCGCACACTTTTTTCGACGGCATCGCCATCGCTTCCGGGTTCATCGTCTCTAATTGGCTGGGATGGATTATTTTTCTGGCCGTGTTTCTGCACAAAATTCCTGAAGGATTCACCGTAGCCTCAGTGATGCTGGCGAGCGGCCGCAGCCGCCGCTTTGCCTGGACGGCTTCGGCGATGCTGGGCGTCGCGACATTTGCGGGTGTGCTGACCATGGCGGTCTTCCGCCAACAGGTTGGTCTGGGCTTGCCGCTGGCGGCTGGCGTCACCATCTACGTGGCTGCGTCAGACCTTATTCCAGAAGTGAACAAAGAGCCCGGCATCGCGATGGCAGTGCTGGTGTTTGTGGGTGCCGCGACGCTGTACTTGCTGGAACTGGCATTCCACGTCTAGGCCTGCTGAAGGCACATTCCGCCACGGAGGCGTCGCGTACTCCGTGGCGGATTTTCTCGTGCCCCTGCGGTAGTTACAATGCTTCGTGGCGCGTTGCCAGCCCCTATTCCACTTGATGCTTGGCCGTGTAGCCCTCGCGGAATATGAGTTGGTACTTCAGCTCTTTGCCCTTCTGATCTACCAGCTTCATCGGCTTACCATCTGGGGCTAGCAGTTCCACTTTAATCTTGCGGTAGCTGCCATCCAGCGCCTTATTCGCGGGATGATAGGCCAGCACATATTCATTGCGGATGTTGGAGGCAATGTCCCGGAAGTTTTCCGGCAACTCACCTTGAAAGCGCGGATTGTAGAAGTGTCCGCCCGTCATTTTGGCAAAGGCATTCATCTGGTTATCAGCCTGTAGAAAATCGAGACTGCGCTCGGGGCCTACATAGCCGCGGGCATCCAGACTTTCCCGCAAAGCCCGGCCAATACTCACCGGAAAAATAGTGACATTCTGCGTTGCCTTAATCTTCTTGAACATCTGGTCGAGCGTAATTCTGCTGAAGGTGTCTTGCCCGCTTGAAATCAGAATCACATACTTCCGGCCCGGGATTCGATCCACCCGGTCCAGCACGTCATATAGGGAATCAAACAGGTTGCGCTCAGAAAATCCCGGAATACGCAGCGTGTTCAACGCGCCCAGAATCTCACGCTTATCTTGGGTAAAATCCACCAGCACCTGCGGACGCATGTCATAAGCTTCCACTGCAACCCAGTCCTGCGGTTTCAGTTGATTGGCAAAAGTGTAGGCCGCATTCAGTGCATCATAAAGGTAGCGGTTGTTGGTAGAGGCAAACTCAATCAGAATCACTGCCGTAATGGGCGCGTCGCCCTGCTGGGCAAAGTTGGTCAACGTCTGGGGCTGGCCATCTTCCAGAATGTGGAACATCTCCTTGCGCAACCCCGGCACAAACTGGCCGTCCTTGGTCACCACCGATACGTCCACATTCACCAAAGGCACGTCCACCCGGATGGAGTAGTCGTCGAGGCCGTCAATCTTCTTCGGCTTGGTGGGGGGTGGCGGCGGCGGGGGCGCATCTTTCTCCGTCTTTTTCGGGATGGCGTAGGGCCCGATGTCGCCTTGGGCGCCCCCTGCTTCTGGCGGAGCCTGCTGGCCCTGCGCGGGTGCTTGTGCCTGCGCGCCGCTCTTGTCGCTCTTGTCGCTCTTGTCGCTCTTGTCAGGGGGCGGGGCTTGCGCTTGGGCCAGCCCGGACGTGGCGGGCAAAGTCAAAAAAAGAGCGAGAGTCGTCAGGCAAAGGCGTAAAAACACTCCATCAGCCTTTAGATTCGGAGCAATAACCGGCATGGCAAAACCTCTGGGCGCTTTCCCAACAAAATTACACGAGAAAGGAACTGTTAACAGTATAGATGCGTCTAACCAGCATAGATGCGTCTAACCAGCACAGATGCGTCTAACCAGCAGCGGCGTCGCCCGGAACCCGAAAGACCTCCCAACGGGTGGACTGCGAAAATGGGCACAGCAAACCCAATTGCTAGCCGATAGAACCAAAGCGTCGAAGAAGGAAGAGTAGAATCGAAAAAGTGCTCAAAAAGATTAGGAAACCGCTCACCGTGCGCCTTTCGCCTTGGTTTTGGCTCCTGCCCTTAATTGCGTTTGCCGGGTCCGCTCTTTGGGCGGCTGATGGAACGGTGTGGCCGCCGCTCCCGCCCACCCAAACGGTCATTCTGCCACTGGCGCAGATTCACACCGGCATGAGGGGTGTGGCGTACACGGTATTCCAAGGCACCCAGCCTGAACCGATGGAAGTGGAAGTGCTGGGCGTGATGAAAAACAACAACGGCCCCAAGGGTGACGTGATATTGGTGCGTCTGCACGGAGCCAAGGCCGAATACACGGGCGTGGTCGCCGGCATGAGCGGCAGTCCGGTCTATTTTGAAGGCAAGCTCGCCGGAGCATTGGCCTTCCGCATCGGGCAATTCTCCAAAGAACCGATCGGCGGGGTCACGCCGATCGAAGAGATGCTGGAGATCAAGGCGATTGACCAGAGCCGGGAATCCAGCCCTGCCACCTCGGCGAGTGTTGCATCCGCTGCCCACGATGCAGCAGGGGGTGCCGCGCGAGTGTCGTCAGGAGCAAACGGTAGCCTGCCCGCTCCGCTCATCAATCAACTGCAAGCGATTGAGACGCCGCTGGTGTTTAGCGGCTTTTCGCAGGAAGCAATTCAGCAATTCGCACCGCAATTCGCGGCGGCGGGCATTGTGCCCATGATGGGCGCAGGCTCGGTGAGCGACAAAGCTCAGCCCGAGCCGATCATCCCGGGCAGCGCCGTCAGCATGTTGCTGGTGCGGGGCGATATGGATATCGCTGCAACCTGCACCGTGACGTATGTAGATCCGCAACGGCTGCTGGCGTGCGGGCATCCGGTGTTGCAGTTTGGTGCGGTGGATATTCCGATGAACAAGGCAGAAGTGCTGGCGACTTTGGCGTCGCCGCTCAATGCGTTCAAAATCGTCAGCACCACCGAGCCGGTGGGTGCCTTTGTGCAGGATCGCCAAAAGGGGATTCTCGGTGTAATGGGCCGCCAGGCGAAGATGATTCCGGTGACGCTTTCACTGACCGGCGAAGCCAACCAGCAATACCACTTTGAGGTGCTCAGCAACCCTCGCCTCAGTGCGGTTGCGGTGATGTCTACGGTGTTTAATGCCCTGCACAGCATCAATCAATATGGCGAAGACGTGAGCTACCGCATGAGCGGCAAGATTCGGGTGGCTGGTTTTCCGGACGTGGCAGTCGGCGATATTTTTGCGCCCAGCGACGGCGGACAACCGGCCGCGCAGGCTGCCGCGCTCTCGATAGGCGACCGCTTTGACCGCATCTTTGGCAACCCCTACGACGCGCCGAAAGTGCAGAGCGTGGACTTGGTTTTTGACCTCTCGCGCGACCGCTTGGCGGCGCGCATTGAAAGCGCTCGCACCGACCAGACCGAGGCCCGACCCGGCGACCAGATCATGATTGAGACGGTACTGCGTCCGTTTCGAGGAGAGCCAGTGATTCGCCAGGTACCGGTGCGGATTCCGTCTTCGGCGCCCAAGGGTACGCTCCGCGTTCTGGTGAGCGAAGGCGATCTGCTGGATCGGATTGGCCGCGGCTCGGGTGCCGCAGGCAAGCCCCTCGACTTGAACTCCACCATCGCACAGATCAACAAAGATCACGCCAACAATCGCATCTACGCGTCCGTACTGGCGCAAAATCCGCAGGCGATTGTGGACGACAAAGTGATGCCGGCCCTACCGCTTTCCGTGCTTAACATCATGGATGCGGCGCGCAATCCCCGCGACCTGATGCTGATGGGCGAATCTGCGGTAGGCGAGAGCTCTGTCGCGGTAGACTACGCAGTTTCAGGTGCGCAACTGGTGACCGTCACCGTGAAGTAGGCGGTGCCCCAGAGGAATGCGGCCGATTTAAGAATGCAGTTGCACTTGACGATCACAAGAATTTAGAACTGTCCTCGAACCAATAAAATTCATGACTCTTAAGAACACTCTCCGCTGCTGCGCTGTGTTGCCGCTCTTCCTCTTGCCTGTTGCGCTGCTCGCGCAAGGCACCAAACTGTGGGAGCAATCGAAGTATGACGAGCTGCAAAAGGGTACAGCGAAAGATGTCGCCATCCGCCGCAATGGCGGACTGGAACTGGCTCCGAGCCTTACGCCTCTCTACGCCTCGCCTTCCACACAGATTTGGACGATTGCGAGTGACGATGCGGGCAACCTCTACGCCGGAGCCGGTTCGCCGGCAAGGGTGTACCGCATCACCGCCGATGGCAAGGCCAGCATCGTCTTTGAAAGCAAAGACCTGCAAGTGCAAGCCATCGCGGTGGATAAGGCAGGAGCCATCTTTGCAGCCACGCTGCCAGATAGCAAGGTGTACAAGATCGTGAAAGGGAGTGGCACTGCGGCCGTTGCTGCAACCCCAGCAAAAACAACAGATGCCGGCAACGCTACAAACGCGGCAGCCAATCCGGAGGATGCCAAGCCCCCGGTGGATGCGACTTACAGCTCCAGCGTGTTCTTCGACCCCAAGACCCGCTACATCTGGGCAATGCTGTTTGATGCGACCGGCAACCTTTTCGTGGCGACCGGCGACAATGGCGAAATTTTCCGAGTGACGCCCAAAGGCGACTCCAAAGTCTTCTTTAAGAGCGACGATGCACACATCCGCTCGCTCGCACTCGATGGCACCGGCAACCTGATCGCCGGCTCGGACGGCAGCGGATTGATCTACCGCATCTCCACTTCTGGCGAAGGGTTAGTGCTGTACGGCGCCAGCAAAAAAGAGATCACCGCGCTGGCAGTGGACAAAGCCGGCAACATCTATGCTGCTGCCGTAGGCGAAAAACGCTCCAGCGGCGGGTTGGCGCAGGCTCTGGCGCAACAGCCGGTCACCATCACGGTCACGGGCAACCAACACGTTGGCCCCATCGGTGCCAGTCCGTTGCCCCAAAATGCTGGGCCACTACCTTTGCCTGCCTTCGGTGCCGCTGGCGGTTCTGACCTGATTCGCATTGCAACCGACGGTTCCCCTGAGCGTATCTGGAATTCCAATGATGAGATTGCATATGCCCTGGCGTTCGACCCCAACGGTCGTCTGCTGGTGGGCACTGGCAACAAGGGCCGAATCTTCGCGGTGAACGCCACCCTTACCGGCGACGACGACTATGCCGACCTGGGGCGCGCCAATGCAAGTCAGGTTACAGCCTTTGCTCCAGCACCGAACGGCGGACTCTTTCTTGCGACCAGCAACTTGGGCAAAGTATTTAAGCTGGGCCCGGCGCTGGCCGCAGAAGGCAGCTACGAGAGCGACGTGTTCGACGCCAGGATTTTTTCCCGCTGGGGACGCACCGAGCTTCGTGGCAACAACGTCCAGCTATTTGCCCGCAGCGGCAATGTGGATAATCCAGACCGCAACTGGAGCCTGTGGAGCAAAGTTGAACTCGGTGGCGACGCCAAGGTGCAAGCTCCGCCAGCACGCTATCTGCAATGGAAGGCCATCCTCAAGCCCGGTAGCGGGCACTCAGAACTAAACACGGTTGCAGTCAACTACCGCACCAAGAACGTAGCACCCGTGGTGGAAGATGTAACCGTGCAAGTGGGTGCGCGCGTGACTGCTTCATCACGGCCCACCGGACAGAGTTTTCTGCTGAGCGCGAATTCACAAAGCTCGTCGAGTGACCGCTTTGAGTCGCCGGTGCCTACAATTCGAGACCGAGATTCCATCGCCGTCAAGTGGAATGCGCGCGATGCCAACGACGATCAGTTGAGTTTTGCGGTTTACTACCGTAGCGAAGGTGATTCGCGCTGGCAACTGCTGCGCGACGACCTGAGCGACCACTGGCTGAGCTTTGAGGCGGCGTTGCTGCCGGATGGTACCTACACGGTCCGCGTAGTGGCGAGCGACGCCGATTCACACACGCCGGGCGAAGGCCTGACCGGCGAAAAAGCGAGCCAGCGCTTTCAGGTGGATACCACAGCACCACGCATCGAAGAACTGAAAGCGGCTGCCGCAGCAAGCGGCATACACGTCACGTTCCACGCAAGCGATGCCTCCGTCATCAAACAAGCTGAGTATTCGATAGACGCAGGCGACTGGCAATTTCTGGAGCCGGTCGGCGAACTTGCCGACTCGAAGAACGCTAGCTACGACTTTGTTGCCCCGCTGCCCAAGCCTCTTAGCGACAAGACGCAGGCTGGCGACGAGCACGTTGTTGTGGTTCGCGTCTTCGATCGCTATGACAATGCAGTGACCGCCAAGATTGTGCTGAACGTGCCGAATGCGGCCGCCAGCAAGCGCTAGCAGGACCTGTCATGTTGCTCTCATTTCTGTGCACCTTTGGATGGCTGGCCAGTATCGTCTATGCGACGATTCCCTGCTTCTGGCTGGCAATTCATCCTTTCGCGCAATTTTGGCGGGCGCGGCGTAGCCCGGCTTACATTCTTCTGGTACCCGCGTGGATCGCTCTGTGGATCGCGCTCGGCTTCACGACGGCGCACTACCGGCACATTGCGCTGTACCACGCACCGTGGACTTGGCTGCCTGCTGCCGCCCTCCTGCTGCTCGGGGTTTGGCTCTATCGCGCCTCCGGACGCAGTTTTTCGTTGAAACTGCTGAGCGGCCTGCCCGAGCTTTCGTCGGGCGCTGCGCCGCAGAAGCTGATCGTCACTGGGATTCGCCAACGCATGCGGCATCCCATCTACGCCGCACATTTGTGCGAACTAGCGGCTTGGGCCTGCGGCACTGGTCTCGCAGTCATCTATGCGCTGCTTGCGGTTGGGCTGGTCACAGGATGGCTGATGATCTGGCTGGAAGAACGAGAACTCGTCGCCCGCTTTGGCGAGGAGTATCGCAAATACCAGTCGCGGGTGCCGATGTTGATACCACGAATCGGCCACGCGCCGCGCTAGACTGACTGACAAGCGCCTGTGCGCTGTAAGCCCTTCACTCCATGCGCTTTGAACTCTTCATCGCGAACCGTTATCTGCGGGCCAAGCGCCGGCAGGCGGTGATTGGCGTCATCACGGCGGTCTCCGTCCTCGGCATCACCGCTGGCGTCGCATCGCTGGTGATTGCACTTTCGGTCAACAACGGCTTCCGCCAAGATTTGCAACAGCGTCTGCTGGGCTCAACCGCGCACGTCAGCCTGCTGCGGATTCAGAACGATGGCATCCCTGCGTGGCGTCCGCTGCTGGAGCACCTGAGCCGCGCACCACACGTGGTGGCTGCCTCACCGGCTGTTTATGAGCAGGTACTGATCTCACGCGGAGCCCGCGCGCGCGGCGCGGTTCTCAAGGGCATGGTGCCGCAGTACGAGCGCAGCGTAAGCGATCTGCTCAATACCGTGCATCAGGGCTCTGCGGCGGATCTGGACGCACCAGCATCGGATCCCCCAGGGAATCCCCCAACGAGTCTCCCAAGCAGTCCTGCAAGGTCAGTCACCACAGAGGGCGGTTCGCCCAGTTCGCTCGAAGGCGCGCGGCAGCGCGTTGCCTCGCTGCCGCCAGTCATCTTGGGTCAGGATATGGCCAACGACCTTGGTGCTGGCCTCGGTTCAGTGGTGCTGGTCACCTCGCCGCAAGGGGAACTCACGCCCTTCGGCATGTCACCCAAATACGTCCGTTTCCGCGTGGTTGGCATCTTCCAGTCTGGCTTCTATGACTACGATTCGTCGTGGGTCTTTACTCGCATGAGCGACGCGCAAGACCTGTTCGGCCTCGGCGACGTGATTCAGGTGATCGAATTCAAGGTGGATGATCTGGATCGCGCCGCCGAGATTGGCCGCAACATCGAAGCCGCAGCGGGCACCGGCTTTCAGACTACCAACTGGATGCAGCAGAATCGCGCACTATTCCGGGCGCTGCGACTGGAGCGCGTGGTTACCCTGATTACCATTGGCCTCATCGTTCTAGTAGCGGCGCTGAACATTTTGATTTCGCTCACCATGATGGTGATGGAAAAGACGCGCGATATCGCCGTGCTAATGTCGCTGGGCACTAAGCGCGAGCAGATACGGCGCATTTTTGTGGCCCAAGGCATGGTCATCGGCGGGGCGGGCACGGCACTCGGGTTGGCCATTGGCTACGGGTTTGCCTGGGCCGGGGCTACCTACCACTTCCTCTCGCTTTCGGCGGAAGTGTACTCAATTGACTACGTACCCTTTGCGCCGCGTTTAGTGGATGGGTTGCTTATCGCCGCACTCACGCTGGGCATCTCCTTTCTCGCGACCATTTATCCTTCGCTCGCGGCCTCGCGCATTCTTCCAGCGGAGGCGCTGCGCTATGAGTGAAATGAGTGAAAAGAGTGAATTGAGTGACGCGGCAGTCATCCGCACATCCGGCCTGTGCAAGGTGTTTCGCAGTGGCGCAGCTGCACTGCCCGTCCTCGAAGCCGTTGCCTTTTCGATTCAGCGCGGCGAGATGGTCGCGTTGGTGGGGGAATCTGGCTCGGGCAAAAGCACCCTGCTGTACTTGCTTAGCTCACTCGACCGCGCGACGGCTGGGAATGTCACTTGTGCAGGACGTGACCTCACAGCCATGAGTGACGCTGAAGCCAGCGACTTTCGCAACCGCAGCATAGGATTTGTATGGCAGTTTCACCATTTGTTGCCCGAGTTTACAGCCGCAGAAAATGTCGCCATGCCGCTGCTGGCGCGGGGAGTGGCTGCGGCGGAAGCGCTGCCCACGGCAGTGGATTGGCTTCGAGAAGTTGGCCTGGAGGCACGGGCGCAGCATCGTTCTGGTGAGCTTTCTGGCGGCGAGCAGCAACGCGTAGCATTGGCAAGAGCCTTGGTAGCGCGGCCAGCCGTGCTATTGGCAGATGAGCCGACGGGCAACCTAGACGCACGAAACGCTGAAGCAGTATTCACATTGATGAACCGGCTGCACCGCGATTTTTCACTTACGTCGCTGATTGCAACCCATAACTTGGATTTTGCTCGGAGATGTTCACGCGTGCTGAAACTGGGCAGCGGCGGGTTGCAGGAAGTTGCCCCGCAGTCGCTGTAGTTCGCTGTAGTTCAATGTAGTTCAATGTAGTTCAACTGTTTTTGCTTGGTAGGCAAGTGTTCGGCCACAACGGCGGTTCGCGCGGTGGGACGCAGGCAGACCTACCAAAAGCCATATTCCACAGTATTTTTCGCACTGGTGGCATAGCGCGGATGTGCTATCGAATGCTTTCCGGTAGCATGATAAAGTGATCAAAAGGGGTTGCCGGCAGGGGACACCCAGCCCGACCGCCCGGGAGATCTGGCATGTTTGAGCGCTATACCGAGAAGGCCCGGCGGGTCATCTTCTTTGCCCGCTACGAGGCGAGTCAATTTGGCTCGCCCTACATCGAAACGGAGCACCTGCTTCTGGGGTTGCTTCGCGAAGATAAAGCGCTGACCAATCGCTTTCTGCGCTCGCACGCCTCCGTGGAATCCATCCGAAAGCAGATTGAAGGGCACACCACCATTCGAGAGAAGGTTTCGACATCGGTAGACTTGCCGCTCAGCAATGAGTGCAAGCGGGTGCTGGCGTTTGCGGCCGAAGAAGCGGAGCGGTTGTCGCACAAGCACATTGGCACCGAACATCTTTTGCTGGGATTGCTGCGCGAAGAAAAGTGCTTTGCCGCCGAAATTCTGCACGAACGCGGTTTGCGCTTGCCGACGATTCGCGAAGAGCTGGCGCGCAGCTCGCAAGAAAAAGGCCAGGCCCGCCAACCTCGCGAGTCCTCACTGCTCAGCGAGTTTTCTCGCGATCTGACGCAGGCCGCGATTGACGCCCAACTCGATCCGCTGGTGGGGCGTGACAACGAAGTAGATCGCGTCATCCAAATTTTGTGCCGCCGCACCAAGAACAATCCCGTGCTGATTGGCGAACCGGGCGTTGGCAAGACCGCCATTGTGGAAGGCTTGGCGCAACGCATTGCAGATGGCGAGGTGCCCTCGTTTCTGGCCGACAAGCGAGTGCTGGCGCTTGACCTGTCGCTGATCGTTGCTGGCACCAAGTATCGCGGCCAATTTGAAGAGCGACTCAAAACCATCATGAAAGAACTGATGGAGTCGCAGAATTCCATCATCTTTATTGACGAATTGCATACGCTGGTGGGGGCTGGGTCAGCGGAAGGCTCGCTCGATGCCGCCAACATTCTAAAGCCAGCGCTCTCCCGCGGCGAGATTCAGTGCATCGGCGCGACCACCCCCGGCGAATACCGCAAGTCCATCGAGAAAGATCGCTCGCTGGAGCGGCGCTTCCAGTCGGTGAAGGTTCCGCCGCCCAATGAGGCCGATGCGATTAAGATTCTGTATGGCATTAAGGAACGCTACGAGAAGTTCCATGCCGTCACCTACACCAATGAAGCAATTGAAATGTCGGTTTCACACTCGAACCGCTACATTCCAGATCGCTTTCTGCCCGACAAGGCAATTGACCTGATTGATGAAGCGGGCGCGCGCGTGAAGCTGCGCCAGACTTCCCTGCCCGATGAGATCACCGAGGTGCAGAAGCAGCTCAAATTCATCGTGCAGCGGATGGAAAGCGCTATCGCTAGCCGCGAATTCGAGAAGGCCCGTTTTTACACCGACGAAGAGCGCAAAGTGCGCGACAGCCTGCGCGGGCTCAAAGAGAAATATCACCTCGATGACAATGCAACGGGCGTGGTCACGCGTGAGGACATTGAAGATGTCGTCTCACGCTGGACAGGAGTGCCCGTAGCCTCCATCAAAGAAGAAGAGTCACGCAAACTGCTGCGGATTGAAGAAGAGTTGCACAAGCGCGTAATTTCGCAAGACAAGGCGATCAGTGCGCTGGCTCGTGCCATTCGCCGCTCTCGTGCCGGACTCAAGAGCCCGCTCCGCCCCATTGGCTCGTTCCTCTTTCTTGGCCCCACGGGTGTGGGTAAAACTGAAGTCGCACGTACCATCGCTCAGTTCATGTTTGGCAGCGAAAAATCGCTCATCCGCTTCGATATGTCGGAGTTCATGGAGAAGCATTCGGTCAGCAAGCTGATCGGCTCGCCTCCCGGATACGTCGGCTACGAGGAGGGCGGCCAACTCACCGAACGCGTCAAGCGCGCGCCTTATTCGGTCGTCCTGCTTGACGAAATCGAGAAGGCGCATCCCGATGTCTTCAACATCTTGTTGCAGGTGTTTGAAGATGGGCAACTCACCGACGGCCTAGGCAATACGGTGGACTTCAAGAACGTCATTCTCATCATGACGTCAAACATCGGCGCGCGGCACTTGCAAAAGCGGACCGGGCTTGGGTTCTCTTCGCAAAAGGAAGAGATGATCGCAGAAAAGGTGGAGGAGTTGGTGCGCAATGAAGTCAAGCGTACCTTCAATCCTGAGTTCCTCAACCGCCTGGATGAAGTCATTATCTTCAGCGCTTTGGGCGAGAACGACCTAATCCAAATTCTGGAACTGCTGGTAAATCAGCTCAACACCAACTTGGCGCAACGCTCCATCACCATCACGGTGACGGAAGAAGCCAAGAAGTGGATTCTGGAAAAGACCACGGGCGACCGCAGCTATGGTGCGCGTCCGCTTCGTCGCGCCTTGCAGAAATACATCGAGGATCCGCTCTCGGAGGCGCTGATTCAGGGCACGATTACCGAGCGCCCTGCGTTTCTGGAAGTGTTTCTAGAAGATGCCAAGTTGTTCTACCGGCCAGTAAACTCGCAGGAGATCGAAGGGATCTTGCTCTACAAGTAAAGTAAGGTCGAGGCAGATTAAACGAAGGCGGGAAGCGTAACTGCTCCCCGCCTTTGCTTTTAAGATTCATGACGCGCCAACGCCTTAGTGCGCTAAGAACCAAGGCGTTGCCGTCGGATCGGTCTTAAAGAACTGGAGCATCGCGCCAGAAACCTTGTTATCGCCATCCGTGGAAGGATGTAACCCGTCGTTGCGGAAGTCTTGGCAGGTATAGTAAGTGCCATCCAGCCGCGGCACCATTCCGTTGGCCCAGTTGTAGCTACCCCAAGCTACCCAGGGAGCGAGCACCGGCCCGGAGAGCGGCTGATAGTTCATCGCAGCTACCCCGTTGATCTGGTCGGCCACCACCCACTGGTTGGCGAAGCCTGATTCATACACAAACGGCTCTGGCTCCACAACAGAAACTCCGTTGGAGTAACCACCATAAGGTCGGCCACCCAGATACGCCATCTTCAGGTTGGGGAAGAGCACCAATGCGTTCTGCAGTAGACCTTCTAAGTCCGCTTGCAGTCCCTGCATATCGCTCGGGAAGGTACCCGCTGCAATCGAATCCACATCCTCCACATACAAGATACCTACCTGCTGCGCCGTAACCCCTGCATTGGGCAGAAGTGCTTGCGTAATCAGGTTCCAGTAAGGTGATGTTGCCGACGACAACTCGTGTGCGGTCTCTGATGCGGCGGCACCATCCACCACCACTAGGCCAGGGTTTTTCTTCGGGTCGGCAGTGGCTAGTTGGATGAACTGGTCAAACTCGCGCTTGGTGCCGGAAATACCCACCGCCAAAATCACGTATTTGCCGGTTGCGCTGGGAACGCCGGTCGCGTCCCACGGCTGTATCGCCTGCGCGAAAGCAATGCCATCTGCCTGATGATCTGCGGGCATGATATTACTTACACCGGGGTACAGCCCACCCGCAAAGCCAAAGTAAGTTGCCTCACCAAGGTTCTCAAGGGGAGTTAGCAAGGAGTTGTCCGCGCCACCAGAGAAGCTAATCTGATTGCAACTAGCTCCGGTAGCCGCCTGCACCGCGAGACTAAACGTGCGGCTCGCCGCCAACGGGGGTGACGACGAATCGGTAGCGTCTAGAGTAAACGCGTACGTTCCCAGAGACGAGGGCACTCCACTAAGCACCCCATCCGCTGAGAGCGACATACCGGTTGGTAGCGCGGACAAGCTATCCACTGACCAACTGACGGGGGCTATAGCCGCCGTAGTTTGCAGGGGATATTGATAGCTGGCGTTGACAGTGGCCTTGGGTAGCGCAGGCAATGTTGAAAGGGCCAACTGCGTCGCCGCCGCGCCGGTTCCGGCAAGTGACACGCCGATATCCGGCAAACTGTCGAACGTCAAGTCAAGCGTGCCATTCAGAGCCACCACATCAGACGGCGAGTAATACACGCTCAAAGTTGTGGTGGTTCCCTTGGCCATCTTCAGTGGCAGGGCAGCGCCGGTGGCGGTGAACTGCAGTGGCACGGGCGTGACTGCACTCAGCGTCACGGTGCTGGAGCCAGTGTTGGTAATGGTGACGACCATGCCCGCGCTGGTGGTGCCGAGCGGTACTTCGTCAAAGCTTAGCGACGCGGAGCTCACGCTGGCAGAGCCAGTCACCGTCTTGCCTATACCACTCAAGCTCAAAACGGCAGAACTGCCATCGGAGGCATAGACCGTGAGTGTGCCGTTTTGCGAGCCTGTTGCAGTCGGCGCAAACTGTACCGAGTAGGTGGCTTTGTTTTTTGACTTGAGCGTCGTCGGCACCACACCGTAGCTCACTTGAAATTCAGGATTCGACATTTGCCACGAGTTCACGGTGATGGCGCTCTTGCCCGAGTTCTGGACGTAGAAATTGCTGGCGGTCGTCACCTTGCCAAGGAACGTCGAGGTGAAAGTCTTTTGGGTCGTTGTCCAGATGATTTGCGAACTGGCGGTGCCTACCAGCGAGAGTAGCAAACCGCCCACGGCGAACGTGGCCAGACCAAGCTTGCGCATGATATTTGCCCTTCATGGCTAACGCAGCCAACAGAAATATGAATCCAGGTCATCCAGAAACAGGGGGGGTTATATCCAGAAACAGGGGACGTTCGTTTTAGAAGCAGAGGGGCTGCTTCTTACGAACCACCTGACATTACTCCACTACATTTAATGATGTCAAGCAAATCTTTCGGGGAAAGAGCCGGAGACTCGGGCGAGACTGGCCACCCAAGAGCGCCACCGGAGATGCATCGCAAAGAAACCTTGGAGCCTAGTATGGCATTCTAGTAACTATGCAAATTCTTCTCTATTCTGCGCCTTGGTGTGGCGACTGCCGCCAAGCGAAGCGCTTTCTTGACCAGCACCAGATTGCCTACACCGAGATCAATATTGAAGCCACGCCGGGGGCTGCGCAAGAGGTGATTCGCCAGACCGGCAAACGCGCCATTCCCCAACTTGTGATTGATGGCGTGTGGTTTCAACCGTACCGCCCCGGCGAGGGCTTGCTGTATGAGGAACTGGCGGAACGCTTGGGTCTCGCGGCAAGCCTCTAGGCTGTCGGGGGCCGTCCGGTGCCTCTCGCTACGCGCAGCCCATGCCAACTATTACAATTGCTTTCTTATGGTGGACGACCTCAAATCCCTGCGCGATGACATGACTGCCTTCATCGAAGGCCATGGCATGAAACGCTTTTTTGGCTACGTTGACCCCATGGAGGTGCAGTGCGTCAAGTGGGGTGACGAACAGCCCGATAGCTGGAAGGATTTTGTTGAGCTAGCCAAAGCCGCCGAATGTTCCTTCATCACCATGCACGCCTGGGCGATGCAGCGGGTCGAACTGGATGAACTGGTGGAGCAGTTGCGCGATTCACGCTACGCGTCGGAGGAAGATCGCGAAGAGGCGCGCTGGCTCAAGGCTCATCTAGGCCAGACCGGATTCATCCAACTGGGCTTTGCGTATCAGGGTACGATGTTCGTCCATGAAACCGCCTGCGAGTGGTACGAACACTACGAGCGGTTGGCCGAAATGGCAGATGAAATGGCGATCATGCTCGACGGCGACGAACACAGTGGCCACGGCGCGCCCGGCGACTCCCGTAATCCGGAAGACGAATTCTAGCCGTGCGCTGGATGTTGCAAGCAGCGGACTCCGCCCAAGTGGAACAGTTGGCGCAGCAGGCCCATCTGGCGGTGCCGCTGGCGCGGCTGCTGGTGCTGCGCGGCATCACCACCGCCGCCGACGCACAGCGCTTTCTCTCGCCGTCCCTGGCCAATCTAAATTCTCCCTACCTGCTGCGTGACCTCGACCTCGCCGTAGCGCGCCTGCGTGCGGCCATCACGAATCAGGAAGCCATCCTGCTCTACGGCGACTACGACGTAGACGGCACCACTGCCGTGACCGTACTCAAGACCGCGATTGAGTTGTGCGGCGGCACCGCCGAGTTTCACGTCCCGCACCGCATCCGCGAAGGCTACGGCATGCAAGATGCCATCATTGCGCAAGCTGCCGCACGCGGCGTAAAGCTCATCATTAGCGTGGATACTGGGATTCGGGCGCTTGCCGAGGCGGAGACCGCCGCGCGGCTCGGTATAGATCTGATTGTCACCGACCACCACCTGCCCCAAGGTCGCGCCGATCACCCAGCCGATCACGCAGCCGATCACCCAGCCGATGACGCACCCGATGACGCACCCGACGCACCCGACGCAAGCGAAGCCCGCCGCGCAACTGGCGACGATGCCATCCCAGAGATGGGCGCTGCCGAAGTTGCCGTCGAAGAGCTGCCGACCGCAGTGGCAGTGCTGAATCCCAATCGCAGCGCGTGCAGCTACCCCTGCAAGTTCTTGTGTGGCGCAGCCGTGGCCTTCAAACTGGCCCACGCGCTCATGCTGGAGCTTCTCGGCGAATCCCGTACTCAGGCGATGCTGCCTTCGTTCCTCAAGATCGTGGCCATCGCCACGATTGCCGACTCGGTACCGCTGCTCGACGAAAACCGCGTCATCGCCAAGCTGGGTCTTCGCGAGCTTCGCAAGCCAGTCAGCCCCGGCCTTAAAGCCCTGATGGAGGTGGCCGCAGTGGACTTGCACAAGCCCATCCGCGCCAGCGACATCGGTTTTCGAGTGGCCCCCCGCATCAACGCCGCCGGACGCATGGATGAAGCCCGGACTGTGGTTGAATTGCTCACCACGCGGGATGCTGCGCGGGCTCGCGAAATCGCCACCCGGCTTGACCAACTTAACGCCTCGCGCCAGCAGGAAGAGCGCCGCATTGTGCAAGAGATTGAGCAACGCCTGGAGGGCGACCCCACACTGCAAGAGGCTTATTGCATCGTGGTAGAAGGCGAAGGCTGGCATCGTGGCGTGGTAGGAATCACAGCGTCGCGCGTCGTGGAAAAATACGGCAGGCCCGCAGTTGTCATTGCCTGCCATCAGGGCGTGGCGCACGGCTCGGGCCGATCCATCAACGCCTATCACTTGCTTTCCGGGCTGGAAAGCTGCGCGGAAATCTTTACCCGTTTCGGCGGACATGCCCACGCCGTCGGCATGACCTTTCCCGCCGACCGCATACCAGAACTGCGCACAGCGCTCGATGCCCATGCCCGCGCCCGACTCACCGAAGCCGACTTTATTCCGGAACTTGCGGTGGATGCGATCTTGCCGCTGGCAGAAATCACGCCAGAATTGTTTGCCGTACTCAGCCAGATGGAGCCATTCGGTAAAGAAAACCCTGAACCGGTGTTTGCTGCCTATGACGTGCCCTTGCTGGAGCCGGTGCGTGTGCTGAAAGAAGCGCACATCAAGTTGAAGCTGGGTATCGCCAGCAAACGCAACATCTCGGCCTTGGGGTGGCGCATGGCGGAACGCACCGCTGCTCTCAACTTGCTCGCCGGCGACCATGTGGATATTGCCTTCACGCTGGAAGAAAATCTTCACCCGGATTTTGGCGGATTGGAACTGCGCATCCTCGACCTGAAGCGCGCCGCACAGCCATAGCTCCGAGGCCGGAGTTTCGCGCTTGGATTAGACTGGAATTCAAATGTCTCTACCCGTGACGCGGCTGCGGCGATGGTTTCTGGGGGCTGCCCTGCTCATGTCGGCCGTGGTGGCTGGCTTCTATTTTTACGCCCGCTATCAGGTCGCCCAACACATTACCAAACCGCTACAAAAACTCGGAATCAACATTCAACAGTCGGCCGATGGCTTTACCATCTCGCGCTCCGAAGCCGGCCGTACTCTGTTTACCATCAAAGCCAAAAGGCTGGTGCAGTTAAAACTCAGCGGCCACGCCACGCTAGAAGACGTCCAAATCATCGTCTATGGCAAGGACTCCACCCGCTACGACCAGATCACCGGCAAACACTTCGACTATGACAAGGCTTCCGGCGACGTGGTGGCGCAAGGTGACGTGGAAATTGATCTGCAGGGTAATGCCGAAGGCACCCTCGCGCCCGATCAAGCGATGCCTCAGGAACTCAAGAATCCCATCCACCTACGCACCAACGGACTCGTATTCAACCAGAAATCGGGCGATGGCTACACCAAAGGCCGGGTGGAGTTCACCATTCCGCAGGCGCAAGGCTCGGCCGTGGGTGCCCGCTATGACTCGCAGGCGCGCAGCCTTACGCTGGAGTCGCACGTGGCCATGCAAACCACCGCTACGGGTGGCAACTCTCCTGCCCAACTGTTTGCGGCGCGCGCCGTCATTACCGACAATCCAAAACGCATTGCGCTGGAATCCGCGAAAATGTCCTCAGGCAGCCAGACCGCAACCACCGCTGCGGCAGACCTGTTCCTCCGCGACGACAATAGCGTGGACAACATCAGCGGACGCGGCGGCGTGGAAATTACATCCGCTGGCCCCAAGAGCGGTTCTCTCCACTCGCAGGAAGCTCGCTTTACCTTCGGCCGAGGCACCAGCCGTGGCATCTTGCAGACGGCTGACTTTCGCGGCAACGTGCAGGGCAAGAATCTTGGCGACCAGCCAGCCGAAGGCAGCGCCGATCATCTGCTGGTGAACTGCAAGAGCTTTGCCACCAGCGCCGGCGAACAGGGTAAGACTGCAATGGGGGCAGAGAGTGCACGAGCGGAAGGCAACGTGCACCTGACGCAACTTCCCGCCGGAGCGTCGCGGCAGCGCAGCGAACTCACCGCAGCGGCGGTGGACTTTACTTTCAGCGGCGGCCGCCACTTGCAACGGGCCGCAACCGCAGGCGGCGGGCAAATTCTTCTGGACGAAGCACCAGTCGGGCGCAATGCGGCCCAGCACACGGTGGTAACCGCCGATCAGTTGGTGGCAAGCTTCGACCCTGCGGGCCGCATCTCGGTGCTGCACGGCGAGCCCAACAGCCGCATCACTTCATCATCTCCGGGCGCACCCAGCGTAGGCGGCCAACCAGATCGCATTAGCACTTCGACCAGCTTAGACGTCAGTTTCAAGAGCAGGGGCGGCATCAACGCTCTGGCGCAGCGCGGCAACCTGCACTATCAGGACGGCGAGCGCGAAGCTTGGGGAGCATCTGGGGTTTACTCCTTAGCCGACCAGATACTGACGCTGACGGGCGACCACGCAACGCCCCCCCGCATCACCGACAAAGGACTCACCACCAGCGCCGACCAGATCCGGGTCAACCGCCAGAGTGGCGAAGCCTGGGCGGATGGCCACGTCAAGAGCACCTATAGCGACCTGAAGCCGCAGGCGGGCGGTGCCCTGCTCGCCAGCACCGAACCGATCCACCTGACGGCGCAAAGTATGCACGCCGTCAGCGCATCTGGCTCAGCGGAGTATCGAGGAGCAGCACGGCTATGGCAAGGCGCAAATGTGGCGCAGGGGCCGGTCATACGCTTCGAGCGCGACGCCCGACGCATGGTCGCTGACCGTTCCAGCTCTGAGCCCGTCACCATGGTGCTGTTGCAGAAAGGACGTACCAACGCAGGCCAGCTGGTTACGTTGACCACCGATCATCTGGAATACTCCGACATCACGCGGCAGGCCCAGCTCAGCGGCAACGTGCGGGCACTCTCTGGCACAGGCACGCTGACCTCTAACCAAGCCGAGGTGCTGTTAAAAGGCAAAGCGAGTGGAGACGCCAGCGCGGGACAAATTGAGCAAATCACCCTGACCGGAAAGGTGCGGGCGCAGCAGGGATCGCGGTTAGCGACGGGGGAAAAGCTCACTTATCAGCCCGATTTGGGAAAGTACGTACTTTCGGGTGGAATCCCTAGCATTTTTGATGCCGAACACGGTAAAGTGGCCGGAAATTTGTTGACTTTCTTTGACCACGATGATAGGATACTAGTAGAGGGATCGGCGACTAATCCGACCGTAACTCACACAGAATCAGGCAGATAGATGCAAACTCTGGCCACCGACGAGATTGGAAAATCGTATCGGGGTCGGCGTGTGGTAAATGGGGTAAGCCTACAAGTGCGGCAGGGCGAAGTAGTCGGCCTACTCGGTCCAAACGGCGCTGGTAAGACCACCTCCTTTTACGCGATCGTGGGCCTCATCCCTCCTGACAGCGGTCGCGTCCTCCTCGACGATCAAGACATCACAGACGTCCCCATGTATTTGCGGGCACGCAAGTATGGCATCAGCTATCTTCCGCAAGAGCCCTCCGTTTTTCGCAAGCTAACTGTCGAAGAAAACTTTCTTGCGGTGCTGGAGACTCGGCCCATCTCCTCTGACGAGCGGAGGGTGCGCCTCGACCGCTTAATCGAACAACTAGGCCTCGGTCACATCCGGCGCAATCATGGTTATGCCCTGTCCGGGGGGGAGCGGCGGCGAGTGGAAATCGGTCGCAGCCTCTGCATTCAGCCGAAATTCATCCTGCTGGATGAGCCTTTTTCTGGCATTGACCCTATCGCCGTGCTCGACCTGCAGCGGCTGATTGCGGAACTGAAAGCCAGCGGAATCGGCATCCTGATTACCGATCACAACGTGCGCGAGACCCTCTCTGTAGTGGATCGCGCCTACATCATCAACGAAGGGCGTATATTTCGGACGGGCACGCCAGACGACTTGGGGAACGACCCGGAAGTGCGGCGAGTTTATTTGGGCGAAACTTTTTCATTGGTCTAGGTGGTCTAGTTGGTCTAGTTGGTGTGGCATCTGGCCTGAACGGCCAAAAGGTTTAGAGCACGTGGCGGAACTTCGGCAGCACTTGAACGTATCGCAGCGCCAGCAACAGGTCATCCAGCCTGCCATGCTCCAGCTCGTCAAGTTCTTGCTGCTCAACCGGCTGGAACTGAAAGAAGCGCTGGCCGAAGAAATGAAAGAAAATCCTGCGCTCGAAGAGCAGGAGCCCAGTGGCATGACCGAGGGCGAAGAGACCGACGCACGGCGCGATGTAAGCGCCGAGCGCATTGCCGCTGACTCGCAAGAGCCATCGCTGGCCACCAAGGATGCCCCGGAAAATCCCTTTGATGACATTGATTTTTCCGCATGGGATGCCTATCTGGACACGGGCTATCGCAGCCCGCGTGAGATGGAAACCATCGAGCTGCCTGCATTTGAGAACAACCTGACCCGGCCCGCCAACTTGACCGACCATTTGGAATGGCAGCTTGGCTCGCTTCCTTTGCGACCCGAAGTGCGGGCAGCGGCAGAAGAAGTGATTGGCAACCTCGACGAAAACGGTCGGCTGAGCGCGACCGAAGACGAGATGCTTGGCATCGCCAGCGTAGAGAAGCCAGAGCCTGTTGTAGCAACTTCAACACACGAGCCATTTGATCTCGCTTCTGCCATTACCGACGAAATTCCAGTACGCAGCATTTTGGCGCAAGATAGGCCAGCTCTGGCAGCGCCAGCCGCGTCTGCCCCGACGCGTGGATTCTCCCGTGAAGACCTGCGGGAAGCCATTGCCTTGGTGCAAAGCCTGGACCCTACCGGGGTAGGCGCCCGCGACTTGCGGGAGTGCCTCTTGTTGCAACTGGCGGCACGCCGCCGGGCGCAGGGTTTGGCGGGTGATGCCGATTCGGTACTCGACGATGCCACCATTATGGTCGAACAGCACTGGGAGCACCTGCAACAATCCAAGTTTAAAGAAACCGCCAAGGCCATGGGTCGCAGCGTGGAGGCGATTATGGTGGCGCGCGAGCTCATCCGCAAGCTCGACCCCATGCCCGGCCTGCGCTACAACAGCAGCGAAGCTCGCGTGATTGAGCCAGACGTGGACATCGTAAAAATTGGCAGTGAATACGTCCTGCTCATGAATGACGATGACGTGCCGCAACTACGCATCAATCCCGCGTATCGCCGCTTGATGACCAAAGACGCCGACAAGGATACGCGCACTTACCTGAAAGATAAGTACCGCTCAGCCGAGCAACTGATCAAGAACATCGAGCAGCGCAAGCAAACCATCTTGCGCGTCTGCCATTGCGTGGTGGAGCGGCAGCGTGACTTTCTGGATCTGGGGCTGGACCATCTGCGGCCTATGATGATCAAAGAGGTGGCGGAAGAGATTGGAGTGCACCCTTCTACTGTAAGCCGCGCCGTGGATGGCAAGTACGTCCATACCCCGCAGGGCGTATTTGAACTGCGTTACTTTTTCAGTGAATCCGTGGGCGGCGAGATGGGTGGCACCATCCCGCTGGTGGTGCTCAAACGCATGGTGAAAAAGATGATTGACGAAGAGGATTCCGCGCAGCCACTGACCGACGAACAGATCTGCGATATGCTGACGGCGAAGGGGGTTTCGGTAACCCGGCGCACGGTCGCCAAATATCGCGAAGATATGCGCATTCCCAGTACACATCAACGGCGCCGCAAACCCTAGCGCCAGTAGCCCGGAGGGACCATCCCGGTCTTCCCACTTTTTGGGGCAATTTCACATCCCAGGAGGCTGCACATGAGCGTGACCTACACCGCACGACAGACTGAAGTCACTCCGAAACTCCGCAAAGCCGTGGAAAGCGGACTCTCCAAGGTAAACAAGATTCTCGGCGGCAGGTTCGCCGCACAAGTCGTTTTTACCACGGAAAAGCACTTGCACAAGGTGGGCATCACGATTTTGGCTGCCGGCGGCACCATCGCGGGAGTTGGCCGCGCCGCCGAGTTGAATGCTGCACTCGCGGAAGCGCTCGAACATATCTCCACGCAAGCGGCCAAGCAGAAAGACCGCGCGTCGGCAGCAAAACGCCGCGTGACCAAGTCGGCCTGGAGCGACGACGCCACCGAGCGCCCATCCCAAAGTGCCCCCGCCATGGCAGTTGGCAAGGGCAAGGCTGCGGTCTCCATGGTTGTCCACAAGTTTCCCGGCAAGTCCAAGGTCACCGAATCCCACCTGATCCAAACCACCGACCGCGTGGCGCTGCGGCCCATGTCTCTTGAGGAAGCCGTCAAAGAAGCCGAGTTTCGAGACCACGACGTATTCGTCTTCCGCGACTTGCGCAACAAGGTCATGGTGCTGCATCGCACAAAAAATGGCAAAATTGAGGTCATCGAAGCGCCGTAAGCTCGCCATAGGTGCCCGGCAGGTGCTAGATTTCTCGCACTGTGTGCGTACTTTGGCACGGCACCATCAAACGCTAAATCTCTGCCTTGGAGGCCACCCCTGTCTAATCATCCGTTGCTGTTGCTGCTCTGCTTCGCCGCCATCACGCCTGCGTTGTGGGCCCAAGCGCCCGCCGCCCCTGCCGCATCGTCCCCCGTCGCCCTGCGAATCTGGCCCCAGCAAGCTCCGGGATCCCCTGCCGCAAGCCCGGCGGAGGCCGACACAACAACCGCGCAGAACGGCCTGACTGGCGGCAAGCGCGTGATGCGACTGGGGCATGTATCGGAACCCACGCTCACCATGTATCCGCCCACAACGCCCAGCAACGGCACAGCAGTCGTTGTGTTTCCCGGCGGGGGCTACACCATCCTCGCCTACGATTTGGAAGGCACAGAGGTTTGCGAGTGGTTGAATCGCACAGGCGTCACCTGCGCACTGCTGAAGTACCGTGTACCCGAGTCTGGTCCCTACCCAAAGGCTGCTGCCGCGCTGCAGGATGCCCAACGTGCGGTTGGCATCGTCCGCTCGCGCGCAGCGGAATGGAAGATCAACCCCAGCCGCATTGGCGTTTTGGGCTTCTCGGCCGGCGCGCATCTGGCGGCAACCCTCAGCACGCACTTCGAGCAACGCGTTTACACTGCGGTGGACGCAGCCGATCAAGTGAGTTGCCGGCCGGACTTTACGGTGCTCGTTTACCCGGCGTATCTGGGCGAAGAAAACAGCACGGTGCTGAATCCAGAAATCCACGTCACTGCGGCCACGCCTCCGGCCTTCATGGTAGAAACGCAAGACGACCCCTACCATGCTGAAAGCTCGATTGCGTACTACATGGCGCTTAAGAAGGCTGGCGTCCCGGCTGAACTGCATCTTTACGCCAAAGGCGGACATGGCTACGGCCTGCGCCGAACTGCACAACCAGTCACCCACTGGCCGGATCTGGTGGAGGTGTGGCTCCACAATCTGGTGTCGCCACCCGCTGGGCACTGACCGAATTGCATGCGCCGGCAAGCCCATCCGGCGCATGCCCCAGCCCCACCTGACTTGCCAGCCTGACGAAGCCCCGATTTCGCATCCTCGCAACGTGATATATTCACATCCGCTCACAGAAATTGGTTTTTCGCTTCCCAAACTGCGCGAATTGGCATTGCCGCCGGTTGGTTTGCATGCAGTCGTGCATGTTGGCGAGGTGAAATCTCAGTCCCCTGTGCCTGCTGAAATGGAGACTCCCGGAATGCGCATCTTGCTCTACAACCCCGACAACGGCGTCACTCGCAACTACATGCCGCATTTGTGGATGTTCCTGCTGCAGTCGCTGACTCCAGAGGGCCACGAGGTGTTGTTGATTGATGGCAACGCCCGCCCCATGACCGACGACGAGATTGCTCAGTTTTGCATCACTGAAAAAATTGGGCTGGTTGGTATCGGTGCGATGACGCGCATGATTGCCAAAGCGTACCGGGTGGCTGATGCGATTCGCGCCGTCGGTGTGCCGGTAGTCATGGGCGGTCCGCACGTCACTGAGCTAAAAGATGAAGCTCTGGGCCGCGATGGTGGCCCGCAACACGCCGATGCGGTTGCGCTCGGCGAAGCCGATGAAACCTGGCCGCAAATCGTGCTCGATTGTGCAGCTGGCAAAATGAAAGCCGTGTATGAGCCGGTGGATGTTTTTGGCCAAGACAAGAAGCCTTCTTTGCAACCCTACCCGACCATTCCGTGGGACAAGGTGGACCTCAAGCAGTTCAACCTGATTCCCCAAGCCCTGCGCCCTCATATGGCCAAGCTTGGCGGAGGCTGGGGATCCTTTCGCATCGTGCCGGTGGAATCGGGACGCGGTTGCCCTTACGGCTGCGAGTTCTGTACCGTCACCGGATTTTTTGGCGACTCCATTCGCTTCCGCTCCAACGAGAGCGTGGTGAGCGAACTACTCATGCTGAAGGCGCGTGCCAAAAAAGAGGGCGGACAGATCGCTGTCTTCTTTATTGACGACAATTTCGCCATCAATGTGAAGCGCACCAAGTCGCTACTGAAGGACATTATCGCCGCAGGCGCGCAGATGCACTGGGTCGCCCAAATTAGCGCCAACCTGCTCCGCGACGAAGAGCTTGTGGACTTGATCGCCGAATCGGGCGGCAAATGGGTCTTCATCGGCATGGAGTCCATTGACCCCGCCAATTTGAAGGATGTGAACAAGGGCTTCAACAAGCCTAGTGAATATCAAGCCGTGCTGGAGCGGTTGGCCAAGCGCAACGTCTTCGCCATTACTTCCTTCATCTTCGGCATGGATAACGACACGCCCGGCGTAGCCCAGCGCACGCTCGATGCCATTGCCAGTTGGCCACCGGGCCTGCCCATCTTCGGCCTGCTTACGCCGCTGCCTTCCACGCCACTGTATAAGCGACTCGCAGATGCCGGGCGCCTCACCCGTCCGCAGCATTGGCGCGAGTTCATTCCCTTTGCCATGGCCCACACCCCGCTCAGAATGACGATAGACGAAGCCCACGCCGAAGTGCTCAAAGGGTGGACGCAAGCCTATAGCGCCAAGGCTTTAGCCAAAGCCGTGTACGCCATCAAAGACAAGCCGATGGGCTTCCGCTTGAATATCTTTGTGGCGCGTATGTTCTTCCGCGGCATCTACTTTCCGCAGATGGGATTTAGGGCCTGGATGAATTTGATCGTTGAAAATCGCAGTACTATCTGGGGATTTTTGACCGAAGGCTTCACTATGTGGCGGAATCGCCCCTTGCAGACGGTTGCCGCGGCAGAGGGTACCTCCACCACCGCCGATTGAGTCGGTATCTTGATCCTAGACGAGCTTATTCAGGCCGCTGGCACCGCGCAGTAAGTCTGCGCGTTCCATCTGGACAGAGCTTACTCCGCCTCGCTGCCCTTGCGGTAGAGTGCCCATCCCAGCCAAGATAGGGGTTATCATGCTCCGCTCTTTAGGCCTAATAATATTGACTTGCCTGACCGCTGGTGCAGGTCCAGCTGTGGCCCCAGCATCAGCAGCCCCAGCACCAGCAGTTTCTCCCCCGGCGGCCAACGCTCGCCCGGTGCCGCCCACCCGCGACCCGCACACGCCCGGCTATGTAACTGCGAAGGAGCTGCCCGACGGCACCCTTCCGCCCGCAACTGCCGACGGCAACTTCATCCTCGGGCCGACCCACAAGCCCGCGCTCGGGATGGCCGCACATGAGGGCGTTCCGCAGGGCACGGTCAATGCTTTCACCATGCAATCGGCAGATAGCAAAGTCTATCCCGGCATTGCGCGTGAGCCACACACCTTCGGCACGCCAGACTCCGCCGACCCGGCCAAGCTCATCGTGACCACCAGCCATCCCGCGCCTTACACCCGCACCGTCACCGTCTACGTTCCAAAGCAGTACGTTCGCGGCACGGTCGCCCCTTTCATCGTCGGATCCGACGGCCCCGACCCGGAATTGTTTACTGCGCTCGATAACCTCATTGCCCAACATCGGGTGCCGGTGATGATTGCGATATCCCTCAGCAATGGCAGCGGCGACGCGCAAGGCAGCCAGCGCGGACTGGAATACGACACCATGTCTGGCCGCTATGCTGAGTTTATTGAACAAGAAGTGCTGCCACTGGTGGAAAAGCAAGCCAAGGTCAAGCTAACGAAGAATCCCGATGGCCGAGCCACCATGGGCGGAAGCTCCGGCGGCTCCTGCGCCCTCATCATGGCGTGGTACCACCCTTACTGGTATCACCGGGTGCTCACCTACTCCGGAACCTACGTGAACCAGCAATGGCCTTATAACCCGCTAACCCCGCACGGCGCGTGGGAGTTTCACGAGCACCTCATCCCCAGCACGGCAGCCAAGCCCCTGCGCATTTGGATGGAAGTCGGTGACCGCGACCTGCTCAACCCCAACGTGATGCGCGACAACATGCACGACTGGGTCGTCGCCAATGAGAACATGGCCCGAGTGCTGGCCGCCAAGGGCTATCACTACCAGTTCGTCTTCGCCCGCAACGCTGGCCACGTAGACCGCGATGTGAAGCTGCAAACCCTGCCAGAAGCGCTGGAATACCTCTGGCAGGGATATAGGGGTGCGGGGGCTAGCAACAATTAGCCAGCGGAGACTTATTTCTTTCTTGCGGGCGGCTTCTGCTTCCGCCCTTTGGGCGCCACACCACCGCTCAACCGCTTCTTCTCCTCCGGAAACACCCGCAGGTAGATCGCATCCACGTTCCGCAACTGCCGTTGCAAGCTGAAAGCATTCTCCAGCGCGCGCCGCGGCACCTTCTTGCGAATCACTTCATCCTTCATGATCAGGTCCCGGAAGTTCAGCCCATTGCGCCAGGCGTTCATGGCGTGCGTCTGCACCATGCGGTAGGCATCCTCGCGCAGCACCCCATGCTCCACCAGATCGAGCAGCAACTGACCGCTGAAGACCAACCCGCCGGTCGCATCGAGGTTCTGCTGCATGCGCTCGGGGTAGACGAACATCGTCTCAATCAGGTTCGCCGTCTTGGCCAGCAGATACTCCACCAGCGTAGTGGAATCTGGCAGAATCACGCGCTCCACCGACGAGTGTGAAATGTCGCGCTCGTGCCACAGCGGCACATTCTCAAAGCCCGCCTGCGCATTGCTCCGAATCACCCGCGCCAACCCGCTAATCTGCTCGCAGGTTATGGGATTGCGCTTGTGCGGCATGGCCGAACTGCCCTTCTGCTTCTCACTGAAGAACTCTTCCGCCTCGCGCACTTCCGTGCGCTGCAAATGCCGAATCTCAGTGGCAATCTTGTCCAGCGACGAGGCGATGACCGCCAGCGTAGCCAGATAGTTCGCATGACGGTCGCGCTGAATCACCTGCGACGAAATCGGCGCGGCCACCAAGCCCAACCGTGCGCAGATTGCTTCTTCCAGATGCGGCGAAAGATGTGCGAACGTCCCCACCGCGCCGCTCAGTTTGCCCACACGCATCTCTTCGGCCGCATGTTCAAAGCGCACAATGTTGCGCTGATTTTCTGCGTACCAGTTCGCCAGCTTCAGGCCAAAAGTGATCGGCTCGGCATGGACGCCATGGGTGCGGCCCACTGCCGGTGTGTCTTTGAACTCAAACGCCCGCGCTTTCAACGCCGTGCCCAGCCTCTTGAGACCCTCGCGAATCTGCACCGAGGCTTCTTTCACCAGCAGTGCCTGCGCCGTATCCACCACGTCGTTCGAGGTGAGTCCGTAATGGAACCACCGTGATTGCGGCCCCACGAACTCGCTCACTGCGGTATTGAACGCAATCACATCGTGCTTCACTTCCTCTTCAATTTCCTGAATGCGCTCCAGCTTAAAGTCAGCCTTTGCACAGATGGCCTTGGCAGCCTCCTTGGGCACAATGCCGTGTTCGGCCAGCGTTTCCGTGGCTGCCAACTCAACCTTCAACCACATGCGAAAGCGGTTTTCTTCACTCCAGATGCGGCCCATCACCGGGCGGGTATAGCGAGCAATCACGGGTGGAACTCCCTTCGTTTCGCTCACAATTTTCGGCGAACTCTTCATTTTACTCTGCGCGTTACCCGGCCATTGCGCCACCCGGCGCGCCGCCCAAAATACAGGTTTGGCCCCGGTAAAAGTTCTGCTGTGATAAACTCAGAGTTTCGCCCATGCTTTTCTCCCGTGAATATGTAGGTTATCTCGCTCGCGAAGTCGTCAAACGGCTGGCCGCGACGGATTTTATTACCACCACCAACGCTCCGGCCACCGCCGAGCGCGTCGCCGCCGCTATGCAAGAAGAACTGGCGCTGGAAGACCGCATCAACGATGAAGTTCGCGTCATCCTCGAAGCCTATTCGGAAGAGATGCGCCTCAGCGGTGCCAACTATCAGGAAATGTTCCGCAAGGTGAAGCAGGAGCTCGTGAAGAAATACAAGGCGGTGCTGTAGCCATGCGCATCAGTCAAGACAAGGTGAACAAACTCGCCCACGCCGTGACCGACGCTCTGGTCGAACTGGAAGCCGTCGAGTTCATCGAAGACCGCAATACCATTCGTCAAGAAGCCCGCAAGATCCTCGGCGACCTATGCGCCGCCGAAGCCCGCCTCGATCAAGCGGCCCGCCTTATGATTGAAAATCAGAAGAAAACAATTCTAGAAGGCTCCCAGGAATGGGATATCCTTTACCGGAAATACTATAACGATCAGGTCAAAAAACTAGGCATTTAGATTTCCTGTGAGGCACTACTCCAGCTCCAGCGACGAAACGTCCCCTTCGAGCGCCTTCCGCAGCCGGTAGTTTACAAACACGTTGCGGTCGCGCCAGTCGCAAGAAAATCCGTCCACCCCCACCAGCACCACACTGCCCACATCCGCCACGTGCATGTGCCAAAGCTTGCCGGCTGCGCTCATGGTGAGTACCGCCGCCCCCTTGGCACAATCCACCTTCACCAGCTTGCCCTTCACAAATTGCAGCGGGCGCGGATCCGGCCCATGCGCCCCCTTTTCCCGCCGCGCATCCTCCGCTTCATCCTCGGGCGTCACGTCCAGCGGGTTATACGGAGCTTTTAGTGCTGGCGCTTTCTTGCTCAGGTCCACCAGGCTCTTCCCTTGTTGTGCCAGCGAATTCCCAAACTTTCTGCGAATGGGCAGGTCGCCTAACCACTTTCTGGCTTCGGTGGCAACGGGCGGCGAGCCGGTACGCACCAGCCGCTCGAAGACGCTCTGCGCATCGTCCCACTTTTCGGCGATAGTGTAGGCCTGCCCCAGATGCAGCACGTAGGCTTCGTTTCGCGGCGCCAGCACAATCGCCGCTTTGGCCGACTCCACCGCCCGCGCCCCTTGCAAGCCAGCCGTGTAAGCCTGCGAAAGCAGGTCCAGAGCATCGGAAAACTGTGCGTAGGCGCTCAATGCAGCGTAAAGGTCCTGCTGCACCACCCCCGGATTCAGCAAAGGCTTCCCCTCGGCCAGTGAGAAGCGATACCGCAGCAGCGCCCGGTAGTATCGCGTCCATGGATCTTCGGGAGAAAGCGATACCGCCGTGCTCAAATCGCGCTGTGCCAGGTCAAAATCTTTGGCTTGAATGGCGGCATAACCCAACGCTCGATGCACTTGCCATATCTTCGGAAAGAGCTGTTCTACGTTTTGCAAATCGCCCAGCGCAAAGCCCCGACGCTCGGGGATATGCAGAAGCATTTCATCCACCCGCACCCGTGCTTCCACTTCGTTGATGCGGGTCACCAGGATCGTGACGTCGTCGGCGCCCAAGGGCAGCGGCTTGTGGGTTACCGGCCCAGAGGATGCTTCAGCCAGCTTGTGACGCGAAATGGAATCGGCGTTTTCGCTTGCCGCCAACATCGGCCCACGCACGGAGCCGAAGTAGGCGCGCAGCTTGCCATCGGCTTCTTTCAAGTCACTGCCAAAGGCTTGCCGCCACGCCTCCGGCGCAGTCACACCTTGACTGCGCACCAGAAAAAAGTACTTGCCGCAACTCTCCAGCGATTCGTGCGACAGCAGGTAGTGCACCAGCAGCCAAGATTCCGCACGGAACAACTCCCCGGAATCCCCCTTGACGTCTGGTACCGCATGAGTGAGCAAATCCGCCACCGGCAGCCACTGCGCTGACGCGAGTGCCCGCAGCAGCGAGCTTCCGTTCGCAGTGGCAGGCTCGCCTCCGGTGGTGACTTCGCTGGCAACGCGAATCCCCGCAAAATATTGCGCCAAACCTTCGTCGAACCAAGGCTGAGTCGGCGGGTAGGAGCCCTCCAGAAACAGCCGTGCCAGGTCGGCATGCGCGTACTGCCACTGCGTCGCTACCGCGGCTTCAGCATTGCCAGCGGCAGCGGGTGCAAACAGCAGGTAGTTGCGTTCGCCTCCAGCAACCAAGGCGGTGGTGCCAACTGCTGCAGCGGGTGCGCTACGGCGAAAATCGTCCGCATCCTTGAAGGCGAACAGTTCTAGCGGCTGGGCAAGGTTTATTTTATCCCGGCTAATCAAGCCGCCAAAAAGCGCGCGTGATTGCTCAAACCTCAGCGCCAGTTCGCGTGCGCGCTTCTCGCTGACGTTGGTCAACACTGTTACACGAGGGCTCTTGGCCTCGAACCACGGCTCAGCGTGAGCCACGGAGCACACGGCCAGCGCAAACAGAGCAAACAGCGCCCACGCCATCCACCGGCTTACGGCTGCGCGACTGCTCTTGCATTGGCTCATGAGGCGTATTTTACCGGGAAATAGTTCCATGTCCTGCGCGCAAGCCAAAAGGCCTCCGTGGGGAGGCCTTTGGTTCGACTGCCGGGGGCTGGTTTAGCCGCACTCGACAATCCGCTGAGGCGTCACTTGGGTGTTGTGTGAGCCGCCTCAGGTGCCAAAGCTAGTAGCCGCCGATGGTGCGATGGTGCGTGCAGTATGCGGCCTGCCGTATACCACATCGTTGATGGTGCCCAGTACATCCTGACCGCGAGCACCACGAATGCCGCGATAATCGCTTTGCATTTCTGGCGTCGCAGCCTCCGGTGCAAACGCATTGTTTGCAGTCACGCTGTTCGCGAGCTCAATGGTCTGCGATAGCTGTGCTGGCTGTGCTGGCTGCGATTGCAGCACGGGCTCAGGTGCGGCCCAACTGTACCTGACGTCCGGTGTCTGCGCTGCGGCGAGGGCCGTCAGGGCAAATGCCGCGATTCCAACCGCAACCATTCTCTTCCTCAGCGTGGTGAAACCCTTCATGGTGTCCCCCTTGTTGCTTGTTACTGGGTGCTGGCTACTATGCCCGGCTTTGTACACGTCATGGGATGCGGCATCTCCTCCACAAGGTTGGATGGCGGTTAGTCGGCGGAAAATCGCAGCCCGCAAACCAACTCGGTACCCGGCAAACTCCGGCCACGGCCAGCAGGTATTTCGGGGCATTTCGCCATACCGACCGGTCAGGATTGCTATATTCGGCCAAAAGATAGGAATATAGAAAGGAGCAGATCCCGCTCTTGGGAGCCTTCGCGCATGAAACAGCGTTCTTTGTGGAGTACGGACGACCAGGCGAGCCGCTTGGCCGAACTGGCGGCAGAGACCACCGACGCCAGCAAAGACTTGCCGCTGCGCCGGGATGTGCGCTTTTTAGGCATGTTACTGGGTCAGGTTTTGGTGGAGCAAGAAGGCGAGGCTCTGCTGCAACGCGTGGAACAACTGCGCAAGTTAATGATTCAGCATCGCGAGGGCACGCCCCCCAGCGAAGCCGGCAGCGGCGACGCAGACCTGATGGCGCAAGCTCGCGCCTTGCTCGAGCCGCTCAGTGTAGAAGACTCCTACCGCATCACCAAAGCCTTTGCCACCTATTTTGAGCTAACCAATTTGGCCGAGACCAATCATCGCAAGCGCCGCCGACGTGCAGCAAGTCTGCGAGCAGACGGTGCGCCACTGGCAGGCTCGTTTCGCGGTACGCTGGAGCGGTTAAGCACCGCTGGCGTTTCGCCCGGGCATATTCTCGATGCTCTGCACCGGATTCGCGTGACCCCAGTGTTCACCGCACACCCCACGGAAGTTGCCCGCCGTACGGTGTTGCTCAAGCGGCGCCGCATCGCTGGCGCTCTGGAAGCGCTCGACGTGTTGCCGATCTCCGACGCCAACGCTTCTGCCGCAGAAACCGAGATTCTGGCCGAGATTACGGCCTTGTGGCAAACGGATGAGGTTCGCATCAACAAGCCGACCGTAAATGACGAAATTGTCATGGGCCTCGACTTCTTTCCCCTGGTCCTGTTCGACGCCCTGCCTCGCCTCTACGACGAGATTTCGCAGTCCCTGCACAGCGTTCTGGGGCCAGCGGCTTTTGCTGCCATACCAGATCTGGTGCAATTTGGCTCCTGGATCGGTGGCGACCGCGACGGCAACCCTAACGTGACTGCACCCTGCACCCGCGCCGCACTCGATATGGCGCAGAACACCGTGCTCGATCATTACGTGGCTGAGATCGAAGCCCTGGTGGAACACCTAAGCCCCTCGCGACGCCGCGTGGATCTTTCTCCCGGCCTGTTGGCGCGGCTGGATGAGTATCAACGCACTCTGGGGGAGGCGGGCTTGCATTGGCGGCACTTGGCCGATGCCGAGCAGTACCGCCGCTTTCTTGACTACATACGCATGAGATTGTTGGCGCGACGTAGGCACCAGACCGGCCCTGCTGCCTACGCGGACGCGGGGCAGTTTCTACAAGACCTCTCGCTGATGCGGCACAGTCTGGCAGAAAACCGGGGCCAGCGTCTGGCAGATCTGCTGCTGGAACCGCTGGTGCGTAAAGCGCAAACCTTTGGCTTTCATCTCCACACGCTGGACGTCCGCCAACATGCGCGGGTTCATGCCGAAACTTTGCTGCAGCTCGCGGAATTCGCTGCTGCCGGACCGCTGCCAGCAAACTCTGTGGCGTCTCTGCAGCAAGGGCTATCGCCGCAGGCTAGGGAGTTGCTCGCAACCTTACAGACCATCGCCGGGGTTAAGAACAGCATGTCGCCACAAGCGATCCAAAATTTTGTAATTAGCGGCGCGGAGTCAGCGGACCATGTCTTCGCCGTTTTGCGGCTGGCCTCACTGGCGGGCATCCACTGCGCCGCTCGTCCCCCAAAAGATGCCACCCCCGGCGACCCCGGCCTGCGGCCTGTACCGCTGTTCGAGTCCATTGAAGCGCTGCGCGCCTCGTCAGCGATTATGCGGACTCTGTGGAGCGACCCAGCCTACGCATCGTTGCTCGATACTTGGGGCCGCGAGCAGGAGGTGATGCTCGGCTACTCCGACTCCAACAAAGATGGCGGCATGTTCACCAGCACTTGGGAACTCTACAAGGCCCAGCGCGAACTGCATCGCAATGCCGCAGAGTTTGGCGTCAAGCTGCGCCTGTTCCACGGGCGCGGCGGGACCGTGGGACGCGGCGGCGGGCCCACCCATGCGGCGATTCTTGCCCAGCCTGCAGGTGCGTTCAGCGGCGAACTTCGCGTCACCGAACAAGGCGAGGTGCTGAATTGGAAGTATTCCGACCCGGTGCTCGCTGAGTGGAATCTGGAACTGATGATTGCCGCATCGCTCGAGGCGCTGCTTCGCCCCGCCGATTCTGCTGCCGACCCGCGCTGGTTTCAGGCCATGGAGCACATGTCACAGGATGCCTTTGCCTTTTATCGCGCCAGCATCGCGGAGAATCCTGACGTCCTCACCTACTTTGAGCAAGCGACTCCGGTGAATGAGCTGGAGCATGTGCAGATGGGTTCGCGTCCGGCGCGCCGCAAACAGAGCAGCCGCAGCCTCGACGATTTGCGGGCCATTCCGTGGGTATTTGGCTGGATGCAGAGCCGCCACGCGACCCCGGCGTGGTTTGGCGTGGGCTACGCGTTAGAGCGCTTTGCAGCGCAAAGTACAGAGTCGCGCGCCATGCTGAAGGCCATGATGGCAGGGTTGCCAGTGTTCTCTGGCATGATTCGCAACGTGGAACTGGCTATGGCCAAGGCTGATTTCGCCATCGCTCGGCTTTATGCCGAATTGGTGCCCGACTTCGCCATGCGCGAGCGCGTCTTCACTATGTTGCACGAGGAGTTTCAGCGGACGCAGACTGCGATTGTCGCGTTGACCGGCGAGGGCGAACTGTTGGCGGGCAATCCTGTGATCGCGCGCTCCATCCGCCTGCGCAACCCTTATGTGGACCCCATGAGCCTGATTCAGGTGGAACTGCTGCGGCGCAAGCGTGCAAGCGCTGGCAACCAGAGCGACAGCGAAATGCTGCGCTACGCGCTGGGCGCCACCATCAATGGCATCGCCGCAGGGCTGCACAATACCGGATAAGTTTGGGCACGCACCGAGATAAGGCTGGGCACGGATTCGCTCGTGCGAGCGCGGCACCCATGTTGAGCAAAGGCGGGAGTCCGCCGGGCGCCCCGAACCAGCGCCGCTTGGGCGGGGTGATTCTGCACGCGGCAGCCTACTCCATTTCACCAACCTCAGCCGTTGGCATCTTCAACCGACTGACGGCCCGCCGCGCCGCCGATGCCACGCTCGGGTCCTCATCGTCACTTAGCCGCGTAAGCAGCGGCGTAAATCGCGTCTCCCCGCTGTTCCCCATGGCAATCAGGGCATTCCGCCGCAGGCCGCTGCGCTTGGTGCGCTTGATGGGTGAGCCCCGGAAGACCTTGCGAAACTCATCTTCGCTTATCTCCGCCAGCCACTCAAGCGACGGATTCACCAATCCCTCGCGCGGCTGGAATGCCGGGTGGCCCGTAGCCGGAGCTTTGCGGTTCCATGGGCAAACGTCTTGGCAGATGTCGCAGCCAAAAACGTGCCGCCCCATGCCTGCAAGTAGCGCTTCGTTCTCCGATCCGCCGAGCTCCCCCACCCAATCGCCGCGCTTTTCAATCGTCAAATACGAGATGCAGCGCCGCGCGTCCAGCTTGTAAGGCTCCAGCAGAGCCTCGGTCGGGCAGGCATCAATACAGCGGGTGCAGGAACCACAGCGATCCGCTGCGGGCAAGCTCGGCGTCAGCTCCAGCGAGGTCAGCATCACGCCCAAGAACAGCCACGAGCCCAGTTTTTGATCTATGATGCAGGTGTTCTTGCCAATCCAGCCGATGCCCGCATGCTTGGCAACCACGCGCTCCACTAGAGGGCCGGTATCTACGTAGCAGCGGGTGCGCATGGGCGGAGAATCCTCCGCACCGCCAGCCAAGCCGCTCACTACGTTTGCGGCAAAACCCGGCAAGGTGCCGCTTGCAGCCGCTTCCAGCAGCATCGCCTCCAAGCGCCGTACCCGCTCCAGCACTTCGTCGTGGTAGTCGCGCGCCGCCCAAGCGTAACGCGAGATCCAACCCTTGCTAGCGTCTGTAACCTGCGTAGAATACGGCTGCGCGGTGTTGTAGTTGACCGCGCAGACGATCACGCTACGAGCCCACGGTGCAATATGCTTCAGGCTCTCCCGCTTCAGTTCGCCAGCGTCCGTGCGCGCCGAGAGGTAGTCCATGTCTCCCGCGTGGCCCGCAGCGATCCATTCCGGAAAGGCCCGCAGCTCGGCGTATTCCGCGACCGGCGCGATGCCCATACGGTCGAGGCCGACCTCGCGGGCAGCCTGCTCCAGCCATTGCATCAGGGGCAGCTCTTCTGACAAAGACTCTCTCCGTAACCGGAAGATTCGCTTCCTCAGCAGTATGGCAGAAAGTGAAAAACCCTCCCCGGCAGGGGAGGGTTCGATCGCGGTCTGAGTCTGACGCTCAGTTGGTGGCGCGGGCAACGTTGGCTGCCTGGAATCCCTTAGGGCCTTCGGTCAGGTCATACTCCACGGTCTCGCCTTCGTTCAGCGTCCTGTAGCCTGACTCCTGAATTGCGGAAAAGTGGACAAAAACGTCCTCTCCCGTGCTGCGCTGGATGAACCCGTAACCTTTTGCCCCGTTAAACCACTTGACTGTCCCTTTTTCTCTCACTTCGTTGTTACTCCTTTCGCCTCAAGCTCTAGTTCGCGTGCATTTCCTGGACTCCCCACCCCTATTCGCGAAGAGCCAAGAGCTGAAGGTTGCTGCGTTCTTCCGCCAGCCGTTGAGTGCGCGTTGTCTCCCCAAAAAACAACAGCCCTGCCCGACACACACGTATCGTGCGCCGCTCAGGACCGCGGATTCCCCGCCGAATTGGACTGCTTCAGACTTGACATCAACCCAAACAACCGTTCGGTTTGGCTGCCGAACGGGAGAATTGTAAGAACACCGGAGACTTTTTGCAAGGAAATTCATCTCCCTACCTGCTCCCCGGCCTAGCCCGTCCGTCTCAATGCGGATTGAACCCCTAAGGGCTACGGTTCAGATTGCTGCGGCGCCAAGGCCCGCGATTGCCAAACGGCCTACCAACTTTGTGCTACAAACCGGCTCTGCCTGCTACGATAAATCTGCGTGAAATACCCCAAATCCCAGCCAGTTCTGCTGCCTTCGCTGCCAGCGGAAAGCTCGTGGGCGGTCGCCCTGCGCCTGCTGCGCCGTTTTTTGGCCGAGTTTCCCGATGGCTCCTTTCTTAAGACCTTGCACTACCTGAAAGAAACTGAGGTTCACACCTACGCCTTTTCAGTGGCGGCCAACGCGCTGCTGTCGTTCTTTCCCTTTGTGGTAGTGATACTGCTGCTGTGCCGCCGGGTTTTTCATTCCCCGGCGATGGAACAGGTGGTGGGCGATCTGCTGCGCGACTACCTGCCTGCCGGGCAGGAGTTCGTAATTCGCCACCTCACCGCCATGGTGAGCGCACGCCGGGGCACGCAACTGCTATCCATCGGGATTCTGCTGTTTACCTCTTCAGGAATTTTTCTGCCGCTGGAAGTGGCGCTGAACCGGGTGTGGGGATTTCCGCGCAACCGCTCGTATCTGATGAATCAGCTAGTCTCCACCGGACTGGCCGCGGGCGGCGGGATGCTGGCACTGCTTTCCATTGCCCTTACAGCGGGCAACCTGACGCTGTTTCAGTGGATTCTTGGCGGCAATGACGGCGGCATTGTGGTCAGTGCAATCACCTGGATTGTAATGAAGATATCGGCCATCGCCGCCTCCATTGCGATCTTCTTCTTGATCTACTGGCTGCTGCCCAATGGTAAAGTTGCCGCCCGGCAAGTGATGCCTGCGGCCATTATTACCGGTTTGCTATGGGAAGTGATGAAGTATGCCTACATTCTGGCACTGCCTTGGCTCAACTTTCAGGAAGTGTACGGCCCGTTCTCGCTGTCGGTGACGATTCTGTTCTGGGCATTTCTTTCTGGACTGCTGCTTTTGGGCGGGGCGCAGCTATCGGCAGTAGAAGATGTTGCGGAATCAGCCACCGTGACGGCAGCCGGTGAATAAATCGTACTGATTCCCACACTGGGAATTGTGACCCTTCCCTTTCTTTGTGAAGCAGTTAGCCGGAACTGTCACGACCTCAGCGTGACTGCGGTCACGGGCAGCTCGCTTGGGGTTTGCCATACTGAGCTTCGACGAATCCGTAGAAGGTACCCCCGACCCGCGACGAAGAGACGAAGCGCGGCAGGGGGCCCGTCCGGTTTCGCCTTGCAGTTGAGGTTCGCGCCATGCTTTTTACATCGGCGAATCATTGGCGGTCGTGTGCCTGCGGCAGAGCGCTGGCCGCAAGAGCGCTTCCCACAAAAATGCTGGCCGTCGCAGCGATGCTCTGCATCTTGCTGCCGACACCTCGCGCCTTCGCTGGCGAGTTAATCGTAAGCAAGCCTATTCGGCTAAACCCGGTGGTACGGCGGTGGGTGCAGCAAGCTGGCCTCATCTTCCGCGGCACGGTGGTGAGTGTGCATCCGGCGACGCTACCCCCCGCCGGCACTCCCATCGGCACCTCAGCAGGCACTCCAGCACAGGTTGAGATCACCTTCCGCGTAAGCTACGGGATTCGCGGTGTGCGCAGTGCTCAGATGCTGACCATCCGCGAATGGGCAGGCCCATGGCTGACGCATCCGCACTATCGAATCGGCGAGCAGGTGTTTGCCATGTTGTATCGCCCGAATTCAGCGGGCATTACCAGCGAAATCGCCAACTCCGGCAGCCTGCGAGTGGATTCGCGTGGTTTCACCCAGCTTCCTGCCGGATGGCTCGCCAGCCAGCCTGCCACCGACCCTCTGGATCCGCCATCGGATCTGCCGTCTCGTATCGGCCGAACCCAACGGATTGACGCCGCAGCCTTCAGTCGCCAGATTCGCAAGGAACTACGCCACGTGGAGCGGCAGCCATGAAGGGGATCGGCATACCCGTTGTTGCGTTCGCCCTGCTGGTGGTCGCCTCCCCGGCTTTTGGCGGCGGCCCGCTGACAGTGGCGGGGGTCAGCTACTTCAATCGCTCCAGCACCGGCACACCGCTCACGTGGGCGGCCAGCAACGTCACCTACTACACCGACCAAGGCGACCTTAGCCCGGTGCTGAACCAGACCGCCGCCAACTCCTTTGTAGCCTCCGCGCTCGGTCAGTGGACCGGGGTGACCACCGCCTCGCTGGGCGCGACCTATGGCGGCTCGCTGGCCGAGGACGTGAATGGCACTAACGTCACCACCGTCAACGGGCTGACTCTGCCAGCCGACATTCTGCCCACCGCAACCAACAAGCCAATCGCCGTGGTGTACGACCAGGATGGAGCCGTGACCGAGGCACTGCTGGGCATTGGTGCCAGTGACCCCAGCTTCTGCCTTACGAACTCGACCTACGGCGCACCGGACGCTTACACCACCGACGGCCACTATGCGCACGCGCTGGTGGTAATTAATGGCCGCTGTGCCGCGACTTCGGCCAGCTTGGCAGATTTGAAGTATCACCTGGTGCGCACGCTGGGCCGTGCGTTAGGACTCGACTGGTCCCAACTCAATGGCAACGTGCTCACGGGCGTTCCGCCACCCAAGGCGGAGGACTATTCCGGCTTCCCGCTGATGCATCCGCTGGACCCCACCTGTACCGTGGTGACGACCTGCCTCCGCAATAGCGGCGTGCCGAATATGGATGACCGTGCGGCGCTGGCGCGGCTCTATCCCAAGACGGGCAGCGCTACCGGGTCGCTGCAGGGCTCGGTCTATTTTTTAGACGCGAACGGTAACAAAGCACAGCCCATGCAGGGCGTCAACGTGATTGCACGATGGATTGACTCGACCAGCGGGCTGCCTTCGAGCCAATATGCCGCCTCCAGCATCTCTGGATTTCGCTTCGCGGGCAACGTGGGCAATCCAATTAGCGGCGACACCGACCCCAGCGGCAATCGCTACGACCAGTTCGGCTCCAATGACACCTCGCTCGAAGGCTATTTCGACCTGAGCGGGCTGGAGTTCCCGACTGGCGGCACCACGGCAACCTATCAACTGAGTGTGGAAGCCATAAACCCCCTCTTCACCGGTACCTTCGGCCTTGGCCCCTACGAATTTGGCCAAGTGGCACCAGCGGGCACGTTTGTTCCGATTAACGTCACCATCACCAGCGGCAAAACCACGAGTCAAGACATCTTGATGCAGGGCAGCGCGCCCAATGCCACGGACCTGCGGGAACCGAGCTCGTTCGATTCGCCCGCCGTCGTGCCCGGCAGCGGCGATTGGACTGCGTTGCTGAGCGGCTATGGCGACACCGATTTTTACAGCTTCAGCGGCCATGCCAACAACTCGCTCAGCGTGCTGGTAACGGCGCTCGACGCGAATGGTAACCCAACTCTAGACAAGACCATGCCGCTGATTGGTATTTGGGATGCCGGGTCAGTTGCAGGGTCGCCGCCCCCGGCGTTTGAGGGGCAGCCGTTTAACTCAGCCGAGTTGGGCGTCACCCGGCTCGACGCGCTGATTCTTGGTGATTCGGGCTTTATCCTGGGCGTGGCGGACCTGCGTGGCGATGGCAGGCCTGACTATCGTTACCGGGCTCGCATTTTTTATGGCGACACCGTGCAGCCCCAGCGCGTATCGGCGCTGGGAGGCAGTTTGCTGACCATTCGTGGCCTCGGCTTCCGCGAGGGGACCACAGTTGCAATGGGCGCGGCGAATGCCGGAATGCTCACCGTCCATGCCAATCAAATCGCGGCCATAGCGCCAGCCCTGCCAGATGGCATCTCAGATGTCTCTCTCACCGATCCGCTCACCGGGGCGGTTTCGGTGATTTCGGGTGGCCTCACTGTAGGAGCCGCACCGGACGATGTGGTCCTCCTGCTGCAAGGCGGCAACCCGGCCACGCCAGTGGGCGGGGTGTCGCAGAATCCCTTCCGGGTACGCGTGGTACAGGCCGATGGCGTGACTCCAGTGCCGGGTGCCACAGTGCAGTTGAGCGCGTCGCCCGCTACCTCTTCGGCCAGTGTGCAGTTTGCCGCCTGTAAAGGCGCCACCACCTGTTCGGTGCCCAGCGACCCCAATGGCGAAGTCAGTTCGGTTATGACGCCCACAGGCATAGGCACCTACACGCTGAATGCTTCGCTGGCCCCGCAGGTCTATTCCACGCCCAGTTTTGTGCAAGGCACGCTCTCGGCGATTTCGTCGTCCCTGGATATTTCACTCACCAACCAGTTGCGCTGGGTTGCCGCCGGGACGACGATCACGGTGCCGCTGACGGCGCGGGTGCTTTCCAGCGGCAAGGCGGTGAGCGGGCGTAAGGTCAGTTTTTCGCTGTCGCTGGGCGCAGGAACCTTGAGCGCAGCCAACGTGAATACCGATGTTAACGGCTACTCCACCAGCAACCTTACGCTGACGGCGCTGGCCGCCGAGGTGCAGGTAGTGGCATGCGTGGATGGCAAATCGCCCTGCCAGACCTTTGACTTGCAGGCTTCTAAGGCCAATACGCTGCGACTGCTGACCGCATCCGGTGATGGCACAGCGGTACTGGTGGGGTTGCCCGCGCCCGCCGTCAGCTTTTTGGTGACCGACTCACAGAGCCCGGTTGACCCGGTACAGGGGGCAAGCGTCACAGTGCAAACGATTGTGACGCGGCCACTGGAACCGGGACAGACTCAGCCGGTGATTGTGTCGGCGACCACCCAGACGCTGACCTCTGACGTGAATGGGCTGGTAACCATGACTCCAGCGCTCACATCCGGGTGGGGAGCGGTACAGGTGCAGGTTTTTGCCGCGCTCGCCAGCGGAAACAGCGCCGTAGCTACGGTGCTAGTGCTGCAGTAGCGTAGGCGCTGCACTGCTCGCGGGACGAATCAACCTAACGTGGCTTGGTGTGCTGGTCTACCCAGTCGTTCACAGTTTGGTACCAGAGCCGCGAGTTTTGCGGCTTGAGCACCCAGTGGCCTTCGTCGGGGAAGTAAAGCATCTTCGATTCCACGCCTCTGCGCTGCAAAGTAGTAAACAACTGAAAGCCCTCTGCCACATCGAGTCGGTAGTCGCGCTGGCCGTGGATGACTAACGTAGGGGTCTTGAAGTTCGCCGCGTAATTGTGTGGCGACCACTTCTGGTAGAGCGCGCGGTTGGTCCAAGGCTGGCCTTTGAACTCCCACTCGTTGAACCAGAGCTCTTCGGTGGCGCCATAGGCCGACTCGGCGTTAAACATGCCGTCGTGCGACACCAGGCACCGGAAGCGGTCGCTGTGGCCGAGGATCCAGTTGATCATGTAGCCACCGTAGCTGGCACCAAGCGCACATTCGCGCGTCTTATCAATAAACGGATACTTTACTTCGGCGTGGTCTAAGCCCTTCATCAGGTCTTCGTAGGCGCGGCCACCCCAGTCGCCGTTGATGTCGTCAATAAACTTCTGCCCGTAACCGGTGGAGCCGCGCGGGTTGATGGTCACCACCACATATCCGTTGGCAGCGAACAGTTGGGGGTTCCAGCGGAAGTTCCAGTCGTCCCCCCAAGCGCCTTGCGGGCCACCGTGAATCAGGAACTTGACCGGATATTTCTTTTTGGCGTCAAAATTCGGCGGACGCAGCACAAAGCCTTGCACCTTGGCATTTTCTGAGCCGGTGAACCAGAAGGATTCTTGCGGCTGCATTTCGATTCCAGCAAAAATGGCATCGTTCACGTGGGTGATGGCTTCGCCCCGGCTCATCAGGCAGGCCGCGCGGTCGTAGGAACCCGGCTCCAGCTCTGCCATGCGGCACTGCGAGTAAACCAGCGGAGCGCGATAGATCTCGTTGGGATGGGCAATCGCCATGCGATTGAAGACCAGCGTTGCGCCATCGGGCGTGACCGATACGGCGTCATTGAACCCGCCAACCAACTGCTGCGGCCACTGCGAGGTTACCGGCCACTGGTAGCCCCCATCGCCGTTCATGAGTTCGCCGGTAGGAATGGCAACTTGATAGATTGGGTTTTCGCCTTTGTTCTCAGCGGTAAAATACATTTTCTTGGAATCCAGCGACCAAGTGATGCCGCCGATCCAGCGATCGAAAGTCTTCGGAGTTTCAGTTAAGCTGATGTGCTTGCCCGTGGTGCGGTCGAACAAAATCAAGCGGAAGCGGTCGCTTTCATAGCCGGGGCGGAACTGCGCCTTGTAAGCAATGTAGTGGCCGTCGGGCGAATAGACCGGGGATGAATCTGACCCCTGATTAAATGGGGTAATGTTGTGTGCCTTGCCGCCAGTGATGGGCACCAGCCACAGGTCGTTGTTGGTGCTGGCCATCTCTACGATCTCGTGGTTAGAGGCGTAGGCAAGCTCCTTGCCGTCCGGGGAAACTGCATAGTCTTGCCCGCCAAGCGAGAAGACAGGCGCATCGTAGTCACCGGGTGTCAGGTCTAACGGCGCGCCGGCACCATCGCTGGCGACGACAAAAATGTGGCTGCGCTGGCCGTTCAGGTAGTGATCCCAGTGGCGATAGACAAGGCGCGTCCAAACCTGCGCCTTCACCTTGGAGTGCTCCACTTCGTCGAGCTTCTTGGCGTTACAGGCGGCGGGGTCGGTTGCCTTGTCGCACTCGGGATAGATGCTGGAGACGAAGACAATGTTCTTGCCGTCAGGCGACCAGATAGCGCCATCGGCCTCGGTGGCGAAGGAGGTCAATTTGTGGGCATCGCCAAGCGTGCCGGCGGAAGAATCGAATGGCGCCAGCCAAATCTGCTGGCCGCCTTCTTTTGAGGAGAGATACAGCACCTGCTTGCCGTCAGGCGAGAACTTGGGCCCGCTTTCGCCGGGGCCCGTGGTGAGCTGGCGCGACTCGCCCCCACCTTTGGGATCGAGCGGGACAATCCACAAGTGCGTGGTTTTGGTGTTGGCGTCCAGGTTCACGTCGGTCGCCTGGTAGAGCACCCATTTGCCGTCGGGCGAGACGTTGGGCTCGCCCACACGCTTCAGCGCCATCAGGTCATCAAAGGTCAGGGGACGCTTGGGGGAAGTTTGGGCATTCAGTGAAGCGACAGGTAAGACGAGGGCAAACAGCACGAAAACAGCAAACAGACGGCGCATTGAGCAGCCTCCAAAGAAAAACACATCCGCAAATTTAAGGCGAAAGCAATCCGTTGGATAGTGTAATCGGCGGGAGGCAGTCGTGTCAGCGGCGGGCGACCGGGTGGGTGGATTGCCTGACTAGCCACCCCTATCTGGAAAATCCCGAAACTGAGGCACCGGGAATGATGGCAGGCGGTGGCGGCTGGAATAGCATCTAACGCGATGTAGCCCTAGACTAGAGGGGCAGCTTGTGCCAGAGTGTCGGAAAACGTCAGGCGGGGAACGTCCATCATGTATATGCGTCAATCGGCTTCAGCGTGGGATTTGGTGCGGGATTCGGTGCGGGATTCGGTATGGTCCTCGGTGTCGTTTGGTAAAGTCGCGCTCACACTGGCGCTGCTAGTGCTGACGTGCGGCATTGCGGCCGCTCAAAAGGGCGAGGGCGACCTTGACCCCACACCGCCTAAGGGCATCACTACGGACGAGATCATCAAGCGCTTCACTACGCGCGAAAAAGAGTTCACCGAGGCTCGGGCACATTACGCCTATCGCGAATCGGTGAAGGTGCAAACTCTGGAAGGCGATACTGTGGATGGCGAATGGCAACAGGTCTTCGACATCACCTTCGACGACAAAGGCAAGAAGGTACGGACCGTTGTGTTCGCGCCTCAGGCCAGCCTGCAGCGCATCACCATGTCTCGCGAAGATTTTGATGACATTGAAAATGACTTCCGCTTCGTCATTACCGCAGACGACCTTCCCCAATATGACGTGCTCTACAAGGGCCAGCAGAAACAGGACGAACTCGATACTTACGTGTTTGACATCGCCCCCAAGACCATCGAAAAAGGCAAACGCTACTTTCAAGGCAAGGTGTGGGTCGATCAGCAGGACTTTCAAATCGTCAAAAGCTTCGGCAAGCCGGTCCCCGAAACCCACGTCAGCAAAAAGGGCCACGGACAGGAGAATCTGACGCCGAACTTCACCACTTACCGCGAGCAGATTGATGGCAAATACTGGTTCCCCACCTACGCCAAGGCCGATGAAGACCTCAACTTTGTCAATGAAAGTGTCCGCATTCGACAGATTGTGAAGTGGAGTGACTACAAGCAATTCGGCTCCAGCGTGAGGATTACCTACAACGGGCAAGAGTTGGAGAAGCCTAAAGATGCGCCGGACGCGGCGAAAAATCCGGCGGAGAAACCTGCGGAGAAGCCCGCGGAGAAACCCAAGCAGTAGCCAGTGGCAAGTGGCCGGTGACCAGGAGATGCCCATTCTGGAAGGATGCAGGATCCGTCGAGCGGGGATTTTAGCTCCCTGTTGAGGGCGACGGAGGGGTTACCGCAGCGGCTAAAGCCTTTGTCTCTCGCAGCCCGAGAACGCGGGGCTCGAAGCCCCGCTCTACCCGTTTCTGCCTTCACGCGAAACATTGACGAGCGGAATTACCGGATTGCGGAGTTGTGCCGCAGGGTGGTTTTGCTTGTTCGTCTTGCTTGTTCGTCTTGCTTGTTCGTTCCGGCTGCCTAATAAAACAAATACTTCCGCCACTTGGCGTCGCTGTGGCCCATCATACGCATGATGTGGCGACTGGTATGCAGCGAGAAGGGACGGGGCTCCCGCATCAGCTTCATCCCTGCTTCATGCGGCAGGTTGTTGCTCTTGCGGCGGTTGCAGGTATGGCAGCAGGCGACCAGATTCTCCCATGACGATGACCCACCCCGGGAACGGGGCAGTACATGGTCGAGTGTGAGGTCACCGGCCGGCAACACCACCGAACAATACTGGCAGGTATTGCGATCGCGCAGCAGGATATTCTTGCGCGACAGCGCCCGGGTCTGGTGCGGTATCCGGCGATACTCCAGCAGACGAATCACCGACGGAACAGAAATGGTGACCGCTGCCGCATGCATCGCCCGCTCATGCTCCTCTTCCGCGCGAGCCACACCCTTGAGCACCAGCACAATAGCGCGGCGAGCGGCACAAATGTTAATCGGCTCATAGGAAGCATTCAGCACCAGCACCGGCGCATGCAGCGAATACTTGCGGCCCATGATGATGCCGGGAATGGAATCGGGCATCACCCCCAGCAACGAGGGCGGGATGGGATTGAGGCCTACGCTGGCGTTGCTGGACGAGTTGGCACCACCGTGCAGTCCGCTGCGCTGCCCAAAGTTCATGGTTCCGTGCAACATGCCATGTGAAGTCATGTGCGATGTAACGCGCGACATTCTAGCCATAATCCCCCGCTCACCTGTGGCTGCTGACTGGTAATGACCGACAATGTCTGGCAATTGTTTGCCACAACAGCCCGTGTGATGCTACTTACGGTTGACGTCCAGTTAGAACAAACCTGAGTGCCCGGGATCTTTTGGCCGATAGGCCACGGGCAATTCAAGCGCAGGTACAACAGTTGCTGCCAAACGCGCCCGCTGGGGCGGCGACACTCCATCTTTCAACACGCGAGCCACGGTGGCGACCCATACTTTTTTCGCACCTGCGCGCTTCAGCACTCGAGCACACTCGGCGACGGTCGTTCCGGTAGTAAAAACGTCGTCGAGCAGCAGCACTTCGCGGCCAGCAATTTTCGCGGCGTTCTTCGCCTTAAAGGCCCCACGCACGTTGGCTTTGCGTTGCGGACGGGTAAGGCCGGTTTGCGACTTGGTAGCGCGGGTACGAGCTAGCACGTCCAGTCCGGCGTGGAAGAGGCGACCGGTTGGCGCTAACTTCAACTGATCCAGCAGCGCGCGCAGCACTTGCTCCGACTGGTTAAAGCCGCGCTCGCGGCGGCGCTCGACATGCAGCGGCACCGGGATGACGACCGTATCCGCCGCCATGAGCGGCAGCAATGGCTGGAGCGCCTCCGCGAGCAACTCCGCAAGCAGTTGCGCCGAAGACAGTACGTGCTCGTACTTCAGCAGGTGGACGAGGTCGCGCACCGCGCCGTGATAGCTGGCAAAGGCTACCGCGCGTTCGTAAGGCGGCTGCGCTTTCTGGCAAAGTCCGCAGCGGCGGAAGGGTTCGTCAGCAAAAAGCGCGTCAGCTTGCTGGACAGCCATGCTGCCGCCGGGGAACCAGGGCGACGCCAGACCTTCTCCGCAGATTTCACAAAAATTACCCTGGGCAGCCATTGCCATGGGCGCGAGGCTGGCAATGCAGCCGTCACAAACCGGCAGGCGAGAGAGGTTTTCCAGAGGGTCACCGCAGATGCGGCAGGGAGCAGGAAACACCGTGGCCGCGACAGAGGCCGCAGCCGAGCGAAGCGCATGGAAGAGGGCATATAACGGCGAGGTGGCGGGCAGCGCAGTGGCAGAGGAAGCTCCAGAGTGGAGTTCTCGGGGCCCTCGCGCGCGCGAGGCATGGAGCATGTGCATCCTACTGCTGAAGACGCGCCTCCTGAGGCCGCCTGCCGCAGACTGCGGCAGAGCCGCTTGCTAGCCAGAGTATAGCCCCCGGCCGCGATGGTGTGCAACGGGATGGGTGTCTCCCTTTGCGGAAAAGTCGCGGCTGGCCTTTGGGTTGCAGTGTCAATACAGCCGGAATGCAGCAGGAATGCAGCAGGAATGACGTGTGCCTAGGCGGTGGTGGACAATGGCAACTCTTGGGCGCGCTCTCGCGGCCAGGCAAAGAGGTCTTGCAGTGGGGCTACTTGGGCTGTGGCTTGGCGAAGGCCGTTGGCGGTGAGTCCGAAGACTGCATACTCTGCTTCGGCGAACAGGCGCAGAGTTTCGACGATGTTAGTCCGTTGCAGATACTCAAACATCACCAGCGGGCGGAGCTCGCGGAGGGTTTGGGCCATACCGGCGATCACAGAGTTCTCGTGGCCTTCCACGTCAATCTTGATGGCGCTGAGGGGCGCGGGCAAAGGACCACGCCGGGCAAGGTAGTCGGCGAGGTACGCATCCAGCGTCAGGCGCTCCACCTCGATGGTCGGCTTGGTGGTTTCAAAGCCTGAGACCAGGCGGTTCACCGGGCTACCGCCGCCCGAATCTTCCATCCGAATGGTTCCGCTGGAATCAGAGATGGCTTTGCTCTCGACCTCAAAGGGCAAGTGATTGAGTGCAAGATTTTCGCGGGCACGGGCAGCGGCCGTCGGGTTTGGCTCAAACAGGATGGCGTGTTGCACCTGCCGCGCCAGCAGCAACGTCATCAGACCGATGTTGGCACCGACATCGAGCAGGGTTCCGCCGTTGAGGTGTTGTCGGAGAAAGGCGATGTGCTCGCTATTGGGCAGGGCATAGTAAATCGCCGCTGGCGCAACGCCGCAATCTGGATAGGCGCGCATGCGGAGGCCGTTGCCTAAACAAACCGTGCGCGGGCGGCCCACCAGCCGCTTCCATGCCTGCCACCCGGCAAAGCCAGCCACGCGGCTGAGCCGCTGGCCGCGGTTGGAAGGTTCTTGCCAAATGGTTCGCAGTACGTAGGAGAGATTCGACATAGTGGAATGGGCCCGGAAGCGCCTCCAGCTGATTATATGGGGAGCAAGAAACCGGGTTTGCAAGGGCATTGCGAAGACATTGCGAGGGACAATGCGCCGGGGTGCGCTTGTAATTGCTATCCCCGGCGTGTTAACTTTCGCTGTTTTCTGCAAACTTTGATTGTGCCGTGCCTACGCTTGGCAGCAGCGTAGCCTAAGAGTGGCATTGCCAAGGAGTCATCCATCTATGAGTGCATCACCCGGTACTGAGCGTAAGCCCCACGCACCATTCGTCCCGCCCAGCATGCAGATGAAGGAGTTCACGCTGCGTGCCGTGCTTTTAGGCTTGGTCCTTTGCGTCGTCCTCGGCGCTGCCAACGCCTACCTCGGCTTGCGCGCTGGCATCACCATCGCGGCCACCTATCCGGCCGCCGTTATTTCCATGGCGGTTATGCGCCGCTGGAAGGGCACGCTGCTGGAAGAAAATATCGCCCGGACCGCAGGCTCCATCGGCGAATCGGTCGCTGCCGGTGCCGTCTTCACCCTCCCCGCCTTCGTCATGGCTGGCGCATGGCAGTCGTTTGGCTTTGCGGACGCCTACTGGAAGTCCACTGCGCTGATGATTGTGGGCAGTGTGCTGGGCGTGCTGTTTGTCTCTCTGGTACGGCGCGGCATGGTGGAAGACCCTGAGCTGCCCTTTCCGGAATCGGTGGCAGCGTCAGAGATTCACAAGGCCGGACAGCGCGGTGCGGAAGCCGCTAAATTCTTGTTCTGGAACATTGGCGTCGGCGGCGTAGTCTATTTGCTCGGCAGGTTCGGACTCTTCGCCGCCGATCAGCCCTTTACCTTCGGCGTCGGCTCCCTCGGCAGCAGTCAGGTAAGGCTCGGCTCCACGGGTAGCACCAAGATCATTGCTGCCGGTGGCTCCAGCGTCGTAGCCGCACCCAGCGTCAGTCCCGCATACCTTGGCGTCGGCTACATCATCGGCATCCGACTCGCGGCGTTGCAGTTTTCAGGTGGCGTGCTGGCATGGGGATTGATGGTGCCGCTGCTTATGTTCTTTCTTGGACCGCAGTTGCACCAGTACCTTCCCGCCGATTCGCCCAATGATTGGAGCGGCATCGCCTTTGGCGTGTGGAAGTACATCGTGCGTCCTATCGCGGTGGGCGGAATGCTCGTCGGCGCGGCCAATACACTCTTCAACATGCGCAAAAGCCTGATGGCCGGACTCGGCAAGGCTTTTCAAGATCTAAAGCAGACTCAGGAAGATCAGTCGCAGCTCTCGCGGACGGAACGCTACATGAGCTCAAAAACCGTATTCGGCCTCATCGCGGTCATGTTCGTTCTCATGTGCTTTCTTTACAGCTACTTGTCTGGGCTGGTAGCGCCAGCGATTCTTGCAGCTGTGGTGATGATTATTGTGGGCTTCTTCTTCGCCACCGTATCGGGCAGCCTCGTCGGTTTGATCGGATCGTCGAATAACCCCATCTCTGGACTCACGCTTTCGACCCTCATCATTGCCGCGTTGCTCATGGTCGGCTTGGGTGTTTCCGGCATTTCCGGGGTCGCCGCCGTTCTCGGCGTCGCCGCCGTCGTCTGCGTCTCCTCTGCCGTAGCGGGCGAGCTGCTGCAAGACTTCAAAGTCGGCTACATCCTCGGCGGTACGCCCCAGAAGATTCAGGTGGTCGAACTCATCGCGGTCGTCGTCGCCAGTCTCGTCATGTTCTTCCCGCTCATGCTGCTCAATACCGCCTTCGCTTCCTCCGGCGGCTTTGGTGGTAAGGACCTCCCCGCCCCGCAAGCTGGCTTGATGGCGACCCTAGCCAGCGGCATCGTTAACCACGACATGCCTTGGCCGCTGGTGGTGGTGGGCATCTGCATGGGCATTGCCATGATCATGATGCAGATCAAAAGCCCGATGCTGGTTTCGGTCGGCATGTACCTGCCGTTTGAAACCACTGGAGCGATCTTTATCGGCGGCGTCATCCGCGCCATCGCCGATTGGGTTGCCGACCGTCGAGGCCTCAACTCCGCCCAGAAAACTCGTGTGGAAAACGCTGGCATCCTTACCGCCTCGGGACTCATTGCCGGGGAGGCAATCCTCGGCTTGGCCTGGGCTGGCTTGATTGCGTGGAAACACGACTTCAACTGGCAGTTCTTTGCCCAACCCTCTTACCTGTTTGGCGTGGTCATCATGGCGGCACTGGCCTTCCTCATGATCAAGCTGCCCTTATCCAGCGCGGGCAGTCCCGATGAACCGGCACCTCCGCAGGCGATGATGTAGCAACCGTCAACGCTCACTTGCTTTGCCGGGGGAATGCGACGATACCGCATTCCCCCGGCTTTTTGGCCGCACCGGCCCCCCCCCGCTCGCCACTCCCACCGCATCCGCGCCAACTGAGCTAACCACCTCACCTTGGCCTTGGGCTTGTTTGTGTTTTAATCGCGGTGTGACTCCTCTTTCCTCGATCGCAGCAAATATTGCGCGGGTGCGCGAACGCATCGCCACTGCGGCGCACGCCGCCGCGCGGTCGCCCCTAGACATCACTCTGATGGCCGTCACCAAGACCTTCCCTGCCCAAGCGATTCGCGAGGCCTATGCTGCGGGCATTTGCCTGTTCGGAGAGAACTACGTTCAGGAGTTTGACGAAAAGTCAGAGAGCATGGGCAGCGCGGCACTGGTCGGGCCGGATGCGGCGATCCACATGATTGGCCACCTGCAAAGCAACAAGGCGGGCAAGGCGGTAGAACTGCTGGATGGCGTTGACTCAGTGGATTCACTAAAGCTGGCGAAGCGGCTCGATGCGGCCGCAGCGACTTTGGCCGACCCATCGAGTCCATCCAAGCTACCGCTCCCGGTGCTGATTGAGGTCAACGTGGGAGGCGAAGCGGCCAAGAGCGGCCTTGCGCCGGATTCGCCAGAGCTGGAAGCGCTGCTCCTCGCCGCTCCTGCCCTGACCCACCTTCACATTTGCGGACTTATGACCATTCCGCCATGGGATGACGATCCAGAGGCTTCGCGACCTTATTTTCGCCGGGCTCGCACTTTGCTCGATACAATTGCCGCGCGCCATCTGCCCGGCATCAGCATGTACGTGTTGTCCATGGGCATGTCTGGTGACATGGAAGTCGCCATTGCAGAAGGCTCAACCTGCGTCCGCGTCGGAACAGCCATCTTCGGCAAACGCAAACTCGCTCCCGCCCAAGGCGGGGCATCCACGGAGAACACACCTTAAACATTCTCGATCGCGTCGTCGGCTGGTTGTTTCTCGCCTTCGGTATCACCCACTGCGTCTTGGGTTTGACCAAACCGATCACCATGGACCTCTTATGGTTTCTCGGCGGCGGCCTGGCAATGATATTTCTGGCTATGCTCAACCTGCTGCGCTCGCACTATGGCAACCGGGTGCGCCCCCTGAACCGGGCCTGCCTGCTCGCCAACCTGCTCACCCTGGCACTCTTCATTGCCATCACATTGCACATGGAGGTGCCTCTGATTAAAGCCCCGCAGGTGTTGGCAGGCACGCTGCTGGTGGCTCTGTTGGTGCACTTTTCCACCAAGCAGACTTTTGCCGCGAAACCTTGAACAACTTTGAACAACCTTGAACCACGCACACTCGGGGGCCGCACCGTGATTCCGCTCGATGAAAAAAACGGCACGGTCACCTTCGCCATCAAAGTGGCCCCGCGTGCTTCCCGCAATGCCATCACCGGCACCCTCGGCGACGCCCTGAAGCTTGCCCTCACGGCACCCCCGGTGGAAGGCAAAGCCAATGACGCGTGTATCGCTTTTTTCGCTCGGCAGTTGGCGGTGACCCGTTCCTCCGTTACTATTGTGGCCGGTGAAAGTAGTGGCAATAAACGCATTTGTGTGGACGGGATTTCTGCCCAGCAAGTGCGCCTGCGCCTGGGACTGAGCTAGCATTTTCAGCCCTCCCCGAGCGCCGCCCGAACCTGTTTCTTTACGGAGTTGCCCTTGACGATCTCGGAACGCTTCCACGAAATTCGCACCGGCTTTGAGCGCCCTTTCTGGGTCGCCAACATCAGCGAGCTCTTCGAGCGCCTGTCCTATTACGCCGCGTTCGCCTCCCTCGCCCGCTATCTGCACGAAACCCTTAGTTTTCAGGTCGAATCCGCCACCCGCTTAACCGGACTCTTCGGCGGGCTGGTCTGGTTTCTCGCCGCTTTCGGCGGGACTCTCGCCGACCGCCTCGGCTTTCGCAGGTCGCTGTGCCTCGCTTACCTCATCTTGAGCGGTTCGTATTTTTTGCTGGGCTCACTGGGCTCCCCCTGGTTTGCTCCCCTTCGCAACTACATGCCGCTCGGTGCCCTGGTCACCATGGTGCTGATGCTGCCCGCGCTAGGCATTGCGCTCGTCAAACCCAGCGTCGTCGGCACCACGGCCCGCGCCTCGAAAGAGAATGTTCGCTCTCTGGGCTTTTCCATCTACTACACTCTGGTCAATATCGGCAGCGCTGCCGGGCCCTATGTCGCCTCCTGGGTACACCACCATTTGCCCGTCGAAGATGTCTTCCGCGTCGCCGCCCTCAGCGTCTTCGTGATGTTCTTTGCCGTGGTCCTGCTGTTCAAAGAACCCACCCGCGCCAGCGACGAGCCTACTCCCAGCTTCGCCCAAGCCGTGCGCAACTTCGGCACCGTCTTATCCAATCCACGCTTCATGCTCTTTCTCCTCATCTTCTCCGGCTACTGGGTCGTTTTCTGGCAGGAGTTCCTCATTCTGCCCGTGTACATCCACGACTACATTGACCCCCAAGCCGACACCGAGCTCATCCTCATCTGGGGACCCATTACCGTCATTTGCCTCACCGTGGTTATAAGCTTTCTGACGGAAAAAATTCCCCCCCTCACTGCCATCATTCTGGGCACCCTGATTTCTGGACTTGCATGGATGCTGCTCATCCTGCATCCCTCGGTGTCCATGGCCATTGCCACGCTGGTAGTGGTGTCTCTGGGTGAGATTATTCTCTCCCCCCGTTATTACGAATACATTTCGCGGCTCGCGCCCGCTGGGCAGGAAGGCACCTACATGGGGTTTGCTTTCTTGCCCATCGGCATTGGCTCCCTGATCGGAGGCTGGTTTGGCGGTTCGCTCCTCCATCACTTTGGCGAAGTTACCCACCAGCCGGAATATATCTGGTGGTCCTTGAGTGCGGTCGGGGTTGCGACCGCTGCATTGCTGTGGGTTTATAACAAGACCGCGCGCACCGCTGCGGCCTAGCTCCATTCGCTCAACCTGCTCCACTTGTTTAGAATAGGCATTGCTTATGGATATCTCTGCCATACAATCCGCATTGCGCGAGCACCAGCTCGACGCCTGGCTTTTCTATGATCACCATCATCGCGATGCCATCGCCTACCGCGTGCTGGGCCTGCCGGAAGACAGCATGGTCTCGCGCCGCTGGTTTTACTTGATTCCGGCTAACGGCGAGCCTAGAAAGCTCGTCCATCGCATCGAGGCCTTCCGGCTCGACGCCCTGCCCGGCAGCAAGCGCTTCTATTCCGGCTGGCAGGAGCTTGACGAAGAGTTGCAAAAGCTCACTGCAGGCTGCACCAACATCGCCATGCAGTATTCGCCCAATAATCGCATCCTGTATGTGGGCATGGTGGATGCAGGCACTGTCGAACTCCTCCGCAGCTTCGACAAACACATCGTCTCCTCCGCCGATTTGGTGGCACAGTTTGAAGCCACTTGGAACGAAGACCAGATTGCCAGCCACCTCGCTGCGGGTAAACGCATTGACTCCATTCTCGCGGCCGCCTTCCAGGAAATTGGCACTCGCGTCCGCAGCGGCGGTACCAACGAGTACGAAATGCAGATGTGGATTCAAGAAGCATTTGCGCGCGAAGGCTTGGTCAGTGGAGATGGCCCTGATGTGGCAGTGAATGGCCACTCCGGCGACCCCCACTACGAACCGACCAAGGAACTGCACTCGCCCATTCAACTCGGCGACTGGGTGCTGATTGACCTGTGGAGCAAGCAGAACACGCCCGGCGCTTGCTTTTACGATATTTGCTGGACAGGCTGTATTGGCACGCCGAGCGATGAGCAGCGCAAGGTGTTTGGCATCGTGACCGAAGCGCGCGACAAGGCGATTGAGTTTGTAAAAGCGAATATTGCCGCGAGCGCGGATGTGCGCGGTTGGCAGGTGGACGACGTTGCTCGTAAGCACATTGAAGCAGCAGGTTATGGTGAATACTTTACCCACCGTACCGGGCACTCGATTGGCACTGACGTACACGCCAACGGCGCGAACATGGACAATTTGGAGATTCACGACGAGCGGCGTTTGTTGCCCAACTCGTGCTTCTCGATTGAGCCCGGAATTTACTTGAAGGATTTTGGCGTCCGCGCGGAAGTGAATATGCTCATCCGGAGTGGTAGCGCGGAAGTCACCGGGTGCATTCAGCACGAAATCGTGCATATCTAGCAAGGCTAGATCGAGCAAGACAATATCTAGCAAGACGGTACCGGGCAGGGCAAGACTTCGTAGCGAAGGAACGAATGGCAAACTCAAAAGGTGACACCGCAGTAAAAGCGAGCGAGGTTTCTCCCCTGTCGGTGCTGGTGCCGGCCGTGGGTTGGTTTATACCCGGAGCGGGCCACTTGATGCAGAAGAAATGGGGCCGCGGCGGGCTCATCATGGTGTCTGTGATGATGATGTACTGGCTCGGCCTACAGATGGATGGCCACGTGTACGCACCCAATGGTGGCGACGTTCTGGAGATATTGAGCTTCGTGGGACAAGTCGGCGCGGGTGCTTTGTACATCATCAGCCGTGCGCTGGACCTTGGCTCGGGCGTGATGCAGCGTGCCACAGCGGCCTACGGCACCGTGTTTCTGGTGAGTGCGGGGTTGCTGAATTTTATATGCGTGGCCGATGCCTACCACATCGCGATCGGGAAAAAGCCATGAACCTATCTCACTTTAGCGCCGCCGTCCTCTATGCTTTATTTGCTTCGATTGTCTTTGGCATCACGCAAAAAGACCATCCACGGGCCATGCTGCGATACGGCCTCCAGAGCTTTGGCGTATTCGTCGGCGGCCTGATTGTTGCGGGCTGGGTGATGTATTTGCTGCCCCTGCTGCATCGCTAGGTTGCGGAACCCAAGGCTGCGGGCTGTGCTGTAACCACGCCCGGCCCCACGGAGCCCAGCTAGCCGTTCCAAACAAATGCGTCGAAGATGTGCTGGGCGCTGAAGCCCAGCTTCTCATAGAGTCCAATGGCACCGTGGTTGGCCTGCGTCACGGTGAGTGAAAGCGAGCGGAAGTTGCGATGCCGCAGCCGTGCTGCGGCCGACTCCATAAGCAACTCGCCCAACCCTTTGCTGCGATACCGTGGATCCACGCAAATCTGCGTGACGTGACCCACATCCGCACGAATGGTGGAGCACAGAACCACACCGGCAATCTGATTTGTGCGGAGATCGTGTGCCAGCAATGAAGACTGCTGGTCGAACGTCCCACATCCCGGAAAGCGAACGATGTTATTCAGAAAGCGGAGCGAACCGCTTGTGGACTGATACTGGTCGTTGATCTCTGCATCCACATGATGCAGATATGCAGCGCTGATGAGTCCAGCAACCTGTTGAAAATCTCCGTCCTCCCAGGTGCGAATTCCAAATGGAATGGTGCCGGGATGTGGAGCGGCGGTGGCTTGCGACTCTAGGGATCGCGCCATGAATAAACGGGGATGCCGCGCGAACCTTGCCGCACCAAACGGCTCCGCCGCCATGCCAGTGGGCAGTAACAACAGTTGGGCTTCAGCGCGGACTACGCCGGGGGAGTCCTGTATCGCGCCAATCAGATCCTGCAGCAGACGGGCTTCCACCATGCGGCTGGCCGTCTCGCTGCCGTGAGCGCGGTCCACAAACACGTCTCCCACCACGCCCTTGATGCCTTCCAACACATAGAAGGCGTAACCAAGCACACGGCCGCGGTCGAGTGCGGCAAAACCGGGCAGGATTTTGGAATCCACATAGCGCAGCACCATCTCCGCGGAACCGGAGTAGTCCCAGTCAAGCTGCGATTGCCATATCTCGCACTCCGCGTGGAGTAGCGGGCGCAGGTCGCCGGAGCTGAAGTGCCGAAGTTCTATGATTTCCACGAAAGTGATTTCCCCAGACGCGCACCACGCCGCGCAGAGCATCGCATGAGGCCGCTGCTGCAAGCCCTTTAGGGAGTTTAGAACTTCGTTACCCCCAAGCGAAAGAGGGAGTACACAGCGCGGCAACATGCGGGTCGGCACTTGCAAGGCTAGTGGACGGGCTGGCCTGCCGCCTGCACCCAGTAGAACTCCAGCTTCTGAAGTCGTAGATCCCCGACGGGGACGGCGCGCCGTCCCGCCAAAATCGCTTGCAGATCTGCTGCGGATTTTTCGCGCGTCACCAGCAAGTGCTCGCCTGCTGGAATCTCACCGCGTTCATAACTTGCCACCGGGTGATTGCGATAAAAGTGCAAGCCATACTCCGTTTGGCGCGAGGGACCAAACACCGCCAGGGGCAAGCCCTTGCCATCCACCTGGCGAAGTGCCACATCCACCGCGCGAGCGGAGGCGGTTGCGTCAATCAGTGGCGCGCCGGTTCGCAGCAGGGTCAACATCAAGAAGGCTACGGGCAGAATCGTGGCGATGCGTAGCGCACCAAGACCACGCCGCGCCAGCATCAAGAAGAGCAGCAGAGCCACCGCCGCCGCAATACCAATGCCTTGCATGCGCAGCGCGGGTGCAATGGGTTGATGCAGCAACAGCGGCTCAATCCAAAGGGCAGGTAGAATCAGCGCTCCCGCAACCAGTGAATGCAGCAGCAACAGCCAGCGCGGCAGGGTGAGCCCTTCTTCCCGCATGCGCCACAACCAGTTCGCCAGCAGCATGGCTCCAGCGGGCAGGGCTGGCAAAATATAGCCCGGCAACTTGGACTGCGAGAGCGAGAAGAACAGGCTCGGCACCAGCGTCCAAATCAACAAGAATGGGGCAAGCATGTCGCCAGAAGATGGCTGGCCCGGTGCAGTTGCCTTCGCGGCCATGCCACGAACGGCCCCCACAAGAGCGGTGACGACCAGCGCCGTCCACGGTAACCACCCCGCCAGCGCTACTGGGATGTAGTACCAGAATGGCTGCTGGTGCCGGTAGAGATTGCTGCTGAAGCGGGCGAGGTTATGTTCCAAAAAAAAGACGCGGAAAAATTCGGGATTCTTCAGTTGCACGGCGACATACCAGGGCGCAGCCGTCAAAAGAAACAGCGCGATGCCGGGCAGCCACAGCGTCCGCCAAAGCAAGCCGGGCGCACGCAACCAGAGTGCGTACAGGACGATGATTAGCACGGCGAAAAATACAGCTACCGGCCCCTTGGCCAGCACACCCGCTCCACTCCAGAAGTAGAAGCCAAGCAGCCAACGACGCTCGTCGGTTTCCACCCAAGCAAACCAAGCCAGCATGGCGAGCACAAAGCAAGAGGCCAGTGGCATGTCCGTGGCAGCGGCACGGCCAAAGCCCACCGCGGCGGCCGACGCCAGCGCGATGAGCGCGGCATCCAGTTGCACTCCAGGGCGAAAGCGCCGAAAGAAAAGAAAGATCCCCAACACCATCAGGGTGGCGGAGAACGCGCCGGGCAGCCGCGCGGCCCAGTCACTCACGCCGAAGAGCGAATAGGAGGTCATTGCCTCCCAGTAGTACAGTACTGGTTTTTCCAGCCAAGGCAGGCCACCAAGGGTAGGAGTGATCCAGTCTTGGTGCTCGAACATCTCACGTGCCACTTGCGCGTAACGCGGCTCATCTGGCCCTACCAGCCCGAAATTGCCCAGCCCGGCAAACCCGAACAGAAAACAAAAGCCAGCCAGCGCCAGCCATTCTGCGATGGATGTTTGCCAACGACGGGTTGAAACACTTGCTTGCGCCAAGAGAGTTCTCCGCCCCGCGAGGTGAGTGCGCGGGCATGTGTATTGTAGAAGTGTTGCTAGGGGTATTGCGTCGGGTATTGCTTCGGGTGTTGCGCCGCCAGTTGCTGCCTAAGCTGCTGCAACACCTGCGCTGCTGCTGTTTCAATGTTGCCGTTCACCGAGCATCCACTTGCGCACTCGTGACCACCGCCGCCAAAGCGGCCTGCTACGGCTGCCACATTCAAGTTGCCCTTGCTGCGCAAACTCACCCGGAAGCGATTTCCGCCAATCTCCCGGAAGAACACGGCCACCTGCACCTTTTCGATGGACAAGGCATAGTTTACCAGTCCTTCGCAATCCTCTTCCAGCGCGCCAAACTGCTCCATCTGCTGGTGCGTCACGTGCATCCAGGCGACGCCATCTTGAATGCGCAGGGTAGAAAGAGCTGCCCCCAGTAAGCGAATCTTGGCATCCGAGTGCGAAAAATAGATTCCACGTGCAATGGTCGCAGGCTCTGCGCCAGCGAGCGTCAGCTCGCGGGCGAGAGAAAAAGTGTTGGCGCTGGTGCCGATGTAGGTGAACGAGCCCGTATCCGTCAACACCGCCGCGTACAGGCAGGTTGCCATCTCTGGCGTAAGCTTCGCGCCGGCAGCGTGCACCAGCCGGAAAATGAGTTCCGCAGTCGAAGAGGCGTGCGGGTCAATCCAGTTCACCTGCGCGAAGGCCCGGCCGCTTTGGTGATGGTCAATGTTGATGAGCAAGTAGCGGTCGAGTCCGCCCAGATGGGTGCGTTGGGTCGAGTCGCACTCCAGCAAAACGGCTGCGTCATAGTCTGTGGTATCGGCGGTGCCGGCCGTGGGTGCCGCCACTTGCGGCACTTGCACAATGGCTCCCGCCCCCGGCAGGTTGCGGTACACCCGTGGCACCGGATCGTACATGACGATCTCCGCCTGCTTGCCCAGTTGCAGTAGCAGGCTGCGCAAGGCGAGTAAGGATCCGATAGCATCGCCATCGGGCCGCGCGTGCGAGGTGAGCAAAAAGCGCTGGCGGCTGGTGATCGCGTTTAAGACTTGTTCCAGCATAGGCAAAGTTGCCGCAGCTTCCGGCAGCGCGGGCACACTCTAACTCCCCTGTGTTTTGTTGGGCTTGCGCTTCTCCATCCGGGTCAACAACTGGTCAATGCGACCGTTGTATTGCTCGGAGCGATCAAGATGAAATAACAATTCCGGACAATGCCGCAGCAGCAGACGTGCGGTCAGTTCGCGCCGAATGTAGCCCTTGGCGGCTTCTAGGCCTTGCATGCACTGCTCGGCCTCGTCGTCGTCGCCGACCACGGAGACAAAGATGTGCGCCGCCTTGCCTCCAATACCCATCTTCACCTCGGTCACCGTGACCAGGCCAATCCGGGGGTCGGCAAGCTCACCTTCCAGAATGATGCTGACTTCCTCGCGCAACGCTTCTTCCATGCGTTCGCGGCGATATGTAGGTCCCTGTGGATGCATAATTTTTACCAAGGAGTAAACGGAAGAGAATATCAGAAATGGTAGTTTCCTGAGTCAGCCACCTGAACATCCGCTACTCTTGCTCTGTGAGATAGTCCCAGGACGCGTCCACCACCTCCGCGCCCCCGTTGTTGGCGGTGCGGACGGCAGCATGTTCTACGTTCTGCATCAGGCCGTCCAGATAGTCGCGGGAACTGGAAATCGCCACCACACCTAGGGTCGCCCGCTGCCACGCTTCCGAAGGGTCTAGTTCGGCCACCGACACGTTGAAGCCGTTGCGCAGGTGATCCTTTACGCTGCGCACCACCTGACGCTTATCCTTCAGGGAATGCGCGCCCTCGATCCGTAATTCTAGCGTCAGGTATGCAATGGGCACGGGAGCAGCCGGGCGAAACCGGGCGAAAACCGACGGGCCGCAGAGTTCATCTGCGTCCCGCCGCGGAAAGTTCTTACGAACGCAACTCGCCAGCCACCCGCTCGCTGCTAAAGGCTTCAATCGTGTCCCCAGCGCGAATGTCGCCGTAGTTCTGGATGGAGATACCGCACTCCATACCACTGCGAACTTCAGAGGCATCGTCCTTGAAGCGCTTGAGGGCAAGAATTTTGCCGGTGAATACGACGACGTTGTCTCGCACCAAGCGTACTTCGGAGTCGCGGCGAATGGTGCCATCGGCCACCTGACAACCCGCCACCGTGCCCACCTTCGGGATGCGGAAAGTTTCTTTGACGTCCGCGCGGCCCAAGTAGGTTTCTTTGATGGTCGGATCCAGCAAGCCAATCATGGCGCGCTTAATCTCATCCTGCAACTCGTAAATGATGGTATGCAAACGGACATCCACTTTGTCCTGCTCGGCTAGTTCTGCGGCCTTGCGTTCCGGGCGCACGTTGAAGCCGATGACCACCGCATTCGAGGCGGCTGCCAGCACCACATCCGATTCGGTGATCGCACCCACCGAGGCACGCAACACTTTGATTCGCACCTGATCGTTTGAAGTACGTTGCAACAGGTCGCGGATGACTTCCACCGAGCCCTGCACGTCGCCCTTGAGGATGATGGGCAGGTCTTTGATGCCAGCCGTCTTGATCTGCTCGGCCAAACCTTCTAGCGTGACGCGAGAAGACTTTGCCAGTTCCGCTTCGCGCGATTTCTGCTCACGATATTCCGCAATCGCGCGAGCCTTTTCGCGCTCCGCCATCACCACAAACTGATCACCAGCTTGCGGCAGGCTATCCATTCCGAGAATTTCTACGGGGGTAGAAGGCGGTGCGGCTTCGAGAGCGTGGCCCCGGTCATCAAACATGGCACGCACCTTGCCGTACACGTTACCCACCACGAAGTTGTCACCGGTCTTGAGTGTGCCTTGCTGCACCAGCACGGTTGCCACCGGACCGCGACCGCGATCCAGCTTCGCTTCCAGCACCACGCCGGTGGCCGGACGGTTGGCCACTGCTTTCAGGCTCTTCAAATCCGCTACCAGACAGATCATTTCCATCAGCAAGTTGAGGTTGGTTTTCTTTTTCGCAGAGACATCTACGAAAACTGTATTCCCGCCCCATTCTTCTGGCACCAATCCACGGTCGCCGAGCTGCTTCTTGACCCGGTCGGGCATTGCGCCTTCTTTATCAATCTTGTTGACGGCTACGATGATTGGCACTTCGGCGGCATTGGCGTGGTCAATCGCTTCCAACGTCTGCGGCATCACGCCGTCGTCGGCTGCCACCACTACCACCACAATATCGGTCGCCTTCGCACCGCGCGCACGCATTCGGGTAAAAGCTTGGTGACCCGGCGTATCGAGGAACACGATCTCGCGACCATTGGCCGGAGATTCGGGATCCGCAATCTTCACCTTGTAAGCACCGATGTGCTGGGTAATACCGCCCGCTTCCGCCTCTGCGACGGTAGCGTGGCGGATCGAATCGAGCAGTGTGGTCTTGCCGTGATCCACATGGCCCATAACGGTGACGACCGGCGGACGAGTAGTGGCTTCAGTCGGGTTGATTTCACCCGCAAGTTCGGCCTCAATCAGCTCGTGTTCCGCCTGCTCTTCAAAGCTGATGACCGAGGTATCGGCTCCGAAGAAGTTGGCCATTTCTGTGGCCAGCGACGCATCGAGCGTCTGGTTGACTGTGGCAAACACGCCACGAGCTACCAAGCGAGCAATCAAGTCCTTGGCGCGGATGCTCAGCTTTTCGGCCAAGTCCTTCACACTGACGCCTTCGGAGATCACGATGGCGCGGGTGATGGGCTGGGCTTCCGTAATCGCACTGTTGCGCGACGGCGGAATAAAACCCTTCATCGGCCCTTCTTTGGTCTTCGGATAGCGATTCTGGCCGGGCCGTCCGCGCATGGGACGGGCACCGGGCCGCGAGGCTCCCGGAGGCGGCGGGCCAGAGGTCGGCAGTCCTACGCCGGGGCCTCCGGGCCGCGGACCAGTGGGATGAGTACGAGTGGGATGCGTGGGACGGCGTTCGCCGGGACGCAACGGGCGCGAACCCGGAGATCCGGGAGCACCCGGAGCGCCGCCAGCGCCGGGACGCGGACGTTCGAAAATCGGGCGGCCCGGGATGGGTTTCCCCGGAACAGGGCGCGGCGTGACCACGGGACGCACCGGAGCCGTGTAGACCGGGCGCGGACCCGTTTGGGGCACGATCAATCGTCGGCCGGGAACTGTTGACGGCGCGGCAGCTGCAGGTACCACCACAGCGCGCTCTGGCTGTACGACGTCTGCCACCAGCGCAGCAGGAGCAGCAGGAGTAGCAGAAGTAGCCACGACAGACACATCCGGCAAAATGGCACTGACGGGTCGGGCGGGGAGTTCAGGCGACACCACTGGGGTTACGGGGGCGGCCGCAACGGGCGCTGGCGCGACCGGAGGCACGACCACAGGCGCTGGGGGACGGACAACGGCTGATGGCGGAATCGCTCTCGGCTGGAACACCGGGCGCGGCCCGGTCTGGGGCAGAATGGTTCTGGGGCCTGGTGCAGGAGCCGCCGCGACGGTCGGCTTTGTCACGGGTGCCACGGGTGCCACCGGCGCAGATGGAGCCGCAGAGGCGGCAGGCTTGGCGACCGGGGGTGCAACCACAGAACGCGCCGAAGGCGGAGTCGCCACCGGGCGCATCGGCGCACCGGGTGCCGCTGCCTGCTGCTTCTGCAGAATCGCCTTTAGCACATCGCCCGGACGGGAAATATGGGATAGATCGAACTTGGGCTTCAGCTCGTCAGGGTTGGTGGGCTTCGAGCTCTTAGACGGGCTATCCCCGCCGCCCGGCACGCCGAAGTGCGCGCGAATCTTGGCGGCCTCGTCGTTCTCCAGGGAGCTGGAATGCGTCTTCTTCTCGGTAATCCCGATCACGTCGAGAGCATCAATAATGGCCTTGCTCTTTACTTCGAGCTCGCGGGCCAAGTCGTTAATTCGAATCTTTTGCTGCATCCGCCCCCTGATTTTCCCTGCAATATCACTTAGCTGTTCATGGCACCCTCTCGGTTCCATTTTGACCAGCCACGGCTGCGATCAAGCTGCCGTGTTCCTGCAAAACTTGCTACTGCCAACAGAGTGCTACGAGCCATGTTCGTGGCCATCAGGCTCAACCGCATCAGGCTCTGCTACGTCTGGCTCCAACCCAGCTTCCGCTGCTTCCGCTGCGTTCGCCTCGTGCACCGCCGGTGCAGACTCCACCGAGGCCGCCTCATGCGGCTCAACAGTTTCGGGTTCCGCAACAGCTCCGGTGGTGTCTGATTCCGGCACTTCGGCCTTAGTGTCTGCCGCCTCGGCCAGTTCTTCTGCCGGGCTTGCTTCTTCCGTCACACTTTCGGCAGCGATCAGGCTGGCGAAATAGTGATTCACTGCGACACTGATCTTTTCCACCGTCTTGGGGCCGATCCCAGCGATTGCCTCAAGCTGTTCCGGCGTCATATCCGCCAGACCTTCAATGGTGGTGATGCCAGCTTCCTGCAATTTCTCGATGACACCTTCGCCCAGGTCAGTGAGCTGCTCCAGCGGCGTGGCGGTTTGCGTCATTACCGCCGACATCGCCTGCTCTACTTCTTGCCGCTTCTCTTCTTCACTCTTGATGTCAATCTTCCAGCCCAGCAGTTTGGCCGCGAGCCGGACGTTCTGGCCCTTCTTGCCGATCGCCAGAGAAAGCTGAGTGTCATCCACAATCACTTCCAGATGCTTCTCTAGCGCGTCCACAATGGAAACGCGCGCCACTTTAGCCGGCTGCAATGCCTTTTCGGCAAAAGTCACCGGGTCCTCGTGCCACTCTATGATGTCAATTTTTTCGCCACGCAGTTCCCGAATAATGGACTGTACCCGCATACCCTTCATGCCGACGCAGGCGCCCACGGCATCCACATCCTTGTCGCGCGACTGAACGGCGATCTTGGTGCGCTCACCCGCTTCACGAGCGATTGCGCGCACTTGCACCGTGCCGTCATAAATTTCAGGCACTTCCGTCTGGAACAGGTTCTGCACCAGTTCGGGCGCAGACCGTGAGACCACCACCTGCGGCCCGCGCGAGGCCTTTTCGATGCGTGAAATCAGCACCCGAATGCGCTCACCGATGGCGAAGGACTCCAACCGCGACTGCTCCTTGCGGGGCATACGGGCTTCGGCCTTACCCAAATCCACGATCACTTCCGGACCTTCAATGCGCTTGACCGATGCATTGACGATTTCGCCGATGCGACCCACGTACTCGTTGTAAACCGTGTCGCGTTCGGCCTCGCGGACCTTTTGAAAGATGACCTGCTTGGCTAGTTGCGCCGAGATCCGGCCCAGCACGCCTTCCGTCATCTTAGGGATGAGGATTTCCCCGCCCACTTCGGCATCGGCATCCAGAGTCCGCGCTTCCTCCACCGTCATCTGCAGCTCGGCGTCGGTCACTTCTTCGGGAGTGGCTACGATTTCTTTGGCAGCAAAGGCATGAATCTTGCCAGTTTCCTTATCCACGAAGGCGCGCAGGTTCTCCTGCGAATGGTAGTGCTTGCGGGTAGCCACCACAATGGCATCTTCCAAAGCGCTGATCACGATCTGCGGGTCAATGCCCTTGTCGCGGCTCAGCTGTTCGATCATGTTGTAAAGCTCGCTTGCCATGTAATCCTTCGTTACCTTTTGCGAAACCTTTTGCGAAACCTTTTGCGAGACCTTTTGCGAATCCTTGCCCGATCTTGTATCGGCGGGTGTTTGCGCCAACAGCGGCCCAACACTTGACCCTGAATTTGACCCTAAATCTCGAGAACCAAGTTCGCCTTTTCCACGTCCGCCAGCGCCACTTCTAGTGTGCCTGACCCCGGCTCACCCGCATCTGCGGTGGCATTTTTCTTGCGCTTCTTGGTGGCCCATTCCAACGTCAGGCGGCCCTCGGCAAAGCGAACCAACCGTCCTTCAAAATGCCGGTTCCCGTTTACCGGGTGCCGGGTGGAAAGCTTTACCAAGCAGCCCTGAAAGCGCTGAAAGTCTTTTTCCCGGCTCAACTTGCGGTCCAGCCCCGGCGACGAAACTTCCAGCAGATAACTTGCTCCCGGCACCACATCCTCAACGTCCAGAATCAAGCTGACGTCGTGGCTGACGTTGGCACAATCTTCGTGGGTCACGCCATCAAACAAATCCACCGGGTTGAGCTTGTCAATAAACAAGCGTAGAGTGCGATGCTTACCGCCGCCGCCCACTAGCTCCACTTCCACCACTTCCAGACCCAGCGACATCGCGACCCGTTCCGCGATCTCGGTGACCTTTTCCAGGGGACTGGATGTTTGCAGCGCCATGCTTCGCCTTCTGGTTTCCAGAATCTCTTTTGGCGCAAACAGAAAAGTGGGCTTGCGCCCACTGGTGTGCTTCGCCAAAAAGCATGGAAACTACACAACAGTTCTCAATCAAGAGTATATGCTCCGCGTGGACAAAAGACAAACCTCGCGCTGCCGGCCGAGCCGGGTGAACGCAGTGGCCACGAACGCAACTTTCCGCCCTATTTCACCTCGATTGCAGCTTCCACGGTGCCGATAAATCCAGTCTTATTATCGCGCACCCCGATGTGGGCGACGTACTTGCCGGGCTTGACGCTGCCCAAGTCCAGCGGGAAGACCAGACCCCGCTGCGTCACCGTGTCATAGTCCGCAGGAGCCAAACCGGTTTCCGCCTTGGACTGCCCCGAGGCGACCATTTTGCCGTCTGCGCTGAAGAACGCTGCGAAAAAGGTGGCGCTGAACTGCTGCTTGTCACCGCTCTGATTCCAACTGAGCGTCTTGCCATCCACCTGGTACATCACCGTCACCTTGCCTGCGGAAGGCTGGCGCACCATCGTGGTAAAGCCCACCAACGTAGCTGGCGGGTCGTCATGCAGCGAATCGGCCAGTTCCTTGTCTGGATTCTTCTCCGCACTCTTGGTCTTGCCCTGAGTCGGGTCGTAGGCATAGTAGCCGTTGCGGTAGCGCAGCTCAGCATCGCCCTTAGGCAGCTTCACCTTCAGCTCGCGATACCGGTTGTCCCACTTTTTGTTTTCTGGATAGTAGCCAAGGGTGTAGGCCGCATCGTTGTCGGCCAGCGCCTCGGGAATCGCCTGCCCTACTTCGTTCTGGTTCACATAAGCGCGGCCCCCGGTCTGGCGGGCGATCTCCCGCATAGTCTCAATGCTGCCTTGAAGGGATGTCGAATCGGCCAGCGGATTCAGCGACCGCGACTCCGCCGAGCCGAAGGCCACCAAACCCCTTACGTCCACGGGATAAACCGCAATCTGCGCGCTTGCCAGTTGGGCGGCTGCCTGCTTAATTTCATCGGTATTGGCTTGGCGGACCGTGCCTGCAATGGAGCCGCCGCCGTTGGTGGCGACCGAATACTGACGGTTGCTGGGCAAGGTAGCAGCCAGTTCCGCCTCGCTGATCTCGCGATTTTCAGGAATCAACGAGAACGGCAAGCCTGCCGACATCCAGATCACGCTCTTACGGCCCGGCAACCCGCCTAACACGCGCGAGATAGACTTGAACGCATCGAGCGTAATCTCTGTGCGGCGCTCCATGTTGTATCCAGCCGCTGCATCATAGAACGTGCCCACAAAACCCAGCGCCTGGGCGAGTGCCGGAACCGTGGCAGCCGCGCCCGTCGGATCCGCCGGGCCCGGCGAATTGAGCAGCAGTGACTGCGACGGCTTGTACTGCTCAATGGCCAACTGCAGCACTTTAGGGTCACCCGTAAAATCCTGCAACATCCGCAGATTGCCGGTGAGCATGTAAACCGCCATGCGGTTGCCGGGCTGAAAGTTAGCGGCGACCCATTTCAGCATCTGCTGGCGCGCGTACGCTTGATCTTTGAACGGAGTGTTGATGGCATCAATCAGCAGGACGGAGAGGTTTCCATTGCCAGCACGAAACTCCGGCCGGTTGGAATAGATGCCAGCGGGCAGCGTCTGCGGCACTTCACCCGAAGGTGGGCGCGGCGCCTGAAAGACCACAATCCCCTGCTGCTTGCCACTTTCGGCCAGGGTAAAATCCTCAGCCTTCAAGCCGGTCATCGGCTTGCCTTGCTTGTCGGTAACCACCACATCTACCAGCACCAGCTTCGAGCTGACCCGAAGAATGGGCAGCGGCGCATCGCTAGCAATTGTGTTGCCGGCATTTGTGGTGCTGGCAGAGTCTGGAACCTGCTGCGCGAGAGCGGAAAATCCGCTGAGCAAGATGCACAGCGATACAGCCATAAACCGACGCACGCCGAAATGAGATGGCATAAGTTAACTCCTGTAAGCAGAATACTCTAGAGCAAGAAGTACGCGGAATTTTACGCTCGCGGCGACCCCCGGTCAATGCCAGCCTTCTATGAATGGCGGCCTCCGACGAATCCAGGAATGTAGCTACTGGATCTCGCTACTGAATCTCGCTACTGAATCTCGCTACTGTATCTCGCTACTGTATCTAGCTACTGTATCGTCCCCCGCAGCACCGTGACTGACGCCCTTGGCAGCGTATAGGTTGTCCCCGCCCCACTATCTTCTACTGACGTCACCGAGGGTCCGTCTGGGCTGGCATAACCGTTGATGCCGTCTGGATGCCAAAGGTAGTTGTCGCTACCAAAACTTACCTGCGTTACTTCGCCTGCAAAGTACTGGTTGCGATTTGCAGCCGCGTCGTTGAAGGTAACGGTGATGTTGTGCTCCGTAAACTGATCTTTATTTACCAGCAGCACGGACCACTGTCCGTCGGGACGCTGCACAGCATAGGAGGTGACTAGTTCGTTGTTCTGGCTGTCAACAATATCTGTGCTGGCTGGATACACGAGGTGCATGGCATCCACCGGCTGTGCCCACTGCTGCGTGAGTAGCTGCGATGAGAAATACTCTGCACTGGGCTGCTTCACGTTATAGTTGCTATCGGTTACAAACATACCGAAGGTACCCCACCCGCCACAGCCGTCATACATGGGCAGCGGCTCATACTGATAAAAGTATGCTGCCTGACCGCCATTGGCGAGAAACGAGCCTACAAAATCCGCATGCCATAATGCGGCAAAAGGCTGCATGTAGTGAATAGATTGATCGAAGGCAAGGTTATATTCCGTAACTTCCTGGGGCACCGTGGAAGGTAGGCCATCGTCCTTCCAAGTTTGCACAATACCCTGTACATATCTCGGCTCCTCTAACAAGTTACTCCACGGAATGTTGCATGGGTCGAACGGATAGTGCTCGTAGGTCATTACATTCAAGTCGTTCATGCGACCATGGTGGTTCAGATAGTTCAAGAAGCGGGTGAACCACGAGGTGTTGCCACTGGCATCTGGCCAGGCTGGGATGTCAGTGTTCGCGCCAGTAAATACTGGCCCCGCCAGCTTCAGGCTGGGGTCAACGCTATGGATTGCCGTTGCCCACTGCAAATACAGTGCGGCGTAGTCTTCTGGCAACACGAACTGGCCATCGGGCTCTTCGCCCATCTCAACATACTGAATGGGGAACTTTTTGGATTCTAAGTAGGCGACCTCATTCTTCGCGTTTTCTGGCGTGTCGTAAAGCATAGCGACGGGCACTGTCATCGGTAATCCCTGGGTTAATCCGGAGTTATAAATTAAATCAAACCCCGGTTGCTCACCATCATCGGTTGCCGCACTCGCTGGGGTATGCCACCCGTCATTGGAGGAGACGTACATCGCGGTCTGGTCACTGCCGTTCGAGTGCACAATGTAGTCAGTAATTCCACCTTTGGTAAGCTCGCCTAAGTACAGTTCCTTAATCGAGAAACCCAAGCAGTTGCGTAGATCGCTCGCGCCATGGGAGTCACAAGTCTTGGAAGCATAGGTCATTAGGATGCGCACGAATTCGGCGCTTATAGTTGCGCCTGAGAGCTTGAGCGTCACGGTACCGCCCTTACCATTGGTTACATTGCCCCCGGGAAAGGCAACCCAATCGCCATGCGCAGGGTTGTAGATGGCGTCATTTCCCGTCCAATACTGCACCTGATAAGAGGTGGCGTAGGGGTCGCCCCATGCGATCGTAAGCGCGTTCACCGGTCGGATGGAGCCGAGGTCTACCAAAGCCCATTGCTGATGCAGGGAATTGTCTTCGGCTGTGTAAGTCTGGTCAAGGTACGGGTTACTCTTCCAGTAGCTCTGTAGGCTGCCATCTGCCAGACGGGAATAGCCGCCTCCAGTGACTTGAGGTCCCGCTCCGCGCATGGGCAAGTTGTATCCATACGAGCGTTGTATCGTGCTAGTTGAGTTTGGGCTACCGACAAAGTATCCCTGCTGTGCGGGGTCACTCCACGTGCCTTTCGGGTTCCAGTGCCAGGCTTGGACACTAAGTTCGGTATTCAGCCGGTAGCTGACGGCGCCATAACCACTAGTGAGCATCTGGGCCACGGTGGCTGCGTCATACAGCTTGGCGGTCGAGTGCAGTGGATCGCGGTCCACACCCGCGCCGAGAGCGCGCAGCGGGCTGAACCGGTTCAGCAGATGGCTGGGCGTGATGTCTATGGTGGCGCGCTGGGCCGGTGCCGCAGGGGCAAGCACGGTGACCATCACAAGTGCGGCAGCAATGGCCGTGGGCACTGACCTGCCCAACTGCCCGCTGGCCCACTGGCTGATTTCGCTTCCTGCCAACCGCAACAACTTCTGCATGGAATCTCCCTTCCGAAAGCCCCCTTGCCGCTCGGCAGGGGGTTGCGGCTGCTGCTCAACCCGGTGGCAAGTCTGGGGGCCGCACCCGCAGGCACCGCCGTAGTCTATCGCGAAAGCGGCAGGAACTGGAGAAGTGGAGAAGCCAAAAGTTGCGTCAGCCGAAGCCAAATATAAGTAAAGTAATATAGTTAGCATTGTTTATTTTGGGCGGCGAATTTTGTTTACAGTCTTGACCCTGCTTCGCGCCAGCATTTTCCGCTCGCCCCTCCCGGCCCCTACCCCGCCGCAAATCCCCGCAGCCCCCTACCATTTGCCCTACCCCGCCCACCCCTCTAAAATAGAGAGATTCCTTCTCGTGAGAGTGCCATGATTTATTTTCCGGTTCCGGAAGCCCTTACTTTTGATGACGTTCTTCTGCTGCCCAACCGGTCGGACGTGATTCCCTCCGAGGTCAACACCCAGACGCGCCTTTCCCGCAACATCACGCTCAACATTCCGCTGGTGAGCGCCGCCATGGATACGGTGACCGAATCACGCATGGCGATTGGCCTAGCCCAGCAGGGTGGCCTTGGCATTATTCACCGCAACCTGACCATTGAACAACAGCTGAATGAAGTGGATAAGGTGAAACGCTCGGAAAGTGGCATGATTGTGGACCCGGTCACTATGGCGCCGGAAGATCGTGTGGCCGACGCCCTGGAAGTGATGCGCCGCTACAAAATCTCTGGGGTGCCCGTCACTAAGAACAAAAAGCTTGTCGGCATCCTCACCAACCGCGATCTCCGTTTTGAAACCCGCACCGATATTCCCATCAGCGACGTGATGACCAAGACCAACCTGATCACGGTTCCGGTCGGCACCACGTTGGAAGACGCCGAGCGCATTCTGCATGACCATCGCGTGGAAAAGCTTTTGGTAGTGGATGACAAGTACGAACTCAAGGGTTTGATCACGGTGAAGGACATCCAAAAGAAGCTGCGCTATCCCAACGCGGCGAAAGATCTGCACGGTCGCTTGCGAGTGGCCGCCGCGATTGGTGCGACAGGCGATTATTTGGAGCGCGCGCAGGAGATGGTGAACGCCAAAGCCGATGTGCTTGCGATTGATAGCGCCCACGGGCACTCCACCCGGGTGATTGAAGCGATTAAGAAGATCAAAGCTGTGTTTCCGGAAGTGGATCTGATTGCGGGCAACGTTGGCACGTACGAAGCTGCGGTGGAACTGATCTCCGCCGGGGCGGATGCGATTAAGGTTGGCTTTGGCCCCGGGTCCATCTGCACCACGCGCATCGTCACCGGTGCAGGTGTGCCGCAGATTACGGCCATTGCAGAAGCCTACCGCGCGACCCGCGGCACCGACGTGCCGGTAATCGCCGATGGCGGCATCAAGTTCTCTGGCGACATCACCAAGGCGCTGGCGGCAGGAGCTTCATGTGTGATGATTGGCTCACTCTTTGCCGGTACCGACGAAAGCCCGGGAGAAACCATTCTGTATCAGGGCCGCACGTTTAAGAGCTATCGCGGCATGGGCTCGCTGGGAGCCATGGCCGAAGGCTCCAGCGAACGCTACTTCCAGACGGTGGAAAATGAAACGGTCTCGGGCAAGCCGCGTGGAGAAGTGGATTTGAACCGGCTGGTAAAGCTGGTGCCCGAGGGCGTGGAAGGTCGGGTGCCGTATCGTGGACCGGTCTCTATGATCGTGCAGCAGATGGTGGGCGGCGTGCGTTCGGGCATGGGCTACTGCGGTTGCGAGACCATTGACGACCTGCGCGAAAAGGCGCGCTTTGTGCGCATCAGCGCAGCGGGATTGCGCGAAAGCCACGTGCATGACGTGATCGTGACGCAGGAAGCTCCGAACTACCGGGTGGAATAGCGAGTGCCGGTCGCATCGCAAACGGAATCGGAAGCAGTTGCCGGGCGCGCCCAAATTTTACGCGCCTGGCTACCCGCCATCGCGTGGATAGGCGTCATCGCCATTGAATCCACAGGATTGCTCGGCTCCAGCAACACTGCCAGCTTGCTGTTCCCGCTGCTGCGCTGGCTTGCTCCACACATGCCGCTGGAGCAGATGCAGGAGGTTCACCACATTCTGCGCAAGACCGGGCATGTGGTTGGATACGGCCTCCTAAGCTGGCTGTGCTTCCGCGCCTGGCGCGCAACCCTTACCAGTGGAAGGCCGCCTGACTGGAACTGGCGTTGGGCCGCGCTGGCGCTTGCGATGACGGCCACGGTCGCCAGCCTCGACGAACTGCACCAATACTTTACGCCCGGCCGCACCGGGCTCTTTTCTGACGTGGTGCTCGACACCAGCGCTGGACTACTTGTCCAGCTCATCCTCTTCTTGTTGCTGCGCCGTCGGCGCGGCAGCAGTCACCACAGCCTTGGTATCCGGCCCCAGCAGTAGCATCCCCGCCGCCACCAGCGCCAAGCCTGCGGCGATGCCCAGTGGCAGCCCCGCTCCATAGATCTTCCACAAACGCCCGGTTACCACCGACGCCAGTAGAATGCTGACGCTGCTGACAAAATAGAACAGGCCCAACGCGCGGCCGCGTTCGTACGCGGGCACAGTCTCTGCGATCAACGCCTTCATCACCGGCGTGCTGAGGGCGTAAAAGAGTCCGTAAAAAGCGAGCGCGCCCCAGATCGCGCCTTGCGACGGAGCCAGCGCAAACACCGCATACACGGCGGCGTACACCACGTATCCCGCGGCCACCAGATGGCGGCGGCTCATGCGGTCGCTCAGCTTGCCTGCTGGCCACGAGAACAGCGTGTAAGTGATGTTGAACGTCAAGCCGAGCAGCGGCGCGGCACTGCTGGCAATGCCTGACTCCTGGGCACGGAGCACCAGAAACATGTCACTGGAACAGCCGAGAGAGAAGATCGTCACCGCCGCCAGCACATAGTAAAAGCTGAACGGGAAATGTGCCTTGGTGGGACAAGGCGCTTCTGCGCCAGTCGTTGGTAATGCAGGCGCAGGTGCGGCACTTGGCGTTGGGTCAACATCCGTTCGCCTCGTCTCGCGAATGCCAAGTACCGCCGTGGTCACTGCTAACATGCCGGGAATCGCGGCAAATAAAAACACATTGCGCAAGCCGAACTGCGCCCCGTAGTAGGAGATGATCCCCAGCGCCAGTAGCGGGCCAATGATGGCGCCGGCTGTGTCCATCGCCTGTAACTGTCCAAAGGCCGAGCCCAGCTTTTCTTTGGGAACCGACTCAGCGAGCATCACGTCGCGCGGCGCGCCGCGCATACCTTTGGCTAGGCGGTCAGAGAATCGGATGCCCAGCACCTGCCACCATGACCCCGCAAAAGCCAGCAGCGGCTTGACGGCTCCGGCGACGGCATAACCTGCCACTACCAGCGGCTTGCGCTTGGTGAGCTTGTCAGCCAAGTAGCCCGAATACAACTTGGCCACCGACACCACGCTCTCCGCCAGACCCTCGATGATGCCCAGTTGCGCCGCGTCAATCCCTAGCGACCGCAGAAACGCGGGCAACACCCAGTAGCCCATCTCGCTGGCCGTGTCGTTGAACAAGCTGGTGAGGCTGAAAGCCCAGACGTTGCGGCGCGAGATGGGGGGAGGTGGAACGATTAGATCTTGCGAAACGTCAGCCATCTGGCTGTTGTATCACAGCGGCGAACCCCTGGCTGTGGGCTCGCCGCTGCGCAGGGCTACCTAGCGCTGCGGCTCGCGGCTTCGGCGGACGAGTCGGCTGTGGTGGGCGCAGTGGGCATGGCGATGAACGGCAGCGGGGGACCAATAGGGTTGACAACCCCAATCGCGACGACCGAGCCAATACTGTTGATACCGGCGACTGCGCTCGAAGTCGAATGCGGCACAGTCATCGTCGTGTAGACACCGTTCTGCATTGTGAACCCATGCGTCACGCCGACGCTATCAACGAACAATCCAGAGATCGTTCCTGCGTTGTTGATTCCGCGAGCTATCGTAAGTTGAGCGCCCGGCGGATCGAGGCTCGTAAATACCCCTTTTCTGTATAAGTACCCGTGTTGGCCACCACTCAGTACCTGATAGAAGCCAACCGTATCACCGGCATCGTTGATCCCTTGCGCCTGTGTGCCAACCGACCCTGGGTAATCTAGCGTCGTATAAGTGCCGTGACTCAAAAGAAACGCATGCGCGCTCGGGCTCAGGCCGCCCGGCGAGCATACGACGTAGCCAGGACAGTATCCCCCGACCACCTCATTCAAGTTATTAATACCGTTGGCAACTGTCGACGCGCCCTTTAGCGGATAGTTGACCTCGAGAAACACACCGTGATCCATGACAAAGCCGTACTGCCCCTGTTCCCCTCCACAGCCCACGGCCATCGGGCAGTAAACACCAACCAGCACGCCAAGGTCATTGATCCCCTCCACGCCCGAACAAACCGACCCCGCAGGCTCGATCGTGGTGAGTGTGCTCCTTACCTGTTGGTAGCCGTGAACGCAGTTCCCAAGGCCTTCATAATAGCCCACGACCGTTGTACGGTTCAGCGCCAAAGCCGTCGTGGAGAACGTATTCGGGTAGCTCGGCAACGGACGGAAAGTCAAACTGCCTGAAGCAATAGCGAAGAGGGCCTCTGACACCGCGATGGCAAATACTAATACAAGCCTGCTTTTCATTTTGTTGGAACTCCGAGATGTCGTTGTTACTCGCCCCAGCGTGCAATCCTGCCTTTGCAGGTCGCGTCGGTGCCGGGAACACAAATGTGGGTTGGGTCTTGGCCTGCGACGTAGACTGAGCCGTTAATGATTGTGGGAACGGTCCACTTCACAGCGACCGGGCCGTTCACGCTGTCTTGGAATGTCGGTGCGCGGTTCAGCCTGCCGGAGAGAAACGTCGGCGCCGCGGTGTATGCAGACAATATTGCTGGGGAACCGTTCCCAAAGCCACTATTGTCAACCACCCAAACGGATGCTGTTGTGACGTCAGATCCATTCCATGATATTGACGGTATGGATCCGGGATAGGGATATCTATGCATCCCTCCGTGAAGTGGAGGCTGGCCCGTTGCAAAACCATTTGCCGACGTAACATCGAAGACCGCACTCAGCGGCGACAGGGTCGACATCTGCCAATAGCGGAGAGCACTGTCCCCAGAACCCGCCGCGAAAAGTAGGTTTTGTGGGCTGCTTGCACTACCCTGCCAAAACGCAGGAACGCCTCGCGCACCGCTGCCGTCAGGGACGGTTCCGGCGACAGGTGCTGGCAAGTACACAATGGGCAAACATTGCTTGGCTTTGGTTCCACAAGCATCCGCCGAGTCTGCAGTTGAGGCCGTGCCAGCCGTCAAGGTGGTGGGGTCAACGAGGTATCCAACACCCTCCGTGCCAGCAGTGATCAGCTCGAACGAAGGAGTGTAGCCCGTCTGGCCAAGTGGATGCATCAACACCACCCCACCGCCGCCCAAGTCTTGATCGTTGTTCAGTGTCGAGGGTCCAGAGCCCGCATTAGGAGCCGGAACATTCAGCGCACCACCGTTGTTGAGGATGGACCATGCGTTTGGAGTGTACGAGCCGACCGCGGTGAGGGTTTTTG
>JANXUR010000067.1 GCA_025356095.1 Acidobacteriaceae bacterium | reverse complement strand
GGGACGGCAAGCGCGGTGAGTGACAGTGTCGGCACGCTAAGCACAATGGAACAGTGTGACTACTATCCCTACGGCGGGCAGGCTCCGAGCGCACTCTGCACGGGCGACCCTAACACCTACAAGTTCACCGGCAAAGAACGGGATAGCGAATCCGGTAACGACTATTTCGGGGCAAGATACAACGCACCAAGTTTGGGACGTTTTTTATCGCCAGATTGGAGCGAGAAAGCCGAGCCCGTACCGTACGCTCGACCGGAGGATCCCCAGAGTCTGAATCTTTATACCTATACTCTAAATAGTCCCCTCAGCTTGGCGGACGATGACGGGCACTTTAGTAGGGATAGTTATGTAGCTGATGTAAGCAAGCACGGCGGCCCCCATATAGATCGGTATAGAGGCAAACAGAATGTTGGCCGGTACCGGCCTGACGGAACACCAATCAAGCATGGAGGGAAAACTCCCGACCCGGTTCCTAGCGCTGACAAAGACAAGTTTGGAGAGGCCGTCAAGGACTTGGATAAGAAAATCGACGACAGTACGCAGGAGATGGTTGACTTGCAGATTCAAGAGCATCCGCTTCCGGCTCCGCCGCTCCCAGAGGAGCTAAAGCCGGACCCAGCGCCCGCGCCTCCAGCAGGTGTCGTGCCCCTACCCGCACCGGAACCGATGCCGACTCCGACTCCACCGATGCCGCTACCGGAACCGATTCCCGTCCTGCCGTTCGAGCCAATTCCGATCCCGATAGGTTAAGTCATGTTCGATTCTTAGATGAAAGGAGGAAGGTGTCATGCGGAAATCGAGTAATAAGCGCTCAGCTATCCCCCCGCTAACACTGGTGGAACTAATATCTGACAGCGAAGAGTGGCGCGATCAGAAGGGAGCAATATTTAGGATAGGCTATTACGGCAGAAATGACGGGCTGGACTGCGTTTGGTTGGTTGATGACAGCGGCAGTTACACGCAGACGGTCGATCAGCGGATGATAGAAAGTCACTTTAGAATAGTTGAGCGCAGCAACGAGACTGATATATTCGGAGACGACCGCGACCCTATCGGCCCCCGCGTGTCTTAATAATACTTATGACCGAGTGCCGGGTGCCTATGCGTCGCCAAAATGAAAGGCGCACAGTTAATGTGACACTTTTGCGAGGTGCGCCGCTCGCTCACAGATTATCCTGAGTCGCGAAGACGGTTTTTAGCGCCTTCATCTCCCGTGAATTCCACCTGTGTGGAATATTAAGACGCACCTAGTCATCGGTCCGAAGAGTAGAAACCCTCCAGACGGCTAATTGGTGTCGATCTAGGCCGCTATCTGGTAACGATGGTTAGCCCGCCGAGCCTTGGTTGGGAAGTGACAACGCTGCTGTCGTTTGAGGCAGAGCTCACCGATCTTCCTCTCGGAGTTTGCCGGGTGCCCCGGCCCTTCGGTTGGATCAGTACAAACGGGTGAGTTGTAGCTGGGCTGGTGGCCCACTCAAGTCCGGGGTCGGCATGAGTGTGGACAGTCACTCACAGAACCTGGGGCGACCTTTCGTTGTGGGCGAATTTGTAATGGTCAAAGCATCCAAGGTCAATAGACTTCAATATGCTGGACGGCTGAGACCCCAAGCCATTCATTCAAAGCCAGTTGAGAGCTTCACAAATCCATAGATTTCAACAGGCTGTGAAATCTGCTTTGGGAGCAGGATGCCCCCACCCCACGGCGCAAGAGTGCGCTGCGGAGAACGCCGGTCGGGGGTTCGAATCCCGCGAGAGCGCCGCATTGAATCGCCGGGTGCGCCGTCGCGATGTTCGAGACGTGGTTGCTTTTGAGACCAAACCGGGTTGAGTATTCGGCGCGCTGCGGGGCTGCATCGCGCCGTAAAATGGGCGATTTTTAATCCTTAGTATAGTAATATACTTGCTATTATTTTAATTTGGCCTGCGATTCCGAGCCCTGCCACTTTGCCGACCGCGCATTTGTAAATCGCAATTCGACGCAGCGTACTCGCCTACTCCACGCTTCTGGCCACATCCCTGCGCCACGTTCTTGCGCGAGTGTTCGCGCTGAGGCATTGCCCCCATCTAAGCCTTAGTAGTCTAAGCCTTAGTAGTCTAAGCCTTAGCTAGCGCGCTCACCCGCCGCCAACTCCCGCACCGTCTGCTTAAACACTTGCCCGCGATGCTCGTAGCTGTTGAACTGGTCGAAACTGGCGCAGGCCGGAGCCAGCAACACGACGTCGCCGGGCTTGGCGACTTCAAAGGCGCGATGCACCGCAGACTCCAACGTTCCGGCGCGTTGCACGTCGGCGCTGCCCGCGATTTGGCCTTCGATCTTTTCCGCCGCCCCGCCAATCGTGTACACGCGTTTCACCCGCTGGCGCAGCAGCGGTTGCAGCACACTGTAGTCACTGCCCTTATCTTTGCCGCCAAGAATCAGCAGAATGTTCGCCGGAAACGACTCCAGCGCCTTGATGGTGGCGTCCACGTTGGTAGCTTTGGAATCGTTAAAGTAGCTTACGCCGCCAATTTCCGCGACGAACTCCAGCCGATGTTCCACCGCATGGAACTGGCCCACCGCCGCTCGAATATCCGCATCGGCACATCCGGAAAGCACACCAACACACACCGCTGCCAGCACGTTTTCCAGATTGTGCGCACCCTTCAGCCCAATCTCACTCACGGGCATAATGGGGCGTTCCGCATCATGCTCGCGGAAGACAATCTGTCCGTCGCGGACGAATGCTCCATAGGCCATCTGCTGCGAACGGCTGAACCACACAACTCTGCCCAGGCTCTTGCGCGCCAGTAGCTCACAAGTCGCATCGTCTGCATGGATGACGGAGAAATCCGCTGCCTGCTGCTTGCTGAAGATGCGGCCCTTGGTTTCCGCGTAGGCCTGAAAAGTATGGTGCCGATCCAAATGGTCGGGCGTTACATTGAGTATCACCGCAATGCGTGGCCGGAAGGTGTCTACCGTCTCCAGTTGAAAACTAGAAACCTCCAGCACGGCCCATGATTCAGGCTTCGCACCCGCCACCAGTGTGACCGCCGGAGTGCCGATGTTGCCGCCCACCACTACACTCTTGCCCGCCTTGGCAAGAATCTCGCCGCATAGCGCAGTGGTAGTCGTCTTGCCGTTTGAGCCAGTAATGGCGATGAGCGTCGCGGGTAAAAAGCGCGCTGCCAACTCAATCTCGCCAATCACCGGAATGCCCATCGCGCGCGACTGTGCAAGCTGCGGCACGTCCACTGGAACGCCGGGACTGACAACAATCAGATCTTGATTGCGGAAGGTGCGTTCGCCATGGCCTCCGGTTTCCACAGTGATGCCCGCATCCAGCAGCGTGGGGATCTCCGCGCGAAGTTGGTCTTCAGACTTGGAGTCGCTGACCGACACTCGCGCGCCCCGCGTTTTTAGAAAGAGCGCCGAGGCCACGCCTGACTTGCCAAGCCCCACCACCAGAACGCGCTTACCTTTAAGGTCGCTGTTTTTGATCTCGTTCGTCTTCACTTCGTTACTTTCAGGTTCCATGGAATCCATCAGAACAACGCTTGCTTCAGAAGCTTTCGCGAAAGCCGATTCTACCGCAGTTTCAGCGTGGTTAGCGCAAACAGGGCAAATACCAGCGAGGCAATCCAGAAGCGGACGATGACCTTCGACTCGGACCAACCCATTAGTTCGAAGTGATGATGGATGGGCGCCATCTTGAAGATGCGCTTTTGCCGCAGTTTGTACGAGCCAACCTGCAGAATCACCGAAAGCGCCTCAATCACAAACACGCCGCCAATGAAGGGCAGCAGCAGCTCCTGTTTGATGATGACGGCCACCGTGCCAATCGCGCCACCCAGCGCCAAGGAGCCGACGTCGCCCATAAACATTTCTGCGGGGTGTGCGTTGTACCAGAGAAACCCAATGGAGGCACCGACCATCGCGCCACAAAAGACGGTCAGCTCGCCCACTTGCGGCATCCGTTGCAATTCAAGGTAGGTAGCAAAGGTCGCGTGGCCGCTCACATAAGTGAGCACCGCCAGCGCACCGGAGGCAATCACCGTGCAGCCGATGGCAAGGCCGTCGAGGCCGTCGGTGAGGTTCACCGCGTTGCTGGAACCGACAATCACGAGCGCCACAAAGGCCGCAAACGGAAAGTAAGCCAGCGGCCAGATGTAAGGATTTGCCAACAGCGAGGTGATCACCAGATCAGGGTGAAAGCTCTTGAAGAACGGGACGATCAAGTGTGTGGAGTAGTCGCCGCGATGTTCAAGCGCCACCAAAATCATGGCAATGATCTGGCTCGACGCTAATTGCAGCAGCAACTTCTGGCGGCTGGTGAGTCCTAAGTTACGCCGATTCACCACCTTCAAATAATCGTCCGCAAATCCAATGGCTCCGTAGCTCACGGTGGCGAACACCGCCAGCCACACAAACGGGTTGCTCAAGTCTGCCCACAACAGCGTTGGCACCAGAATCGAAATGGCAATCAGCAGCCCACCCATGGTGGGGGTGCCAGCCTTCTTGTGGTGACCCTGCGGACCATCTTCACGAATGTACTGCTTCACCTGAAACTGCTGTAGCCGCCGGATTACCATGGGGCCAAGAATCAAAGCGGTGAACATTGCAGTGAGGCTGGCAAAGGCGGTGCGAAACGTGAGATAGCGAAAGATGCGGAACGCTGGTATCAGCGGGAACAACTTGACGTAGAGTAGCCAGTAGAACAATCCACTTTCCTCGGGGAAGAGCGCAAATTTCTAGCAAGTTCGCACTGAGTGCAACTCTAAGCGTATCAGCAGCAATGTAGGTATTTCTCTGAACTAATTCACAGGCCTAGCGATCAGTGCCCGCTGCCTCGCCTACCCGCGTCTGCCAGGCCTCCAACGCACGCTCCAAGCGGACGCCGCGCGAGGCCTTCAGCAGGACTGCGTCCCCAGCCTTCACATTTGCGGCGAGCCATTCCCCTGCCAGTTCGGGCGTCTGCACAAACAACGCCTGCCTGCAGCCCTCCTGCGCACCGCGCACAATCTGTTCCGCCAACCCGCGCACTCCCAGCACAAAATCCACCTTCGCCGCTGCCATGTGATCCCCGCACAGCCGATGCAACTCCGGGCCGTCCGGGCCCAGCTCCAGCATCTCGCCCGCCACCGCAATCTTACGCGTGCCGGGAAGCGTGATGAGTGTGTCCACCGCTGCATCCAGCGCCTTCGGGTTGGAGTTATAGCAGTCGTTCAACACCATCGCACCTGCCACGGATATTACTTGCCCGCGCTTGTCGCCTGCGGGCAACGTGGCCAAGCGCTCCACAATCTGTGGCAGGGAAACTCCTTTTTCCAGCGCCGCCGCCGTCGCCGCCAAGGCGTTAGAGACGTTGTGGCGGCCCAACAGCGGAATCGTCGCCGGCTCCCGATGTCCGCACACCACCAGATCAAATGCGGATCCAGCACTCCCCAAAGGTCGCACATGCTCCGCCCGTACTTGCGCCATGGGGTCCATACCAAACGTGATGACCTTCCCATGAAAGTCGCGCCCAAACTGCGAAACATACGGATCATCGGCATTCAAGATCGCCGCACCACCCGGTGGCAACGAGGCAATCAGCTCGTACTTGGCCCGCGCGATGCCGGCAATGGAATCGAAGTGTTCCAAATGCACCGGTGCCACGCAGGTGACCACACCTTCATTCGGTTGTGCCAGAGCTGCCAGCGCGGCAATTTCGCCCGCGTGGTTCATCCCCATCTCGATGACAGCGATCTCGTGCTCCGGCTCCAGCCGCAGCAACATGAGCGGCAGCCCAAAGTGGTTATTCAGGTTGCCCTGCGAGCAAAAAACCTTGTACTTGGCACTCAAAAGATGGGCGATCGCGTCCTTGGTGGTTGTCTTGCCAGCCGAGCCGGTCACCGCAATGACGGTGCGGCCCCACACCCGGCGCACACACGCTCCCAGCGTCTGCAAGGCGACCAGCGTGTCATCCACCTCCAAAAGCTTGCCCACGTCCCCATAGCGACCGAGCCTATCTCGCCGGACGACCGCACCCGCTGCGCCCTTGGCCAGCGCCGCTTCCACAAAATCGTGACCGTCCAACGCTTCGCCGCGCACCGCAAAAAACAATTGACCCGGCACCACGCTGCGGGAATCAATCGAGTAGGCTTCGGCCACCGAGCTGCGGTGGAACTCCCCGGTCGCACCGATGTACTCTGCCACCTTGCCAAGTTCCAGTTTCATCGGGCTGGCTCCGGTTCATAACCGAGCTTGGCCAACTCTTCGGTCGCCACCGCAACGTCATCAAACGGAAATGTACCCTCGCGTGTGACTTGCGCTTTTTCGTGTCCCTTGCCTGCCAGCAAGACGATGTCGCCGGGCCGGGCTGCTTCCAGCGCCATGCGAATCGCGCGGTGGCGATCCGGCTCAGCAATGTGTTTTGCTGGCGTCCGTTGCAGGCCCACGACCGCATCAATCATAATGGCCAGCGGGTTTTCGCTGCGCGGATTGTCCGAGGTCAGCACCACATAGTCACTGCCATTGCCAGCAGCTTCTCCCATCAGCGGACGCTTGGCGCGGTCGCGGTCGCCACCACAGCCGAAGAGCGTAATCACCCGTCCGCCATGCGGCTCGACAAACTCCCGTGCCAACGCAGTCAGGTTGCGCAGGGCATCGTCGGTGTGCGCGTAGTCCACCACGACCGAAAACGGCTGGCCGCCATCCACGCGCTCGAAACGCCCCGGCACCCTCGCCACTGAGGCGACGCCCGCGGCGATCTGCTGGAGTGTGCAGCCACGACTAAAAGCCGCCGCCGATGCTGCCAGAATGTTGTAAACATTCACCCGGCCCAGCAATGGCGAGTCCACTGCGATCTCGCCCGCCGGAGTCACTAGTTGGAAGCGTGTGCCCTGTTGCGACACATCCACGTCCCGCGCCACCACGTCACCATCGGCCAGACCGTAGCGCAGCACCTGTGAGCCAAACTGTACGCTGATCTCCGCTAACTGCTTGCCGTACGCGTCGTCAGTGTTGATTACGGCCACGCGCGGCGGCACCACACCGCAGCCTTCGCCTTCAAATAGCAGCCGCTTGGCACCGAAATACTCTGCAAAAGTCTTGTGGTAATCAAGATGGTCGCGCGTAAGGTTGGTGAAGATGGCAGTGTCAAACCGCAAGCCCCACACCCGGCCTTGCGCCAGTGCGTGCGATGACGCCTCCATCACTACTTCGGTCGCATCTGCCGCTAGCGATTCTGCGAAGATCTGCTGTAGTTCCAGCGCTTCCGGCGTGGTGTGCGGAGCAGGTACCACGCGGCCTGCTACGTGATATTCGATCGTCCCCACCAGTCCACTTTTGCGCCCTGCCGCCGTCAAAATACCTTCGGTGATAAATGCCGTCGTAGTCTTGCCGTTGGTACCTGTAATACCAGTCAGCGCCAACTTGCGTTCGGGATGTCCGTAGAAATTTCCGCTCACCACCGCCAGCGCACGACGGCCCTGCTGCACGGTCGCCCAGGCAACGCCCGCCCTCGGGGTCTCTTCCACCGAATCGCTGACCACCGCCACTGCGCCCGCCTTGATCGCGGCATCAATGTAGCGATTGCCATCAGTGGTCTCGCCGCGCATGGCTACAAACACAAAGCCCGGTTTCACTCGGCGCGAATCATAGTCCACTCCTGTGACTTCTGGCCCTGCTGCCCCGCTACCTGCAGACAGCAAGTCGGCGTCCCCATCGGCCACTCCCCCGCGTCTTAGCCCTTCCAGCACATCCGCAAACCGCATCACTTCTCCCCAACGTCCGCTCGCGATCACCGCCCCAACCGCACCGCAATATGCGACCCCGGCTGCACACGCGACCCCGGCGCAGGCGCCTGCTCCCGCACCACGCCATTGCCGTGCAAATCTACCTCCAGCCCCAAAGCCTGCGCTTCCGCGATCGCATACCGCATTCCCTTGCCAAGAAAAGACGGCACCACCACATCATTCGCGGTGCCCATCACCACGCCACCGCCGGACGCATTTTTTCTCGAATCTTCAGGAGTCTGCAACGGCTGACCCGCCCACGCTGCACCAGCGCTTACACCAGCGCTTACAGCCTGCGAGTTCGTTGCCGGTACCCCTGGCACACCCGGATGAACCGGTAAGTTCACCGGCTTGACACCGTTCGCTGGCGTACGTTCCACGGCGGGTGCTACCGCTGGCTGCTCGTCCTGAGCCACTTCCAGTGGTTCGCCCAACGTATCACTAGGCCCATCATTCAGGTCTGCGGCATTGGAACGCTTCATCGCCATCAGCATCTGGCGGCTCATCGGCAGATCCACGTCAGGGGCCACCTTCAAGTACGCCAAGGTATTTTGCGCGATGCGGGCAAACACGGGCGCTGAGACTTGCCCACCCTGATGCAGTCCTTTTGCGGAATCCAGAACTACCACAACCACTATCGCCGGATTATTCAGCGGTGCGAAGCCCGCAAAAGTACCAACGTAATCCGTTTTGGAGTAGCGGCATTTTGCCCCGGGTTCATGGCGCGCAGCCGCAGCACAAGCAACATCGTCCTTGCGTTGCGCGGTACCCGTCTTTCCCGCAGACGTGTATCCCTGCAAAGTCGCCTTGGTACCGGTGCCATGCAGCACCACACCCTGCAGCATCAGTTTCATTTGCGCTGCCGTCAGGGTAGAAATCACCCGGCGTTGCCCCACTGGCTGATACTGCACCGTTTTCATTCCGTTGGCGGGAGGCGTCTGGGCGGCAACAATGCGAGGTGCCGTCCATATTCCGTCATTGGCAATCGTCGCAACCACTGCTGTCAGTTGCACAGCCGAAAGGCCAATTTCCTGGCCCATCGAGATCGCCCCGATCGAACTGGGATTCCACTTTTCTGGCGGTCGAGTCATGCCTCGAGTCTCGCTTGGTAGTTCAATACCGGTTCGAGCGCCAACTCCAAAACCTAGAATGTAGTGATACAGCAGCCTGTCGCCCAGACGCTGCGCCAGCCGAATGGCCCCGACGTCGCTGGAATTGGCGATGACATCGGACACACTCAGCGCTGAATATTTCTTGTGGTCGTGAATCCGCAACCTGCCCACCACGATCGAACCATTGCCGCAGTCAATCATCTCCTGAGGCGTAGTCACCTTTTCTTCCAGCGCGGCTGCCACCGTGATGATTTTGAAGGTAGAACCCGGCTCATAAGGAAAGCTGACCGCAGGATTTTGCATCGAGCGTGGATCAACTCCCTGCAAATGGTTGGGATCAAACGTGGGACTATTGGCCAGCGCCAGAATTTCGCCAGTGTGGGGATTTTCGACAATCACTGTGCCCGAGCGAGCGCTGGTCTCTTTCATCGCGCGCGCCAGTTCCTGCTCCGCCACGTATTGAATATGCTGGTCAATGGTCAGGATGATGTTCTGTCCCGGCTCGGGTTGCTGCACTACGCTGTCAATATAAGTGCCGCGCGCATCCACTTGGCGGTTGACCCGTCCGGGCTCGCCTACCAGCACCTCATCGTACTTCTGCTCCAAGCCGCTGGCACCACGATCGTTTGCTCCCACGTTCCCGAGCACATGCGCCCCCAGCGATTGGTTGGGATAGCTCCGCTTGACATCCGGTTCAAAGCCAATGCCAGTCAGCTTCAGTTCACGAACCCGGGCAGCCGTAGCCGCATCCACTTTACTGGCGATATAGCAGAACGGTTTGCCCTCGCAGCGTGCAATCACTTCCGCCGGATTCACTCCGCAGATGTTGGCCACCAACGTCAACTTCTCACGAAGATCGGGAACAAAGCGAGTGGACGCAAATACGGTTTCTACTGGCACCGAGAGCGCGAGCACTTTGCCGTTGCGGTCAATAATTTTGCCCCGAGGCGGGGTAAGGTTTGTATCCCGTTGCTGCTGGCGCTGCGCCAGGTCTTCCCACTTGGCCCGTTCCACGATCTGCACTTGAATCAGCCGGCCGACAATCAACAGCGACCACAGCGCTAAGATCGCCGCCAAGAAGAGCAGCTTCCGTCGGGCTTTGACCTCCATCTGATTCTGAGCTCGGGGCACTGCGATTCACCCTCCCACTACGTCACCACTAGAAAATACAGGCGGCATGCCATCCGGCAAGCCGCCCTTAGAATCACCGCGTTTGCGCCCGCCTATTTACTGGTGCGAAATCACCGAATAGTGCTGCACCGCTGCCACCATCGCTCCACCCTGCGGCATGCGGGGAGCCGAAGCATCCAGCATCACGATCTGGCCCGGTTCCGCATCAACCATTCCCAAACTCAGTGCCTGCTCATGAATCCGCTGTGGGCTGCTCAACTGCGATTCCTGCAGACGCAATTCGCTGTTCACCTTTTCCAGACTGGCATGCTCGCTCCGTAACTGTTCAATCTGGTAGCCGTAGTCAATTGCCTTCAGATGCTGGTAGGCATAGACCATCACCAGACTGAACGCAATCAGCAAAGTCACCACCAGCACGCGATTCTCACGTGCGCGGCGCGGGTCATCCACCTTCACCAGTCGGGAGTTATCAATCTCTTTTTGAAAGTAAACCTCCGGAGTGCCCGCGAAGCAGAATCTGCGCCCGCGCTGTGCCTGGCCTGTTGCCGGACGAGTTGTTATCGCTGCTGCCGCCATGGCTTCCCTCCTGGTACTACCGCTTGTACTTCAATCTTTTCTGCTGCTCGCAGCTTGGCGCTGCGGGCCCGCCGGTTCCGGCGAATTTCTTCAATCTGCGCGATCATGGGCTTCTTCGTCAAAAGCTTGTAAACCCCTTGCTTCGCCCCCTCGCGCATCGCCTCTTTCACTTGCCGATCTTCCAGCGAGTGGAAGCTGATCACCACCAACCTGCCACCGGGCTTTAACACTTTTGTCGCCGCCTCAATCAACGTCTTTAAGTCTTCTAGCTCGCGATTTACGTAAATCCGGATACCTTGGAACGTCAGCGTCGCGGGATGAATCCGTGGTGGCTTGCCTTGCGAATTCATTGACCGGAGCTCGGCCGAAACAATTTCCGCCAATTGCTTGGTGGAACGGATCGGCCGGGCCCGGACAATGGCTCTGGCGATTCTCCGCGATCTCCTTTCCTCTCCGAATTCGTAAATCACATCAGCGAGACTTTCCTCGTCGAGGCGATTTACCACTTGTTCGGCAGTCAACTCACTGTGCGGGTTCATCCGCATATCCAGTGGGCCTTCCACCTGAAAGCTAAATCCTCGGGCAGCGTCATCCAGCTGCAAACTACTCACGCCGAGGTCGGCAATAATGCCGTCGAGCGAACCTGATTCACATCGTTCGGCAATTTCGGCGAACGACGCATGGTGCTGGGTGATGCGCGGCCAATCTCCTTTTACTTCAGCCGCTTGCAACCGCCGCTTGGCTTGTTCTTGCGCTAGCGGGTCTTTGTCGAAGCCGATTAGGTGGCCATCCGGGCCCAACCGTTTCGCAATCTCCAGACTGTGGCCCGCAAGTCCCTGAGTTGCATCTACATAGATTCCGTTGCGATGGATTGCCAGGAACTGAATCACTTCTTCTAAAAGAACGGGAACATGGCCAAAGTCTTTTTTCTCTTCGTCTTCGCCAGTTTCGTCATTTTCGCCATGCTCGCCCCTGGGGGCATCTTGCTCGTCTATTTCGTTAAACTCTTCGTTCTGGTCAATCTGGTCAATCTCGTCAATCTCGTCAAACTCGTCAAACTGCTTGAACCGGTCAAATTCTTCGTCCGGGGTGGTCACCGGCTAAAAACCTAAATCTGCAAGCGACTGCAAATCTTCTGGCGTCATCGGGTTTTCCGCTAGAACGGCTTCGGCGGCCAGATGATTGTGGATTTCGAGGTGCGTCACGCTACCAATTACGTCCACTTCAGCCGTCAAGCTGGCCTTCTCCCGTAACGTCTGCGGCAATAAGACCCGGCCCTGATCGTCCATTTCCACTTGGCGGCCATAAAAGCTGCTGGTAAAGATGTATTTCTGCCGCGCGGGCAGCGAAATGGGCAAAGACATCAGCTTTTGCTCCACCCGCTCCCATTCCTCGAGGGGATACAACTTGGCAACCTTCCCATCGAGCGACGTGATATAGAATTGCCTTGCATATTTCTCGTCAATCACCCGCTTGACATCCGCCGGGATTTTCAACCGGCCTTTGTCATCTACCCGAGCTGGATTGTTGCCGCGAAACATGTGCACTCTTTCGGGTTATAAGAGGAGGTTCGAGGTCGTTCCACTGCTGACCACCGAACGTGAACTTTACTCCCCTTCTGACCACTTCATTCCACATACTACTGCTAAACCGTTCAGTGTCAACAAAAAAATAGCCCGGAACCCACCTTTCGCGCGATCTCTTGTGGAAATCTCAACCGCTAGTGGTTTCTGCGGCCGAAAACCCCTATCAGTGGTGTTGACTCTTTTGGTTCATTTTCTGAGACAATCGCGCTAAGTTGTTCAGCGGGCACTGTATAGAGGTGGGCTGGAAGGTTGGAGGAGACGATGCGTCATTTCGAGGCGGAACAGTGGGTGGCTGGCGCGTTATCAGACGTGTTTCGCTTTTTCTGCGCCCCAGATAATCTGCCAGTCCTGAGTCCGCCAGCGGCTCGCCAAGTCATGCTAGTCATTGCAAGTCATGCTAGTCATTGCAAGTGATTGCCCGTCAAAGTCCTCCAGAGTGGGTTCGCGATGGCGCGCAGGGATCCAGACCCGCCGCCCGTTCCAGGCTGACTTGGACGGGTCTTTGGGATTGCGGCGAAGCGGTGTCTGGTTCCTTCCCCACCTGAATCGTGTGCCAAAATTCAAACTAAACGAACTATATTCGTATACTATAGTTTCGCCCAAGCATCGAACTCGAAATCTCTTCCACTTGTCTCTTCCACTTGTCTCTTTCACTTGTCTCTTTCACTTGTCTCTTTCACTTGTCCCGTTCACTCATGCCATCCGCCGAAAAACTCCCGAAACTAAAAATCCCCGCCCAAGCGAAGCTTGGACGGGGCACCCGCATTGCACCGTGAGTTGCACCCTGAGTTGCACCCTGAGCTGCACCCTGAGCTGCACCCTAACTACTTGCCCTTCGACTGCTCTTTCAGCTCTTGCGACATATCCGGGAAGTTCTGGCCGCCCGGGTCGAGCCGTATGTAGGTCAGCGTCTTTTCAGCGGCGGTATCGCCGCGGCCGTCCCGCAGCTTGATGGTGAGGGTAAGGTCGGTGCGCCCACCCTTTTCGATGCGCTCGCTCACGGTAAGCGGGGCGACCAAATCGGGCACAGGTTTGGAGCCACTTTGCAGCAGCTTGTTGGCTCCGTCCCGCAGTTCCCACGTCAACTGATAGCCGCGAATGGCAAACGATGGCAGTTGAGTGATTGCGTTCTGGGTGGCTGTGATCTCGTAGGATACGGGCAGTCCATCCAAACCCGCCGTCCACGTCCCGTTCACTGCCGCCGACTCCGTGGTGTGCTTCCACGCGTCAAACGAAGGCCGCCGCTGCCACTTTTCATCCACCACGCCGTGATCCACATAGCCTTGCAGATTGCCCGGCCACAGGTTGCGATGCGATTTGTAATCCGCATAGCACCAGAAGATGGCACCGCCGATCCAGTCGCGCTTGGCAAATGCCGCCATCTGGCTTTCGATAATGTGCACCCGCAGCTTATCGGCATCTACCGAGTTGTGGGCAAACACTCCCGGCGTACCAAATTCCGAGATGATGAACATCTTGTCGGGGAACTCGCGTTCGGCACGGTCCAGTACCAGCCCCAAGCCTTCCTCCGGCCCATTCCACGCGCCGTAATACTGGTTCATCATGATGAAATCGGCTTTGGTGTCTGCGCTGGTGGCGGCGGTGATCCCGTAGGAGAGCTCGTTGTCCGCCCAGGTAATGAAGCGGCCCGGATCCACCTTGTGGATCAGCGCCATCATCTCGTCTCGATAGGCCTTGCCCGTGGGTGTGCTCATCGAGCTTTCGTTCGAGATGCTCCATGCCATGATGCTGGGATGGTTGCCATCCTGCTCAATCATCTCAGTCATCATCTGCTTGGCGAGGGCGACGCCTTCGGCCTTGCCGAACTGCTTCTCGTCCCACTGCCAAATGGGGATTTCAGGAATCAGCACGATGCCATGACGGTCGGCGTAGTCGAGGATGAAGTCATTCTGCGGATAGTGCACCGGACGGGTGAGGGTGACGTGCAACTCGCTCAAGTCGCGCCAGTCATGCAGCATGGTGCCGGCGGTCTCCGCCAACCCCTCGTTCGGCGATTCTTCATGGCGCGTCATGCCGCTCAGGCGAATCCGTTCGCCGTTCAAGAACAAGTGGCGTTGATCAATCGCGAAGGTGCGGAAGCCGAAGTTGTCGGTCTTGGTATCAATCACCTCGCCAGCCGCGTTGGCAAGCTCCAGCCGCAGCGAGTACACGTTGGGCTGGCTCACGCTCCACAGCAACGCTGCGGGCACGTTGAGGCTCACTGGCACCGCACTGCTGGTTTTGGCGGCATCCACGGTAACGGCGGGCGATGTTGCGACGGTGGAGCCATCTGGCGCAATGGCTTGCGCCGTAACGTGCAACGGGCCTTTCGCGCCGGGCACAGCTTCCACTAGCACGGTGGTGGTGACTTGGCCTGCACCGCTCGCAGTTGCGGCCACAATTCTTTGCCGGCGGATGAGTGCACTGTCGCTCACCGTAAAGTACACGTCGCGCACAATGCCGCCGTAATGCCACCAGTCATACCAGATGTTTTGTGGGGCCAGCTTCATGGCAAGTCCGGGGATACTGCTGTAGGTGGGGCGGTTGTCCAGCTCCACGGCGATGTAGTTCAACCCGGCGTGCAGGCTGCCAGTCACGTCGAACCAATAGGCCGTGTGGCCGCCTTCATGCTGGCCGATCTGTTTGCCATTCAAAAAGACGCGCGACTTGTAGAATGTGGCGTCAAAATGCAACTCGACCCGGCCATGGGCGGGCACGGTGGGCGCTACGACGCTGCGGAAATACCACGCCACGCCTTCATAGTCGTCGTGGGCACCGATGTTCCAAGTATGGGGCACGTGCACCGGTTCGGTGGTGGCAGGCAACTTGGCCGTCCAGCCAGAGGCAACACCCTCGCTGGCGGGGTCCGTGCGGAAGTGCCAATCCTGATTGAGGTCCACGCGGGTGCTGGCAAAGCCAGAAGCTGCGCTCAGCAGCAGGGCCAGAAAGGTAGTCTTCCATGCGACGCGCTTCCAAAGTGGCGCGAAGGGAGACGCTTGGAGCAGGGGGGCGTTCTGAGAGTTCGGCATCATGGTGTGAGTTCCTTACTTTCGCGGACGCATCTGGCGTCCATTGGCTCCGCGCAGCGAAGTTGCTTGACAACGGAGTGCAGTCAGCATACAACACAAAGCGAGGTCTAGGTAAGCGCTTGCGTGCGCGGCTACGGCTGCCCGCGTCTTCTCTGCCCCTCTCGGTTCTGGATCCGTTTTACAAAGTTCAATGAAGGTGATGGCTTTGACCCCAATGGCAACGCGTTTTTCGCCGACTTTCCCGCTCCTGCTTCGGTTCATGATGATGTTCGTGATGGCGACGGCTCTCGGGTTTTCCCAAGCGGATTACCGCCTGCAATCGCCCAACCAGAAGATCACCGTGGTGGTGAGTGCGGGAGAGCGCCTTACCTACGATGTTTTGCTCGGCGAAACAGTACTGCTGCAAAAGTGCAGCCTGGCACTCGACGTGGATCACCACTTGTTGGGGCAAAGCCCGCGCGTGGTCTCCGCCAAACGCAATGCAGAAGACAACGTGCTGGAGCCACCCATCAAGCGCAAGTCCGCCACCATTCATGAGCACTACAACCAGTTGCGACTGGTGCTGGCCGATGGCCTCGCGGTGTCCTTCCGCGCCTACGATGAAGGGGTCGCCTACCGACTGGAAACCTCCGCGCCGGAAAAGGAAGTGAAAGTGTACAAAGAGGAAGTCAACTTCCACTTCCCGGCGGATTTTCCCGTTTGGTATCCCCAAGAAGACAGCATGATGTCGCACAACGAGCGCGTGTGGCTGCCGCGCAAGCTTTCGGAGATTCCTACCGATTCGCTGGCCACTATGCCAGCCTTGGTAGATGCTGGCGTCGCAAAGATTGCAATTGCGGAATCTGACGTAGAAGAGTATCCCGGCTTGTGGTTCCATGGCAGTTCCGGGCCCGCATTGGTGGGTATCTTCCCGCACTATCCGCTGAAGGAAGAGTTGCATCGCGATCGCGACCTGATGGTGACGGAATCGGCAGACTACATTGCAGTAACCTCCGGCACCCGTACCTATCCTTGGCGGATTATGGGCATCGCAGAGAAGGATGGTGACTTAATTACCAGCCAGCTCGTCTGGCTGCTCGCCAAGCCTTCGCAGCTAACTGATACCTCGTGGATAAAGCCCGGCAAAGTGGCATGGGACTGGTGGAACTTCAACAACATCTACGGCGTGGACTTTAAGGCAGGAGTCAACACCGAAACCTATAAATACTATATTGACTTTGCTTCCAAGTACGGGTTGCAATACATTGTGCTCGACGAAGGTTGGTACAAACTTTGCGTTGTGATGGACGTGGCGCCCGAGATCAACATCCCCGAACTTACTGCTTATGCCAAGACCAAGAACGTCGGGGTCATCCTTTGGGTGGTGTGGAAGTCGCTGGATGACAAGCTGATTCCCGCGCTCGACCAGTGGCAGAAATGGGACGTCAAGGGCATTAAGGTTGACTTTATGCAGCGCGACGACCAGTTATTGATTAACTACTATCATCGGGTGTCCCGCGAAACCGCCAAACGCCATATGATGGTAGATTTTCATGGCGCCCAGCGTTCGGCAACCATGACCCGGACCTGGCCCAACCTGATTAGCAATGAGGGCGTTCGTGGCTTAGAGTGGAGTAAGTGGAGCGCCGACGCGAACCCTCGCCATAACCTGACTCTGCCCTTTACCCGTATGTTTCTTGGCCCGATGGACTACACGCCAGGTGCCATGTTGAACGCTACCCGCGAAGACTTTGCCGCCACCTTCAACCGCCCCATGGCGCTCGGTACCCGCTGCCATCAATTGGCCATGTACGTCGTCTTTGAAAGCCCGTTGCAGATGCTGGCCGATAGCCCTTCTAATTACTATCGCGAGCCTGAGGCGATGGAGTTTCTCGCCCCGGTGCCGACGGTGTGGGACGAGACGCGCATCCTCGATGCCAAGATGGGTGAATTCGTGTTGCTCGCGCGCCGAAGCGGCAAGGATTGGTACGTGGGGGCAATGACGAATTGGACGGCCCGTGACTTGGACGTGGATCTTTCCTTTCTCGGCGCCGGCAAACATCACATGCTGGCCTACCGTGATGGCGTGAATGCCGACCGCTATGCAGGCGACTACAAGCAAACTAAATCAGAGATCTCTGGTTCGGAAAAGTTCACCATTCATCTGGCTCCGGGCGGCGGTTTCGCAGCGCGCATTCAGCCTTAGTTCTAGCCGCAATGGCGAGCAGCAGTATGGTACTATCATGCAGATTTTGCTTGTGCTGAATTGAATACGCGAATCAAAGACGTGGCGGCTTTGGCCGGGGTTTCGACCGCCACGGTTTCGCACGTGCTGAATGAAACTCGCTTTGTAAAGGCTGATACCAAAGCGCGAGTTCTGGCGGCCATCCAGAAGACGGGGTACACCCCCAACGCGCACGCCCGGAACCTCGCTTCCGGCAGCAGTCGCACGATTGGCCTGATTATTTCCGATATCACCAACCCGTTCTTCCCGGACTTAGTGAAGTCTATACAGAACCGTGCGCTTGACAAGGGCTACGAAGTCATCGTCACCAACACCGACTATGAGTCGGAGCACGAAGCCTCCTGCGTACAGCGCTTATTGGAACTTCGAGTCAACGGCGTGATTGTAATGACCACGGAGCAGAACAGTGCGGGCACGGAACGTCTGCTGGCCAGTGGTATCCCCACGGTGTTTTTAGATATCGGAGAAGCGGGGCGCCACTGCGGCATCGTTCGCGTGGACTATGAGGAAGGTATTCGCAGTGCGGTGGAACACCTGTTGCAGTTAGGGCATCGCCACATCGCGTTTATCAACGGACCGAATGAGTTCCTCTCTGCTCAAGTTCGCTGCGACGCCTTTGTTGACGCGATGCAAAGCCATCGCGAGGATCTCCACACGCAATGGAACATTCTGGCAGGAGACTTTCGATTGGAAAGCGGAGCAAAAGCGGTCCGCCAATTGCTCGAGTGGAATCCGCGGCCCACTGCGATTATGGCGGCCAGCGACCTTATGGCACTGGGGGCCCAAGCTGAGTTGAAGCGACAGGGCTTGCGTCTGCCGGAAGACTGCTCGCTCATTGGCTTTGACGATATTTGGCAAGCTGCACTATCTGACCCGCCACTCACTACCATTGTAATTCCGCGCGCCGAGTTAGGCCGAGTGGCGGTGGAGGAACTGCTCGCCATGGCTGCAGCCACTGATGGCACAGGCCGGTCCGTGCAAGTACACACCAGCTTGATGGTACGGAGATCTACTGGGCCGGTGCCCGCAGCCGGGGCTGGCTAACCGCTGTTAACAGTATTGTAATTTGCAATAGGCGTCAATTCTTCCCATGAGGTGACTCGCTTGTTACGTCTTCGCCACTTACTACTTACTCTTCTTGCCCTCTGGCTGCTCGCCGCTACCACCTTGGCGGCAGAAGCTCCCAAGCTTGTCCGCCAAGATGGCCGCTTTGCCTTTATGGTAGATGGCAAGCCTTATCTCATCTTGGGCGGCCAAGTACATAACTCCAGTGGCTGGCCCAGTGAGCTGCCGCAGGTGTGGAAGTCGTTTACCGCACTCCACGCCAACACCGTGGAAATGCCGGTCTATTGGGAGCAGATGGAAGCTGCTGAGGGCAATTTCAACTTTAGCAATGTGGATGCTATTGTGAAGGGTGCGCGCGAGCATAACTTCCACATTGTGCTGTTGTGGTTTGGCACTTGGAAGAACGGTAACATGCACTACGTGCCGCAGTGGGTAAAGGCAGATACTGCGAAATATCAGCGCGTGGTGCGGGCCGATGGTGTGCCCATTGACGTGTTAGCCGCCACTTGCAAAGCCTGCCTTGAGGCTGATAAAGCTGCGTTTTCCGCCCTCATGGGCCATCTGAAGGCGCTCGACGGCGACGAGCACACTGTGTTAGCGGTGCAGGTGGAAAACGAATCTGGCATCGTCGGCAGCGTGCGTGACTTCTCCCCCTCGGCCAATGCCATGTTTGCCGGACAAGTACCCGCCGACTTACTCGCTCTCGTCAAAAAGCCCGCAGGCACGTGGAGTCAGGTGTTCGGATCCGAGGCGGACGAGACTTTCCAGATGTACCATCAGGCACATTACATCAATGAAATTGCAACGGCGGGTAAAGCCGCATTTAACATCCCGCTCTATATTAATGTGTGGATTAGTTATCCCCCGGCGGAGTTACCAGAGCGCAATGTGCGTATTCCGGGGATACAGTATCCCAGCGGCGGCGCAGTACAGAAGTATGTCAGCCTGTGGCGTGCTCTGGCACCTTCGCTCGATATGATTGGCCCTGACATTTACGCCGACGACTCGCCTTTCTTTCGTGAAGTTGCCAAAGCTTACGAACTACCTGACAACCCGTTGTGGATTCCTGAAACTGGCCGCAATGATAGTTTCGCCAAGTTGCTTTATTACGCGCTGGGCGATGGCGCGATCGGCTTTTCGCCTTTTGGCGTGGACCCCAGCGGATGGAACTTACTGGGCGACGAGCCTACTAAAGCTCATGCCTATAACTACGCGCTGCTAGGGCCGATGAACCGCGAGATTGCCGCTTGGAACTTTGCAGGCAAGCTGAAGACATCCGTGGAAGAGCCGGGCGCGGCCCAGCAGGAATTGGATTTTGGGGGCTGGCAGGCAACCGTCAGTTATGGCTACCCGCAGAATGATGGCCGCAGGCCTCCGGGCAATGCTAACGCTCACGGCGCTGCACTAGTGGCGCAGCTCGGTCCCGATGAGTTTGTGGTCACAGGCGTAGATGCCAGTGTGAACTTCCACCTTCCGGGCAGCCTGCCCGGACAGCGAATGCAGATACTCTCAGCCGAGCAAGGCTCGTACGAGAATGGCGTCTGGAAGCCAGTGCGTCTATGGAACGGTGACGAAACCGACCGCGGCCTAAGCTTTCATCAGGACTTGGAAGTGGTCAGAGTGAAGGTGGGGAGGTTTTAGCTCGCCTGATCACAGGCCCGTAAAAAAGCAGCACGAGGCTTGGCGCGGAGTGGATGGCCGACAGACCCATTCCGCCCCTCCGGGGCGCGCAGGGTTGTCGGTACCATCCCACGGCTAACTCTCGAAGACGCTATCGCTTGCAGGCTTGGCTAGCCCTTTGGTTGATCCGGCTTGCGGGGGTGCCAGCGGTAGGCCGCGACTGAGTTTCTCCAAAAATACTTCTCTTCGGCCACCGGGCCTTTGGTGGCCAAGTAACTCTGCACCAAACGGAGAGTATCGGAATAGCTAGCTACGTGGTCGCTATTCGGCCAGTCACTGCCAAACAGAATGTGATCCTCGCCAAACACTTCCCAAATGCGGTCAAGCTTGTCTTTGTAGTACGCGAGGTCTTGCTGAATCGCACCTTCCACGCGCACCGGCACCTGAGAAAGCTTGATATACACCCGGCGATTCTGACTGAGAGAATGCAGGTTCGCTGCATACTGCTTTAACGCATTGCTATCAATAGGCAAGGTCAATGCCGGCAGGTGGTCCACCACAATCCTCAACTCAGGAACCTGCTGCGAGACCTCCAGAATCGCCCGAATCAGCTTGGGGTCGGGATTGGCACTATCCAGCGAAAGGCCAGCCGACGCCAACTTTCGCAGGTCAGCGATGAATCCCGACGTCTTACTATCGGCCGCGAGATCGCGATCCCACAGGTTGCCGTAGCGGATCCCCAAAAAGAGCGGGTTGGCGCGCAGGCGGTCAAGTTGCCGGCCAAACGAAGCGCTACCCGGAACCAGATTCCCCACCATCCCCACGATGGTGGGATGGCTGGCAGCCTGTTGCAGCACCCAGTCGTTATCACTTTCCAGCGGGCTCGCCTCCACCACGATGGCACCGACCACTGCCTGCGACCGGGTGAGTTGCTCATAACGGTGCGGTAGAGCGGGCTGATAGATCGCGTCATCTTTGGTAGGCCATGGGATGCCGCCCGGACGAGTGGGGTCGAACAAGTGGATGTGGGTGTCAATGATGGGAGGTTTGCGCAGCAACGGCTTGGTAGGCGCGGGCTTGCTCGCGGGTTTGCTTGCTGGTTTGCTCGCGGAGGTGTCGCGGCGCGACTGGGCGTTCGCACCCACGCCAGCAGCGGCCAGCCCCACGCCTAGCTTTAGAACCTGTCGCCTATCCATTTCTGTGGGCCTCCTCGGTTCACCTCTGGCTCCGCACCCGGCCCCGCAAAATCGTGGCTCAAGCGCGGATGAAACGGGCCACCCGCCCGGCTTGGCGACCTCTACGCCATCCATTTCAGCAACTGGCTCAGGTCGCCTGCCGTGGTGGAGCCAGTGCCGGTGGAAAGCGAGGGTGCAATGGCGACGGCGGTGTTGTGGCCTTCAAACCAGACGAGGAACGAGGAGCGGTCGGCTCCGGGTAGGCGCTGCTGGTTCAGCCAGTTGTAATAGGCACCCATGTCACCATCAACCAGCGAACCCAGCGGGTCGAGTTCCACAGGAGTTTGCGCCGACGCTGCGGAAAGCAGTTCGCTCATAGGCTTTTGCCGCTGCCGTGGCGCAAAGCGCACCAGCATGGTGAGCGGCTGGGCTCGACGCAACGCCTCACGCGCGGCCCACTGAGTAAAGCTCGTGCTAAAAATCTGTGTGCCCGAGCCCTCAGTGAGCAGACGAATCTGGAACCGGTCTAGGGTTTCGTCAGTGCTCTTTCTGCCCAAGTCCGCAGGCAGCAACTGCGCCATGTGCGTGCGCAACGCCTCCGGCCCCATGCCGGGCTGTTTGGTATCAGCACCAATCTTACCCAGCAGCGCGTTTCGCGCTGCTTCGAGCCCGCCATAGGAGACGCAAGTGATTGCAGAATCGTGCTCAGCAGGCTGTCCGCCGTCAATGTACCAGTGCGCGTAGGGCGCAGGGTGCGCCTTGGCCCGCGCCGCGACCGCGGCCAGCAACTGCGGCAGTCCATTTTCAGGCTGAATGCGGTTGAAGTACACACCATGAGGCCGCAGTTTGCGGAACAAATGCCCCTCGTAGGCATCCACGCCCTGCCCGATGACGGCGATGCCCAAGCGAGGCGTAGCAGGCGCCTCCGGGGGCACTGCGGCGCGAAGGCGCGTGGCATAATCCATCGCAGCAGCGCGGAAGGCATCTTGCTGATGCGTGGTCCAAAGGTGCGAGGAAAGCTGCTCCACGTAAAGCGCCGGTTGGTTCAGCCAATCAAGGTTTTCCAGATGCGGCGACAGCGTGATTTGCTCGAAGCCCCCGAGCCATTCTCTGTGCCCGGCGTTTTGCGGCAAGCCAGGCGTATTCACGGCGGAAAGCGACCGCATATTCGCTAGTTCCCCTTCCAGAGCTTTGCGCTCGGCCGGGAATTTGTAGTCGTAGTCAATCACCTCTCGCAGCAGGCTCGGCAGAAAGCTCAGCGGCAGGGTTTGCAGCGCGGCAAGGTAGTCCGTGGCCAGCTTTCTGGCTTCGGGCGGATACGCCTGGAACGACTCCGGCTTGAGGTCAATTGGCTTCATGATTCCTAGGAGCTAGCGCGCAACTCCACTACAGCAACTCCGCGATCGGTTTGCCTTGCGAGTGCGGCGTAGAAAAATTCATCATTGCGCCCAGTGTTGGCACCAGATCAGTGGCATCCACCGGGCGATCATAAACCACACCCTCGCGCACACCCGCGCCCATCGCGAGCATCCACGTGGTTCGCGAGAGCGGGCCGCCAGTGCGGTGGTGCTGAAATCCGTTTCCGCCCGCATCTTCATCCGCATCGCGGCCAAAGTCGGGTAGCACGAACATCGTAGTGTTCCCCGCATACTCAGGCTCGCTCTGAATCATCTTCCACACTTCAGCGCACAGGCGGTCGGTACGCTTGATGCCATCCACATACAGCGAGTAAGTGCCGGCATGAGCGATGTCAATGTCGTGCATGGTGATCCACAGCAGGCTGGGTGCAACCTTCTGCATAAGTTGGCGCACGATATAAACTGACAGCTCGTCCGGGCTGGAAAGCGTGCGCGCGTGCGCTTTGAAGTCGTCCACCGACAGCTTGAGTAGTTGATCCAACTGGGCAAGCTGAAATTCGCCGCCCCCCTTAAGCTCGGGCACCTGAAAGGGTGTTTCATAGTTATCGCGCAGCAGGTGTTCGTAGTCACTGCTGCCACTGGCCAGCGCTGCCGCCAATAAGTGTTTGGGCAGGACGACGGTAGCTCCCGTGCCTTGGCCGTAAGCCGGATGGCTGCTCTCGCCAATGCGGTTGAAGCCATTGCTGGGTGCCACCACCCACGCATCCGACGATGGTCGGTTGAGTTGCTTGCGAAAATATTCAAACGCAGTGGGATGCTCCGGCGGCAGAGAAGCGAAGTTATTCACCGTCTCATAGAACCCTGTAGCCAAGCTCGCCGTGGCCACATAGTGGCCCAGAATGCCGCGGTTCACCACCTGCGTGAAAAAGCTCGACTGCGGAATCAACTCACTCATCAGGTGCGGAATGTATTCCTGACCTTCGGGCGCAATCGTCTCCTGGTCGCGCGCCCCGCCGCCAAAGGTAATCACGACGATCTTGCGTTTTTTGGGCGTGGCCGCCGCAAGTGACGCCACGCCGCTGCTGAGCAAGGCTCCGCCTAGCACCAACCCGGCAGCATCGCGCAGAAACTCACGGCGATTCCATGCCAGCCGCTGCACCACTTCACGCGGGTTCGAGCCGAGTGCGGCAGCCCGGTTCAGTGCGGATTGTGAGTACTTAGTGATCATCTGACGTCATCCGGCTCCGTTGCATTGGTTACGGCTTGGCGGGTGCGCCGCTTTTTTCCGAATACACAAACTGTTGAATCTCGGCCCTCTGCTTTTCTACATCCGCCAACTGCTCGGCCCGCACCCGCTGATAAATCTCAAATTGCGGCTGCGCCAGGTCTTTCTTGCCGGTCCGCACATACGCCTGACCCAGACGGTAATAGGTGTCTGCGACCTTGGGGTCAAGCTCCCGCGCACGAATATACTCCGGAATCGCAGCTGCGAACTTATCTTGATCAGAATAAAAATTGCCGCGTTGCAAATGCGCCTCCGCAAACGACGGTGCCAACGTCACCGCTTTTTCCAGCAAATTTTCAATCTGGCGTGGATCGAGATTTGGATCCTGCGCCCGCCGGCCCTTCCACAAACTCATTGCATAATAATAAGCCGCGTGCCCGTCAGCGGGCCGTAACTGCCATCCCCGCCGAAAACGTTCGGTCACCTCATCCGCCTGTTCCGGCGAACTGTTGTAGGCCTTGGAAAGAAAATCATAACCACGCCCATCCGTCGGATTCAGATCCACCGCCCGCATCAGCGACTTCACCGCATCGTCATAGTTGCCCCGCGAATACAGCGCGATGCCTAGCCCAATCGCAATCCGGGGCGACTCCGGATAGTGCTCGCTGGCTGTCTGAAACACCGCAACCGCTGGATCGAGCGTGCGATGCAACAGCAGTTCACTGCCCCAGTCGAACAGGTTGCTCTCGCTGGGCTCCTGATGCGCCGCGGCTTCGAACTCGTTGGCCGCCGCTACAAACTTGCCATCTTTCTCTTCAATCTCGCCTAACAGATTGTGTAGCTCCGCTGCATCTTTCCGCTGCAACAGACTGTGTACCTGCTGGCGCGCTTGCAGCAATTGTCCAGTCAGCAGCAGCGCCCGCGATAAATCATAGCCATTGTCATACGACGAGGGATCAAGGTGCTGAGCGGCTTGCAAATGCGGCACCCCCTCGGCGATTTTCCCCATCCGAATGTTCAGCTCACCAAGATTGTGCTGAGCGGCATAGTCTTGCGGTGCTAGTGCCACCGCCTTTTTCAAATGGGTCTCGGCTTCTTCCAGCTTTCCTAAATGCACAAGATTGATGGCCAAGTTGGTGTGGGCTTCGGGCGAACTTGGCCTCAGCCGCACCGCCTTTTCCAGCAGCGGATTCGCCAGATCGTC
>JANXUR010000032.1 GCA_025356095.1 Acidobacteriaceae bacterium | reverse complement strand
CGGAGTGGCCGGACGCGCAAACTGCAATCTTGCGAGCGTGTTGCGGTTGCGGACGAATGGTGGATTCTCTGACTACAACGGGTTGCAGACAGAAGTACGTACGCAACAGTTATTCAATCAGTTGACGATGCGCGCGAACTTTACCTGGAGTAAGACGACGGATAATTCGAGTGAAATTTTCTCGACGTTTGCCGGCGGCAACAGCTCGGCGTTTTCGCAGAATCCGTTTGATAATACTCGGGGTGAGCACGGAGTCTCCGGCTTGGATTTCCCAAGGAACTTCACCATTTCAGCTTACGAGGACTTACCATTCTTCCGTGGACAGCACGGGTTTGTTGGCCATGTACTGGGCGGTTGGGCTATCTCGGGTACTTACATTCTATCGTCTGGACAGGCTTACACACCCGTGCAAGCATTCTTCAGCGAAGCGACGGGTGGTTGCGGTGGCGGCGGTTGTACAGACGGGCTGTTTACTGGAACCTTTGTAGGGGCAGAAAGCATCCGGCCGTTTCTGGGAAGCGCCTCGGCGCCAGCAACATCAGTGGCAGCCTATGCTTCCGACGCCTGCTCGTTCTTCGGAGTACAGAATCCGGACACTGGGGTAGTGTACGGGCCCGGCTGCGCGCTGGCGCCGACCACGCTAGTTAGTTTCAACACTGCCAACGTGAACGCTCCGGCGCTTTTTGACGCGAACGGAAACCCGATTGCATTAAATCCTGCTTCGCAGGTAGTAACCGATAAAGGCCATGCGCGTTACATCACAAACGGCCCCGAGGCGAACACAGTGTTCGGCACCCCGTTTGGCAATGTATCGCGTAACTACGCGCGAGACGCAATCTCCAACAACATGAACCTAACCTTCTACAAGAATGTGAAGATTAGCGAGCGGGTGAACTTCCAGTTCCACGCTTCGATGCTGAATGCGCTGAACCATGGCAACGCGAACAGCATTGATCCGGTGATTGAAGATGCGGGGCTGGCATTCGAGGGCGCGGGCTTTGGCGATTCGACGCTGTTTAGCGGCGGAGCGCGGAGCGTGGCTTTCGGGTTTAAGATTAGCTTCTAACCTGAACGGTTCTAATGGAAAGGGCTGGCCTACGTGGCCAGCCCTTTTTTGTGAGTTTAGGGGCAGATCGGGGCTAGGCGAGGGGGCCTAACACCGGGTGTTGTTGCTACTTGCCAAACATTTGGTAGTGCGAGGCGGCGGCCATCAGAAAGAGCATGGGGAAGCTGAGGTAGAAATTCGTACGCGAGCAGAGAAAGCCGAGTCGGGCCAGGGCGGCGGATTCGGCGGGGATGGGAGTGCCGTTGGCTGCGAGAGCCTGGTTCCATCCGATGATTTTTTTGTTGACGCGCCAGATGACGCCCCAGACGTTGAGCATCATCACCCAGCCCATACCGCCGCCGAGTCCGATCGCAAGCTGACGTGAGCTTTCCCAGCCATGGGAGTTGAGGGCCAAGAACGCGTAGCAGCCGAGGCCGACGACGACGGCGGTAATGACGGCGAGGACGTATCCGTTGTTGACCTTACCGACCCGCATGGCGAGGTAGATCAGCCCCCAAACAAGAGTCCAGATGAGGGTGAACGAGCCTTGGCTCATTCCGATGGAGGCATTGGGGAAGTCGCCGAGTCGGGCGTTGTGGGCATCGGCCGCAGCGATGTGGCTCCAGAAAAGGAACCCGACAAAGACGGTGGCGACGGCTCCCCAGCGGAAGAAGAAGAGGGCTCGGGTCATAAGCGGGGGGATGACCTTAGGTTTGGTGGCACCGTCGAGTTCCTTGAGAAAGGGAACGTTGACGAGGTTGAAGAAGTAGAGCAAGCCGACCCATGTGATGCCGAAGATGAAGTGAAGAAAGCGCAAGATGATCTGGTAGTTGGAATCGAAGTCGCCGGGGAACGAAATGGTGGGAGCGAGCATGGAGGACCTCCGGGCAAAAAGTGTTGCGATTTGGGGTACAGAAGGATTTTAGCGGAAAGGGGTGGGTGGGTTGAAAAGTGGCTCGGTTCGCCGTATGGTTGGCTTAGGCTCCAAGGCGGCGTCGCGTTGGGGATTTGTGGTGCGGCGCGGTTAAAAATAGAGAGCCGGGAACGAGGAAGATCGGCGATGGACAACAAGCCGGCACAAAATATTCAGGATTCGTTTCTGAACACTGCCCGTAAAGAAAAAGCGCATGTCACGATTTACTTGGTGAGCGGCGTGAAGCTGACGGGGCGAATCCGTTCGTTTGACAAATATTCACTGGTGCTAGAAGCCAACAATCAAGAGCAGCTCATTTTCAAGCACGCTATTTCCACGGTGGTGATGGGCCGGGTACACAGCAGCCCGGGGGGCTTTCACAGTGAACGTGCGGGCGGCGACGCCCACGCGGCGGACACCGAAGGGTAAACGAGGGTTAGCGCATCCGTCGGCGTAATACGGAGTCAGGACGAGGAATACGGCAAGGAGCCGCAGAGCCTGCGGTGGTGGGAGGGGTGCGTCCGGCGAACGGCTGGACGACCGCAGCGGCGCCAGAACGGGCGTTTTTGGTTGGGGTGGAGTTGCGCGAGCGGCCGACGCGGCGCATCGCTGAGCCGGAGCCAGCAGTAACGGCGCAGGTGGCAGCGGCGCGGGATGCTGCGCGTACCACCAAAACGGTCAAGGGCAGTCTGCCGACGGTGGGCAACCGCGCGCAGGTGCCGCAATTCTCGGCGGATGAATCGCTCGACGAACTCCGGACATTGGCGCGGAGTGCTGGCGCGATGATAGTAGGCGAGACCATGCAGCGGCGCGACCGTCCTGACCCGGCGACGCTGATTGGCAAAGGCAAGCTGGAAGAGATTCTGGGGGCACTGGCATCGAGCGAAGCGGATGTGTTGTTGTTTGACCACGACCTGACGCCAACGCAGCAACGGAATTTGGAACGCGCGGTGCAATGCCGCGTGATTGATCGCACACAGTTAATCCTGGATATTTTTGCGAAGCATGCGCGAACGCGCGAAGGCCAGTTGCAGGTGGAGTTGGCGCAGCTTGAATATCTGTTGCCAAGGCTAGCGGGCAAGGGGCAAGGCTTGTCGCAGCAGGGCGGCGGCATTGGCACTCGTGGCCCTGGCGAAACCAAACTAGAGACAGACAAGCGGCGAATCCGCCAGCGCTTGGACGCGCTGAAGAAGCAGACGGAGAACGTGCGGCGGGTGCGGGCGCAGCAGCGGCAGCGGCGCGAAGCGGTTCCGGTGGCCACGGTGGCGCTGGTGGGGTATACGAACGCTGGTAAAAGTACGTTGTTCAACGCGCTGACCAAGGCCGGGGTACTGGAGTCGTCGCGGATGTTTGCCACGCTTGACCCAACCATTCGCGGCGTGGCGTTGCCCAGCAAGCGTGACGTGCTGCTGAGCGACACGGTGGGGTTTATACGGAACTTGCCGCATACGCTGGTATCAGCGTTTCGCGCAACGCTGGAAGAGGTGCAGCGGGCAGCGCTGATTCTGCAGGTGAGCGATGCGGCGACTCCGTTGAGCGCGGAGCAAGATGCGCAAGTGGATGCGGTACTGTGTCAACTGGAGTGTGAGACGAAGCCGCGTTTACGGGTAAGGAACAAGGTGGATCTGCTGCCGGGGGAAGAGCGGACCGCGGTGCTGGCAGCGCAGCGGGCGGGCGTGGTCCCGGGGTTGCAGAGCGGGCTGCTCAGTACAGAGACGATCTACGTGTCGGCGGTGACGGGTGACGGGCTCGCGGACTTGCTGGCGGCGATTGACCGGCGTATGGAGGAGGATCCGGTGCGCAGGGCCAAGCTGCGGATTCCGCAAAGTGAAGGCAAAGCGCTGGCTCTGCTGGAAGCGAAAGCAAAGGTGCTGAGCCGGAAGTATGTGGGCGCAGAAGTGGAGCTAGTGGTGAAAGCGGCAGCGAGCGTACTGCGGGGGGTGGAGCGGTGGGAAACAGCGGGATTCGACCCCGTGGAAATTGCCGGTGTATCCTTATCGCAGACGGTGATTGATGAAAGACGCCGGGGGCGCCGGCCATTGAGCCGGACAACCAAGATAATTCAGGGGACATCATGAAGCTGCTGGGCACGTTGATCGTGGCCTCGATTCTCGCTGGCGGGAATGCGCGGGCGCAGGCTGAACCTATGAAAGTGGGCATGGTGGGGTTGGTTCACGGCCATGCGGGTGGATTTCTGGGTGGCGGGGGGCTAACACCGGCAGGGGGAATTCTTACTCGGCCGGATGTTCAACTGGTGGGGATTGTGGAGCGCGACCGGAAATTGTTCGCGCAGTATGCCGAGAAATATCACCTGGCATCCAGCTTGCGATTCGACAGCATCGCGGCGATGGTGCAAGCGGCACATCCGCAGGCGGTGCTGGTGCTGACGGCTCCGAGCGAGCATCGCAGGGTGGTGGAAGAGTGTGCGGGTCTGGGCGTACATGTAATGGTGGAAAAACCGCTGGCGACGTCGTACGCCGACGCGCTGGCAATTCAGGCTGCGGCAAAGCGCGGCAAGATTCATGTGCTGGTGAATCTGGAGACCACCTGGTATGCCAGCAACACAGAAGCTTTTCTGCTGTTGAAGAGTGGCGTGTTGGGGCCACTGGTAAAGACGGTGATTCGCGACGGGCATGAAGGGCCAATCAAGATCAAAGTAAGTCCGGAGTTCATGGCGTTTCTGGGCGACCCTAAGCAGAATGGTGCGGGTGCGCTATTTGACTTTGGCTGTTATGGCGCGAATTTAATGACGTGGCTGATGGAAGGCGCGGCGCCAACGTCGGTCACGGCGGTGACGCAGCAGTTGCAGCCGGAGTTGTATCCAAATGTGGATGATGAAGCGCAGATCGTAATGACCTATCCGCATACCGTCGCGGTGGCGCAAGCGTCGTGGAACTGGCCCTATAGCTTCAAGCAGATGGATGTCTATGGACGCATCGGTTATGCCAAGGCGATGGATTCGTCGCGGGTTGAGGTGCGCAAGGGTGCTGAGACAGAGGGCGCGGTGATGACCGGACGCGCACTGGCAGCGCCGTACGATGACCCGTTGCATTATTTGGCTGCGGTGTTGCATGGCGAAATTGAGGAGGGATTTAGTCCCTCGGCACTGCAGACGAATGTAGTGGTAGCGGAGATATTAGAAGCGGCGCGCGAATCGGCGAAGACGGGTAAGACAGTGAAGCTGCCGCTGCAGCAGTAAGAGTGTTCATCCCACAATTGCCGGAAAAGCGCCTCGCGAGAACGGGCACCCAACGTTGGGTCGGCCATATTCATCGAACATTTGGTTGACCGGGCGCGTTGCCGCGCCGTACTATACAGACGTTCCTACCGCCTGCCCCGATGCATCTGGGCTGCCGAGCAGAACCGCAAGATCAATCCAAGTTCCTAGAGGGAAGTATGTCAGCAAAGTCATTTGTAGTGGCGGCAGTGCTCATGGCAGTCGCGTGTGTGCCAGCGATGGCGGGAGGCGGCGTGCCGTTTCTGAATCAGGGGTTTAGTCCGACGAGCGCGGCACCGGGGAGCGCTGCTTTTACGCTGACGGTGACGGGAAGCGGATTCACGCAGGGAGCAAAGGTCTTCTGGAATTCACATGGGCGCACCACGACACGGATTGATGGTAACCACTTGACGGTGGCTATCTTAGCTTCGGACATCGCGACGGGGAGCACCGCACGGATTACGGTCAAGAATCCGGCCCCGGCGGGTGGCACGTCGAACACGCGCTACTTTAGCATTCAGAAAAGCTCAGGAACCATAACTCTGATGAAGGAGCAGAAGTACCCTGTCAGCAACGGTGCGGTTGGGCTCGTGGCGGGTGATCTCGTTCACGGAAGGGCGGCGGATGTGGTGACCGCGAACAGCACCGATAACACAGTCTCGGTCTTGATCGGTAACACCTCCAGAGGCGGTCTTGGCGTTAGGCTAGATGAGGCCACGGCCGCGAACCCAATGGCGGTTGCGATCGGCGATTTGAACGGGGACGGTTTCACCGATATTGTCTCGGCAGGCGGAGAACCGGGCAATGGTACGATTTCGATCCTGCTTGGCCTCGGTTCAACGAATTTCTTGCCGCATGTGGACTATCCCACCGACATCAAAGTGGGTTCGGTGGCATTGGGTGACCTGAACCGTGATGGCGCGCTGGATATTCTGGCGTGCCCGGTTTCGTACCCGAATCCCATTGGTTGCCGGGTGTTCCTCGGCAAGGGAGACGGCACTTTTGGGCCGTCAACTGCGGTGGCTGGTACGGCGGGCCTTTACGGCGCGCAGATTGGCGACTTCAACGGCGACGGCATCTTGGACTTTGCAGCGCCGAATTTTGCCAATGGAAGTGTCAGCTATGCCTTCGGCAACGGAGACGGTACGTTCGGCACGGTCCAGAATGCGGCAATCACGGGGCCGGCAGCGGCTATTACGCTGGCGGACATGAATGGCGACGGGAATCTGGACATCGCGGTGGTGGACCAGTTGAGCGGCCAGGCGTGTTACCAGACATTGCTAGGGGATGGAAAGGGCGGGTTTACCGTCCTCTCGCCAAAGTTGACGAACTTCAGTCTCTTTCCGAACACGGTGCTGGCCTACGACTTTAACGGCGACGGCAAGCTGGACGTGATGATTGACGACAGCAGTGGATTCGAGCCGAACAATTTTGGCTTGGGTGCGGGCGATGGCAGAATCTCCAGCTTTCGGCAGTTGACGGGGGCTGAGACGGCGGTGAGTCCGATTGCGTTTGGCGACTTTAATTTTGATGGGCTGATGGATGTAGTGGCGCTGACGGGCGGGCAGTATCCAACGCTGAAGCTGTTTTATCAGGCAACGCCTCTGGCAAAACACTGACTTTGGTTGAGATTTTGGTTGAGTAGATGTAGATAGTGTGGCGGGCCTACGGGTCCGCCACTCTTCGTTGGGAGGAACTCCTCCATCCATCCCGTCCCGTGTGACGGATGGCGGTGGCGGGCGGCGCGGGATCGGAGAATTTGGGGCGTTTCCCCGGTTGGGCGGAGGTGGGCGGCGGTTGACGACGGTGTGCCTGCCCCAGGGCAAGCGGACGAGGAGCCGATTGGGGCGGCTTCGGCTTACGCCGGTTCGTGGCCTGCGGGTGCACTCTTTTTGGGGCGGTTGCGGTTGACCTATGGGGCACCGAATGTTAGCCTTAAATGTCCCACTAACCTTCATATTCCGGGCTTATTCCGCTAAGAAACCAAGATGCAAGAGACCTTTAGACAAGTAGGCGAACTTCTGCTCAACGCAGTGCCCACAGTGGTGCTGTTTCTGATTCTTTATATCGCATACAAAATTTTGGTAGATGGGCCGCTGGGTAAGGTTTTGGCCAAGCGCCACGGGCTGACGCAGGGTGCGGTGGAAAAAGCGCGCGCGGATATCGCTGCGGCAGAAGCCAAGACGGCCGAGTACGAGCAAAAGCTGCGGGATGCGCGGAGCGCAATGTTCAAGACGCACGAAGCTCGGCGCCAGCAAGCGATGCAGGCGCGGACGGCGGCGGTAGCGGCGGCTCGCGAAAAGGCGCAAGCGCAAATGGGTAGCGCCAAGGCGGCGCTGGATGCCGAGAAGAATGCGGCTAAACAAGGAATCGAAGCAGAAGTCGAGCGTCTGGCGGGTCAGATTATTCAGGCTGTGTTGAAGCCAGCGGCGCCGGGACGCTAACAGTGATGAAACCTAGCATGAACAAGAGGAAGAGCAATTGTCTGGCGGGCGCACTCGCACTACTGCTGATGGCGGGTCTGGCGATGCCGTTGCGCGCGCAGTCGGGCGAAGCGGCACAGGCGGCTGCGACGGAGCAGAAGGCGGATGCGGCGGGCGGTAAGCCCGAAGCCGCAGAAGCCAAGCCCGAAGCCAAGAAAGCGGAAGCCGAGGACGCGAGCAAGAGGTTTTTACAGTCTCCGGTGGTGGCGTGGGTGGGTAAGCTGGTCGGGTTGGACGCGGAGAAGATGTCGCTGACCGCGATTTTAATCAACTTCCTGATTCTGGCGGCGATTCTGTTCTTTGCGCTCCGCAAGGCGCTGCCCGCGATGTTCCTCAATCGCACGGCGACGATTCAGCAGGCGATGGAAGACGCCCGCAAGGCGAGCGCCGAGGCCAACCAGCGGTTGGCGGATATAGAGTCGCGGCTCTCGAATTTAGGTAAAGAAGTGGAGCAAATGGGCGCGCAAGCTGAGCAGGGGGTCGCCCACGAAGAGCAGCGGTTGCAGGCGGCGGCGGAAGAAGATTTGAAGAAGATTGTGTCGTCAGCAGAGCAGGAGATTGTGGCCTTTGGCCAAGCGGCGCGGCGGGAGTTGACCGCCCACGCAGCCGACTTGGCGGTGACCTTGGCGAAGCAGCGGATCAACGTGGATGGCGCCACCGATCAGTCGCTGGTGAGCAGTTTTGCAGCAAATGTGGCACAGACGGCGCAGTCTTTGACGGGTGGCTCTGGCGGAAAGGGCGGGCAATAATATGTCAGCAGCGTTCAGCCGTTATGCCCGCGCTTTTACCGATGTCTTGCTGGAAAAGCAGGTGGATTTGACTCGGGCGTTGGCGGAGTTGCAGTCGGTTGCCGCGAGTGTGGCTAGCAGCCCCGAACTGCAGAAGGTTTGGACAAGTCCGGCGATCAGCGCAGTTGAAAAGCAGAAGCTACTGGGAGCGCTGGCCAGTAAGGGCGGCACCTCGCAGTATGTACAAAATTTTCTGGCGGTGCTGATTGATCACGGCCGCACCATGGATCTGGGACACATTGTTGCCAGTGTGGAAGCGGAAGTCGCGAGCCGGTTGGGCATGGCAGACGCGGAAATTGTAAGCGCACGTGCGCTGAGCGACGACGAAAAGCGGTCGCTGGAGCAGCAAGTGGCGCAACTGAGTGGCAAGCAGGTGCGGGCGCGGTATTCGCTGGATGCCAGCCTACTAGGTGGTGCAGTGGTGAAGCTGGGCAGCACCGTGTATGACGGATCGGTGAAGGGTCGGCTGGAAAAAATTCGTGCCAGTTTGGGCGCGGCGTAGGGATTTTGACGGCGCTGTTTCGGCAGCAAACGAGATGCAGCAACAGAAACACTGAGCGAGAAACGACGACATTATGGCGCAAATTAAAGCAGACGAGATTACACAGCTCCTGCGGGAGCAGATTGAAAACTACGAGTCGCGGATCTCCGTGGACGAAACCGGCACGATTATTTCGCTGGGTGACGGTATTGCCCGCGTGCACGGGCTCGACAAGGTGATGGCTGGCGAGTTGCTGGAGTTTGATCACGGTGTCGCTGGCATCGCCATGAACCTGGAAGAAGACCAGGTGGGCGTGGTGCTGCTGGGCGAGTATCAAGAGATTAAGGCGGGCGATCCGGTGCGGCGTACCGGCCGCATCATGAGTGTGCCGGTGGGCGAAGCCATGATTGGGCGTGTGGTGAATGCGCTGGGCCAGCCGATTGATGGCAAGGGGCCGATCGCGACCACGCAGTTTTCTCCGATTGAGCGGATTGCGCCGGGTGTGATTGCACGGCAGCCGGTGCGGGAGCCGATGGCAACCGGACTGAAGGCGATTGATGCGATGATTCCGATTGGCCGCGGCCAGCGGGAACTGATCATCGGCGACCGCCAGACCGGCAAGACCGCTGTGTTGCTGGATACGATCATCAACAACAAGGGCAACAACCTGATCTGCATCTACAACGCGATTGGGCAGAAGCGCTCGTCGGTGGCGCAGGTGGTAAAGATTCTGGAAGACAACGGCGCGATGGACTACACCATCGTGGTGGCGGCGACGGCTTCTGAGCCCGCGCCAATGTTGTATTTGGCACCTTACACGGCGACCGCGATGGGTGAGTACTTCCGCGACAGCGGCAGGCACGCGCTTTGCATGTATGACGATCTTTCGAAGCACGCCGCGTCGTACCGCGAAATCTCGCTTCTGCTGCGGCGTCCGCCGGGCCGCGAAGCGTATCCGGGCGACGTGTTTTATCTTCACTCGCGCTTGCTGGAGCGGGGTTCCAAGCTGAGCGATGCGAATGGTGGCGGTTCGTTGACCTCATTGCCAGTGATTGAAACGCAGGCAGGCGACATTTCAGCGTACATTCCGACCAACGTGATTTCGATTACCGACGGCCAGATCTTCATGGAGTCCGATCTGTTCAACGCGGGTGTTCGGCCCGCAGTGAACGTGGGCCTTTCGGTAAGCCGCGTGGGTGGCAGTGCGCAGATTAAGGCGATGCGGCAGGTGGCGGGTTCGCTGAAGCTGGAACTGGCGCAGTACCGCGAACTGGCGGCATTTGCTCAGTTTGGCTCTGATCTGGATAAGACGACGCAGGCACAGTTGAATCGCGGCCAGCGGCTGGTGGAACTGCTGAAGCAAGGTCAGTTCTCGCCGCTACCATTCAGCAAGCAAATTGTTCTGATCTTTGCGGGCACCAACGGCTATCTGGATGATCTGCCGATTGACCAAGTGAAGGCATTTGAAGCGGAATTGGGGCAGTATTCGGACACCATGGGCGCGGGCGTACTGAGCGCGATTATGGAGAAGAAGATTCTGGATGACGACTTGAAGGCTGCCATCCGGAAGCTGCTGGGTGAGTTCAAGGCCAAGTTTGTTGCCGACCACGCGTCGAAATAAGCAGGCGAAGTAAAAGCAGAACGAGACGATAGCGAGACTATGCCGAACGTACTGGACGTAAAACGCCGGATTCGCAGCGTAATTAACACGCGGCAAATCACGAAGGCGATGAAGATGGTATCCGCAGCCAAGCTGCGGCGGGCGCAGGAGCGCGCGCTGGCGGCGCGTCCTTACTCGCAGATGCTGACGAATGTGCTGAAGTCGTTGGTGGCGCGGGCGGAAGTGTACGACGAGGTGACCGGGGAAGCGGTGAATCCGCTGCTGGAGCGCCGGGAAGAGAAGAATATTCTTTTCATCGTGGTGACAGGCGACAAAGGTCTGGCGGGCGCATTTAACACCAACGTTGCCAAGGCAGCGATGCGTTTTTTGGGGATGTCAGAAGGCCGCAATGTTGAGATTGAAGCGGTAGGCCGCAAAGGGCGCGACTTTTTGCGGCGGCGGTTTCCTGTGGGCTTGCCGTTTAGCACCAAGAATGAGAGTGCGACTCGTTTGCCTGTGTCGGTAGTGGGCGAGCAGGTAGGTGTGTTGGGTAAGCTGGAGTATTCGGTTGCCGGTGACATAGCCGAGAGAGCAGCAAAGCGCTTCAACGATGGCGATATTGACGCGGTGTATTTGATATACAACGAGTTCAAGTCGGTGGTGGCGCAAAGGCTGGTAGTGGATCGGTTGCTGCCGATAGGGCAAGTTGGGGTGCAGGAGTTCGCGCTGGTCGAGAAGCTCCCGCTGGAAGATCGGACCGAGGAAGCGAAGGCGGCGATGTCGGCGGGCGTGAGCCTTAAAGAAGCCGACACCAGTGCGATTGACACTGCGGCGGCGCAGTTTGCGGCCGCTCCGGTGGACTACATTTACGAGCAGGCGCCGGCGGAGATCTTCAAATCTCTGCTGCCCAAGTACATCGGCGTGATGACGTACCGGGCGCTGCTGGAGTCAGTGGCGGCGGAACACGCAGCCCGGATGACGGCAATGGAATCCGCGACCAGCAACGCCAGCGAGATGATTGACCGCCTCACGCTGATAATGAACCGGGCGCGGCAGGCGAAGATCACCAAGGAAATTATCGAGATTGTGAGCGGCGCGGCAGCGGCGGGATAGTGCAGCTGAGACGAACAGTCTGAGACGAACAACCGAGACGAGCAGCGGACGGCTTACAGCAAGAATAGTGCAAGAGCAAGATTCATAGAGAGAGCGGAAAACATGGCTGACAACATAGGCAGAGTGATTCAGATCGCAGGGCCTGCGGTGGACGTGCAGTTTAGCGAGACGGCGTTGCCCGCGATTTATCAGGCGTTGCGGGTGGTGAGCGACGGTTTCAACGTCACCGAAAAAATTGATGTGATTCTGGAAGTGCAGCAGCACTTGGGCGAAGGCCGGGTGCGCACCGTGGCCATGCAGGCGACCGAAGGCATGGTGCGCGGCATGCAAGCCATTGACTTGGGTGGGCCGATTTCGGTTCCCGTGGGCCGCGAGACGCTGGGCCGTGTGCTAAACGTGATTGGCGAGCCGGTGGATGATTTGGGGCCGGTGGGCGCATCGCATCGCGACCCGATTCACCGGTTGGCTCCGGCATTTGACGAGCAAGCCACCAGCGCCGAGATGTTTGAAACCGGCGTGAAGGTGATTGATCTGGTGCAGCCGTTTTTGAAGGGCGGCAAGATCGGCTTATTCGGTGGCGCGGGCGTGGGCAAGACCGTCATCATCATGGAGTTGATCAATAACGTCGCCAAGCAGCACGGCGGATATTCCGTGTTTGCCGGTGTGGGCGAACGTACCCGTGAAGGCAACGACTTGTGGTTGGAAATGTCGGAGTCGGGCGTCATCAAGCCGGGCGATTACAAAAATTCCAAAGCGGCACTGATTTACGGCCAGATGACCGAGCCTCCTGGGGCGCGTCTGCGCGTAGCGCTGACCGCGTTGACGGTGGCGGAGCACTTCCGCGACGTGGAAGGGGCGGATACGCTGCTGTTTGTTGACAACATCTTCCGCTTTACGCAGGCAGGTTCGGAAGTGTCGGCCCTGCTGGGCCGTATGCCGAGCGCGGTGGGGTATCAGCCGAATTTGGCGACGGAAATGGGCGAGTTGCAGGAGCGCATCACGTCTACCAAGAAGGGATCAGTCACTTCAGTGCAGGCGGTATATGTGCCTGCGGACGATTTGACGGATCCGGCACCCGCGACGACCTTTGCCCACCTTGACGCGACCACGGTGCTGTCACGGGCATTGACGGAAATCGGCATTTACCCCGCAGTAGATCCGCTGGGTTCGAGCTCACGTATTCTTGACCCGCGCATCGTCGGTCAGGAACATTACGACACCACGCAGGGTGTGAAGCGAATTTTGCAACGCTATAAGGATTTGCAGGACATCATCGCGATTCTGGGTATTGATGAACTCAGCGAAGACGACAAGCTGACGGTGGCGCGCGCACGCAAGGTGCAACGCTTCCTTTCGCAGCCGTTCTTTGTAGCCGAGCAATTTACTGGTTCGCCGGGCCGCTACGTGAAGATTGCCGACACGGTGAAGGGCTTTAAGGAGATTCTGGCTGGCAAGCACGACGATGTTCCGGAACAGGCCTTCTACATGAAGGGCGGAATTGACGAAGTGCTGGAAGCCGCAGAGAAGATGAAGAAGTAACTCACCCAACCGCAGAGTACGCGGGTAAGGGCGGGGCACCCAAAGCATAGGGACTTATGGCAGAGACATTCCAACTTGAGATCGTTACGCCCGACCGGCTGGTGGCAAAGCTGGCGGCGGAAGAAGCGCAGCTTCCGGGCAAGAATGGCTACTTGGGCATTTTGCCGGGGCACGCTCCGCTGATTACCGAACTGGCGGCTGGCGAGCTGAGCTACGTGACCGGGGGCGTAACCATGCGCCTGGCCGTGGCATGGGGATTCGCTGAAGTGCTGCCCGACAAGGTGACGGTACTTGCGGAGACTGCCGAAGCTCCTGCGGAGATTGACGTGGTGGCGGCGCAGAAAGACAAGGCGGCGGCGGAAGCAGCGTTGGCGCATCCGACGGAAAGCACTGACTACGACGCATTGCTGGGAAACGTGCAGGTTGCGGAGACGCGCATTCAGGTGGCCAGTGGGAAGTAAGTCGCCGGTAAGGTGACCGCTTATACAAAGAGGCCCGCCGCGATGGCGGGCCACTTTGGTTTTGCGCGGAACCTTTGGCTACCGGCGCCAGCCGTACTCATGCTCGGCGCGACGATACTCCTGATTGTAGCCATTGCGATAGGCCCGAGCGTACTGCTCCTTGTACCAGCCCCGGTCGCCGAACTCGTGATGGTATCCGCGATCGCAGTCATGGTAACGCCCTCGCGGGTCGGAGTTGAAGCGCTTGTGGCGGCGGATGTCTTCGGAGGCAACCTCGGTGCCATCTTCAAAGCCGAAGCGGCGTGCTGTCTCGGCACGTTCGCCATAGCCACCGCGCTCGTCATAGCGGAAGCCACCATTCCAGCCGTCGTGGTCATTACTTCGCCAGCCGCCATCATCCCGGTCGCGGTTGCCTCCGGGGTTGCCGTACTGCGCAAAGGCTGCGGTGGAACTCAGCGCGAGGGCAAATAGCGCGACTGCCAGCCAACGTGTCGCAGCGTTAGATTTCGTTCCTTGCATGGCCCTTCCTCCTTGGGCGAATCCTGCCCGCCCTCATCCCGGTCAACTGCTTTGCCGGGAGTGTTGGTGCAAAGTGTGATGCGGGATTCCGGCTGGCGGGTTATCTGGCTAGGTTGCATAAAAGCCGCATGGATAAAGGCTTTTCGTTGACAAGCGATATTATGCCCGCAAGCGCAACTATGCGCGGCGCACGGGGTTTGCACAGGGATTTTCCGGAACCATCCGGGGCAAGCGACCGGGCGGTCGGCTTATGGTCGGACTTATGGTCGGCTGATGGAGGCGGGGCTTCCGCAAGTCTTTCGCAAGTCTTTCGCGATCCGCCGTTGCGGCTAAGGTAAACTAACTGCCGATGAACTTCCGCAAGCAGCCTGACCGCGACATGGCGCAGCCCCCCGACCTGAGTGTGAGTTTCTGCGGTATCACGCTGAAGAATCCGATTATTGCGGCCAGCGGCACGTTTGGTTATGGCGTTGAATTTGAGGACGTGGTCCACCTGCACAAGCTGGGCGGGTTGGTGGTAAAAGGTTTGTCGCGCGAGCCGATGATTGGCAACCCGCCGCCGCGTTTGTGGGAGACGCCAGCAGGGATGCTCAATGCAATTGGCCTGCAAAATATTGGCGTGCGGGCGTTTGTGGAAGAAAAGCTGCCAATGCTGAATGCCATGCGCGCTACGGCGGCGAAGCAAGAATTTGCCGTCTTCGCCAATGTGTTTGGCTATACCGCCGCCGACTATGTGGAAGTGGTGCGGGTGCTGAATGACGGCGAGGGCATCGCGGGGTACGAGATTAACGTCTCGTGTCCGAATACGGCGGATGGCGGGATTGTATTTGGCACCGACCCGCGGTTGCTGGACGAAGTGGTGGCAGCGGTGAAGAGGGTGGCGACGCGGCCGGTGATCGTCAAGCTGTCGCCGAATGTCACCAGCATTCCGCAGATGGCGAAGGTGGCCGAGCAGGCGGGCGCGGATGCGCTCTCTTTGGTGAACACGTTTGTAGCCATGGCGATTGACGTGGAGACGCGGCGTCCGCGCATTGCGAATGTGACGGCGGGGCTTTCGGGGCCGGCGATCAAGCCGATTGCCGTGCGCATGGTGTATGAGGCCTTCCGCGCGGTGAAGATTCCAGTGATTGGTATGGGCGGTATAAGCCGCGCGGCAGATGTGGCCGAGTTTATGCTGGCAGGCGCGACTGCGATTGAGATTGGCACGGCGAACTACTGGGATCCCTGCGCCACCGAGACCATTGCGGAAGAGATGCTGCGCTGGTGTGTGGAGCATCGGGTGGAACGGTTAAGCACCTGGACGGGCGGGGTGGTGCTGTAGCGGGGCACTGCCCACGCTGGACCTATTATGCTGTTGAACAGGGATACCGACCAGCGGATTTTAGGAGGGCTTCGAAAAATAGCGGTCGTGTACCCGAAAGACCCCATGAATGTTTGACTGATTGCGTACACATATCTGGATGTGAGTCTTGCGGCGGAACCCCGAGTTGGTATAAACGTGGTCGCCCTCGGTGAATACGCCGCGAACGGTATCGAAAGCGGGCAAATTGGCCTTCTCCCTAGCCTTGTGGAGGAAATTGATCACCGCACAGTCGAGTTTGCGTAGATGAAGGTCACCGCCGCCGACGTTCTCCGGCATCTTTGAGCCAGCGACCTGTATAACGTCGTTAAACTTGGAGTGTGCCACGTCAACGGCGCGGATGCCGTTGGAACTAATGAGATCTAGGCAGAAGCCCGCATCAATGACGGCGCCGATCACGGTGGGTTCAACGAGCGTACCCTTTTTCAAGCGCGCGGCGCGCTCCACGGCCCACTCCAAAGCTCGGTCAGGGTTTGATTCCCAAAAATATATTCCCGAGCCCAGCCAGTCATAATCGTTCTCGCTGGGTTGGAAAGGCTCGTTCCGAAGAAGTTTTTCTGCAGTTAAGAGGTCGCAGCCGTGGTATCCGAGAAGAAAGGACGTCGCAAGGCTATGCATCCTGCCGATATGGTTCGGTGAGTTCGCCGGAATCGGTGACGACGCCTTCCTTGACCAGAAAAGCCAGAGCCTTTTCCGTAGAAGACGTCAAATCATTTGCGAGATTCTGTATGGCGGCAAGTGATTTTTCCAGATCTTGTTCGCTCATCTCGTCTCCTGCCTTCTATCCGTTCATATTATACAACGGGTGTTCTGTATCGTGCCTGCAATGGAGCCTCCCTTTCGGCGCGTCAGTGGTGATGCTCGCCCAGCCCGGGGCGGAAGCGCAGAAAGAGTTGCACGGTGACCGGGTTCTGGCCGTAGGTGGCGTCGAGGGCGGCAGGTTTTTTGTAGAACGTGAGGTCGGCACCGAGGGCCAC
>JANXUR010000023.1 GCA_025356095.1 Acidobacteriaceae bacterium | reverse complement strand
TTGCCTGAGCCGATGTTGCCACTGACTACGCCGTTCGACATATCTGTGAAGCCATTGCCACCGTTCACAGTATTGCCGTTATGAATTTGCACAGCATAGCCGCCGGGGCCAGCCGCGATATTCACATTGCAGACGTTGTCGCGCACCACGAATTGCCCGTTAAATAGAGGGGCTGTCGGACTGGTACCGGGGGCACCGAAGATGCTGACACAACCAGTGCCATTACCGATGGGCCAAACTTGGTTATTGATGTGGTTGCCCTGAATCAACACGTCCGTGCATGAGGTTGCGATCGCTTCTTTCTGCGTGTTGACCACGTAATTATCCGCGATGGTGCAATGTGCAGAGCCATCGGTTTGGATTCCTTGGTTGCAGCCGACTGTGCCGGTGCAAACCGAGCTCCCCGTGGAGCTGGTGCCGACGTAGTTGTCCTTGATGACGACGTACGAAGATGGCGTTGCAGACCCGGTCTGTGGCAGGGTGTGGATTCCAAAGCCCCCGGCGCTAGCCACCCCTGGAAAGGTCACAATCGAGAGTGCAGTGTCGAGCACCACGTTGTTGATGGCCTTAAAATTTGTGACGTTAACGCCCACGATGCCAGTCTGCCAGATCGTGGACACATAGCTATTGCGTACGGTGCAGTCCGTGCAGGTGATACCAGCCCCGCCGCCGCCCAGAACGATCCCGTGGTTGGAGGAGTTCGTTACGTCCACGCCGTCAAGTGTCAGGGTCGTCACCGCTCCGCCCGTGGCAAACCCGTTCGTGCCCGTCACCGGTGTCATGCTCCCAGGCGCCTGGGCGATATTGCCCTTGATGCGAAACCCCGCAAAGGTGCAGGCACTTGGGCAGTTGGAGACTATCATCGAGGAGGGGGGAGCGGGACTGGACTGCAGGATGATACCGGAAAAATCGAACACGGTGTTCGCCAAACCGCTCCTACCCCCACCGCCCAGCCCGATCATGGAAAACCCGGTTGCCGACACCGGTATTATGATGGGCGGCGTTGTGCTGTAGTTGTTGCCCGAAAAGATGATCGGGTAGTCGCCAAGCAGTAGCGTTACATTCTTCGCGCCGAGCGTGAACGTGGCGTTCGCGGCTGGCGGGGAGATAATCGTCGTAGTCGTGTTCGCGTTCATATCCCTGGCGTCCGCGACTCCACCGCCAAGTGCACCGACGAGGTTCACGCACGCCACAATCCGCGTCATTATGTCGGTCGCGGTGTTCGTGAGAGACGACTGGAGATTGACCGCAGAACAGTTCACTGTCCGCTGGGCACCCGCAAGCTCCGGCCGCAAACAGATTGCGGAAATGATCGCGGCGCGTATGAGAAGCCGAACTCTGGCGGATATTTTCATGCCGACTCTCCTGAATTCACGGTAAGCGGCTGACGATATCAGCGAAGGTGCACCCCGTCAAGGGCTACCCACGGATATTGGTTGCGTTCATACCAATATCCGTGGTGTACTGATTTCAGAGGCGTGCGATGAAAATCCTTACAGCGTTGCTGGTGCTGGCCTTGTGGCAAACACCCGCGAGTGCGGCCAGCGTTACTGTGGTTTATTCGTTTACCAACGGCTCGGACGGTGCCCTGCCACTGGGCACCCCCATCGTATATCGAGGCAGCATATATGGAACAACCGACGGGGGCAAGGCCTCATTGGGAAATATTTACAGGCTGTACCCGAACAAGAGTGGTGGGTTCACTGCGGTGGATTTGCACGACTTCACAGGTTCGGATGGTTCTGCTCCAATCGGCAACATCGCTGTGGACACGAATGGAAATCTGTATGGCGTGACGGAAGTGGGTGGTGCCCACAATCTCGGCACTGCTTGGGAGTTGGTACGGCCTGCGAACCTTGCGGATCCTTGGGCTCTGCAGGTGCTGTGGAATTTCGGAACGGGAGCGGAGCTCGGCCTGCCGACTGGCGGCCTTGTCTTCAACAACGGCTCGTTTTACGGGTTCACCGATGCGTGCTTATTCCGGTTGCTTCCAGTGAACGGCTCGTATCAGTTTCAGGTAGTGGCCTACAATCCGCCTGGCTCAGTTTCGCCGCTGCCAAGCTTCGACTCCGCTGGAAATGTCTATGCTGCCGTTATTGACGGCGGCTTGTACATTGACAGGTACAGTCTATCTTCCGACGGCACTTGGACGGCGACCCAGATTACCCAGCCGGGCGTGGGGGCGACAAATGGACCGGTCGGTTTGACTGGGGGTCTCTTGATGGACTCGACCGGGGCGTTTTACGGCGTGAGTGCGGGCGGCGGTGCCTACTTCGCAGGAACAATTTACAAGATGTCGCAGACCAGCTCAGGTCAGTGGTTGACCTCAATCCTGAGGTCTTTCAATCCGGCAAACGAGTACGCCCCGAACTATACACTTTTTTACTCCAAGGCTAGGTACTACGGAATCCTTAGCCTCAATCAAAGCGAGGTGTTCCAAGCATACGCCTCCGCAACCAGCAAGCAGTGGACGGTAAACGACCTGCTGGATGCTGGCTCAAATTCCACTGCCGGCACGAACTACGTTGGCTTTACCTTCGACTCGACCGGAAACATCTACGGTGCCTCCGCACAAGGTGGCGCTTACGGCTATGGGGCGATCTGGAAGATCGTGCCATAGGCTTTCCCGAAAAGTAGTAACCTATTTGTTGGAGCCAAGTGTGCGCCCCAAGCAGCGGTTCCTGAGGTGCCCCATGAAGACCGTTATGCTTCTCGCAGGGTTCGTGTTGCTTGCGGCCGCAGCTGGAGTGTCTGCGACGTCCGCCGTAATCCACAACTTCAGGACTTCAGAAGGGCAAGGTCCACTCGGGCCACCGACGCTCTATCAGGGCAATTTCTACGGAACAACAGCAGGGGGCACGAACGGATTTGGCAATGTTTACCGCCTCTACCCTAAGAGAGATGGTACGTACGCATTTGTTGATCTCCATGATTTTAACGGCGGGACTGATGGCTTCGTGCCCGCTGGAGTAGTCGCGGTGGACGGAAGCGGCAATCTGTTCGGCGTTTGTGAGCGGGGCGGTGTCGGCGGCGGCACGGTTTGGGAGCTGATCCGCCCGGCGGTGCTCTCCGACCCGTGGGCATTCGTACTGCTTGCATCCTTTGATGGGACCAATGGTTCCCAGCCCGAATCTGGCATGGTTTACCACGACGGTGCGGTTTGGGGCTTCACGAGTGACAGCCTATTTCGCCTCACGCCGGATCAAAACGGTGATTATCAGTTTGAACTCGTCGGCTGGGCAAGTCCTGCTCCTGGTTCGCTGCCACTTTTTGGCGCAGGGGGTGTTGTGTATGAAGTGGATGGTTTGCTCGCCGGGGCCATCTACAGCTTCACTCAAGACCAGTCCGGCGTCTGGAACAAGGCGCTGGTAACGGCGATCGGAACTTACGGCAGTTCTGGCCCATACCTGCCCACTGGCGGCGCACTGCTTGATTCGACCGGCGCATTCTATGGGATGTCCGCAGCAGGGGGCGCCTACCAGGGCGGCACGATTTATAAGGTTTACAAAGACTCTAACGGTTTGTGGATCACGCAGACCTTACGGTCATTTAATCCGAGCACGGAGTCCTATTTACCGGCTTTCTCGCTTCTGGTTGCGAAGAAGAAGTATTACGGAATCTTAGCTGCTAACCCGAACTCGATATTGAACGAGGTCTTTCAGGCGTACTCTTCCGCGACCAGCAAGAGTTGGACCGTGAATGACCTGCAAGACTTCACAAGCGGAACACCTCTGGGCACACTTGTGAACGGCTTGACCCAAGACGCGGCGGGGAACCTGTATGGCACGTCGACGCACGGCGGTGACTTGACTCAGTGCATCCCCGACGGTGGCTGCGGCGTGGTGTGGAAGATTACTCCCTAGATCCCCTGAGGTGGGCGAGCATAATCTAAAGGCCGAACACGCTTGTGCTCGCAGCCTTTCACTCTTGTGGCCGCACTTACCGAGTCGAATCTAATCGAATCGAGTCGAATATCAGCACCGCGCTGGGCCGCACGGTCGTCTCCCCTCCCGATTCGGGAAGGCCACCCACCTCAGCGGTGATTTTTTTGTTGCCGCATTGCGATTTGGGCATACCCTGAAGTTCATCCAAATCTCTTCAGGAGCTCTGCCTATCCATGTCTGGCATGATGCTGCAAGTAACACTCAAAACGCTCGACCGCTGGCTGCCCGCGCCAGAGGTAGTCGCCAGCCACCGTACCGGCCGCCAAGGCGAAGAGGACGCTTACTTCTACCTGCGCCGCCTCGGCTACGTCATCATCGGGCGCAACTACCGCTCGCCCCGCCGCAGGGGTGAAATAGACCTGATCGGCTGGGACGAAGGCATGTTGTGCTTTGTGGAAGTGAAGACCCGCACCACACATGATGTGAAGCCCGCCGAGGCCGCTGTGGACCGGGAAAAACGCCGCGAACTGCGCGCCATGGCACAGGAATACTTGCGGCGCTTTCCAACGCAAACCCCTTGGCGTTTCGACGTGTTGAGTGTGTATCATGAAGTGAACGCTGAATCACCTCGATTTGAACTGTTTCGCCATGCGTTTTCCTCACGCTGAGGGCTAAGCCAGCCTAAGCGACCTTGAGAAAACCTGGGCGGGCCGTTCCTGCCCAGCGCGGCTTTACCTCTGCCCGCCGCAGCCAGCGACTCCATGCAGGAGAAGCAAACAGTGCCTGAATTACGCAAAGATCCCATCGTTGGACGCTGGGTGATCATCTCCACCGACCGCGCCAAGCGGCCCACCGATTTTTCGCTGGAGCAGGTAAAAGCCAAGGGAGGGTTTTGCCCCTTCTGTTATGGCAACGAAAGCCGTACGCCGCCAGAGATTCAGGCCTATCGCCCGCAGGTGCCGGGTAGCCCCGCGCCGCAAAAAGACACGCCGGGTTGGACGGTGCGCGTGGTGCCCAACAAGTTCCCCGCCCTGGGCGTGGAAGGCACGCTGAACCGCCAAGCCGATGGCATGTTCGACCGCATGAATGGCATCGGCGCGCATGAAGTAATTATCGAAACACCCGATCACAATGCCACCCTCACCACCATGTCCTTAAAGCGAATTGAAGATATGTTGTGGACCTTCCGCGACCGCATTCTGGATCTGAAGAAAGACAAGCGCTTCAAGTATGTGCTGATCTTTAAGAACCACGGCGAGGCGGCAGGCGCGTCGCTCGACCACTCACACTGCCAGTTGATTGCGCTGCCGATTTTGCCCAAGTATGTGGTGGAAGAGTTGGAAGGGGCCAAGCAGTATTACCTGTACAAAGAACGTTGCGTTTTTTGCGACATCGTGCATCAGGAAGTAGAAAATGGCTCGCGCATAGTCGCCGAAAATGAAGACTTTATTACGCTGGCACCTTACGCGCCGCGGTTTCCGTTTGAGACGTGGATTCTGCCTAAGAACCACGAGTCGGCGTTCGAGAACTCATCCACCAAGATGTTTCAGAATTTGGCGATTGCCATGAAGACCCTGCTGGCAAAGGCCGAGCACGTGTTGGATAACGCACCCTATAACATGGTGATCCACACCTCTCCAGTGCAGGAACCGCAGAACGACCACTACCACTGGCACATCGAGTTCATGCCCAAGCTGACGACTACGGCAGGATTTGAATGGGGCACGGGATTCTACATTAACCCTACGCCGCCCGAAGAAGCTGCACGCTTTCTGCGCGAAGCGGAAGTAGAGATCGCGGAAAATGGATAAGCGCTGCGCTTAGTATTGCCGAAGAAACAAAAAGCCCCCGCGATGGGGGATTTCTGCTTTTTGTGCCGGATTAGCCTTATCCCGCGCGCTCGCTGAGAGATCTTAGGAGTTTCGATCCTTGTACTCTTCGTGCCAAGCCATCTGAATGGCTTCCAGCTTGCCTTCATTCGACTTCGCCGGATCATCCGCAAAGTCATGCAGCTCGATGATCCACTTATGCAAGTCAGTAAAGCGCACCGTGAGCGGATCCACGTCAGGATACTTCTCGTCGAGCAGAATGCCTATATCCTCGGCATTTTCCCAATACACCTTTGGCATAGAACCAGTCCTCAGTTACTCATATCTCAAGCTCCGCGCGCGACGTAGCAGGTGCTTCTAGTGCTCTTCCTTGGCGGCATTGCGGTTCCAAGCCGGTATCTCCACCACAATATCGGCAGTGCCATTGGGCACCGTTTGGCAACTTAGCCTAGACTTAGCTGTAAGTCCAGCAGCTAAATCCAGCTCATCCAGTTCGGCTTCTTCTGGCTCGTTACAACTACTGCCCCCCTCACGCACAATCACGTGACAAGTAGAACAGGCACACACGCCGCCGCAGGCATGGTCCAGCGGCACCCGGTGCCCCATCGCGATATCAAGAATGCTACCCGGCAGGCCATGATCGCCAAACGGCACCTGCGCCGGGTCCACTTCTACAACACTTTCCTTGCCTTCGTAAAGATAAGTCACCTTGAACTTCTTGGTGGCCGGCGTAAAGCTTGCTTCTTGAATATAGGGGTTCTGACCCATAAGCTCTTTCTCTTTCCCGTTTTCATTCTTCTCAACGCTGCACAAAAGGCAGCCTGGCGTTACGTACTCTTAATCTCCGCTGCGGCGAACGGATGCGGTGCGGCAATATCGTCGCCGACATCTGCGGTTGCCATTGTCTTGCCCTGCAATACACTGCTGACTGCAGTATCCATCATAAGTTCCGCTAGGCGCGTGGTGCGCTCATTCAAATCGTCTATCGCCGCGCGGATCGCTTTATAGTCTCCGCCTTCACGGAGTGTCCGCAAATGTCCCTCACTCGCATTAATCGCCCGCTGCTCGTCTGACCCAAGTGCCTGCCACGCGGGGCCATTACGTCCCTTGTGGAGCGCAGCCAGAATCGTTTCGGTCTCGTTGCGCGCTTCAATGATCTGCCGCTGCTCAATATCTTGCTCAGCATAATCGAAGGAATCGAGAATCATTTTTTCGACTTGATCATCTGTAAGTCCATAACTCGGCTGCACGGAGACGTGTGCCGCTTGCCCGCTGCGCTGCTCGCGCGCCGACACTTGAAGTATGCCGTTGGCGTCAATTAGGAACCTAACTTCGATGCGAGGCAGTCCCGCTGGCATAGGCGGGATGCCCTGTAAGTCAAACCGCGCCAGCGAGCGGCAATCCTGAGCCAACTCGCGCTCTCCCTGCACTACATGAACAGCTACTGCGGTCTGTCCATCTACCCCAGTGGTAAAGTGCTCGGTCGCAGAAGCTGGAATCGTTGAGTTTCGATGAATAATCTTGGCGACCACACCACCCAAGGCCTCAATCCCCAGCGACAGCGGCGTGATATCGAGCAGAAGCATCTCCTTGGTCGCCCCAGACCCGCCGGCCAGAATGTTCGCCTGGATCGCCGCTCCCGCTGCCACTACTTCGTCCGGATTCAGCTGGCAATGAGGCTCACGCTGAAATAAGTGACGCACAATCTGCCGCACCTGCGGAATTCGCGTCGAGCCGCCCACCAGTACCACTTCGTCAATGTCACTTGGCAGCAACCCAGCGTCGCGCAAGGCCTGCTTGCAGGGTGGTAGAGTGCGATCGATCACGGGTGCGATGAGCGCTTCGAATTGCGGGCGCGTAATTTCGCGGAGATAGTGTTTGCCGTCCGGCAGTTCGACTTCCAGCTTCACTAAGTCCGCCAGCGAGAGCGCAATCTTTGCTTCAATCACCGCTTTACGGATGCGCTGCACCGCTTCTCCATTGCGGCTAATATCTACCCCTAAATCACCGCGAATATCATTTAATGCGATGCGGATCAGTAAGTTGTCAATATCATCGCCGCCCAAGTGTGTATCGCCGTTGGTGGCTAGCACTTCGAAGATGCCGTCGTGGAGCTTAAGGATCGAGACATCGAATGTACCACCGCCAAAGTCATAGACCGCGATGGTGCCATTCTTCCTCCGGTCAAGTCCGTAGGCCAGCGACGCGGCAGTCGGCTCATTAACCAGACGGAGTACTTCCAGGCCCGCGATGCGGCCCGCGTCTTTCGTGGCTTGACGCTGGGCATCGTTGAAGTATGCGGGAACCGTGATTACAGCCTTGGTGACTGCTCCTCCGAAGTACCGCTCCGCATTGCGCTTCAATTGGCGCAGCACCATGGCTGATATCTCGGGTGGAGTAAAGGTGACGCCGCCCAAGCTGAGCCGCAGCACTTCGCCTGGCGCGATATCGTCTGCGAGCCGGAAGGGAAATAGCTCCAGCTCATCCTGAACGTCCCTCAGGTCGCGCCCCATCAGTCGCTTCACGGAATAGACCGCACGCTCTGGAGTCTCCACTAAATACTTACGCGCCGCGTTGCCTACCACGGGATTACCCTTGTCGTCCAAAGCTACTACCGACGGCACAAGGTTCAGGCCATCTTCGCCGGGAATAATCACCGGCGCGCCATCTTGCATGAAGGCGACGAGGGAGTTCGTGGTTCCCAGATCAATTCCTATGATTCTATCTGCCATGATTTTAGTAAGCTTCTTACAATGTTTGGCGTGGCCCGGGTCTTTGCAGCCGCCCGGCGAGGCTTAGTCAGCAAGCGCTTCCTTTACATCGCGAACTAAGTTCCTAAGGTAACTGCGGCGGCTCAGCAATTCCACCATGGAGTCCAGAATCTTGCTTGCCGGCAATCCGTCCGTATTCGCCAATGCATCCCACTGGTTCCACTGCTGATGCAACTCGCCGTCAAGCTGAGCCAATTTTGCTACCAAAGCGGATTCCTGTTCCGCCAGTTGGCGCTCCAGATCTTCATCGTGCTCGCCCATTTTGTGATTCATTTGCAACTCTTCGAGCTGCATGTTCAGTTCAAAAGCTTCTTCGAGTAGCTCCGACGAGGCGCCCTTCTTTGACTCACCCATCGCGGCAGCCGCTAGAGATGCGCCTGCGGGCTTCTCGTGAACTTGTAAGCCCTGCAACCTTAGTAAGTATTCGGTTCGGAGGATGGGATCGCGCAGTGTCCGGTAAGCGTCATTTAAGTGCGACGTCTTCTGCAGACTCCACGTCTGCTCCTGTGTCGTCGTGTTGGCAAACAGGTCAGGGTGTAGCAGGCGACTTAGCCGGTAGTACTCACGCTCTAAGGCGGGCATTTCCAGATTCAACTTGCGGGGCCAACCGAAAAACGTAAAGTAATCAGTGGGAGCCGCTGGCTGAAGGCTGCCACAAGAGTCGCAGAACAACGCGGCTCGCATATCTCCGCACGACCAGCACTGGTGCGAAGACTGGCCCGAAGGCTGCGGTAGAATTTCGAAGGTATTCGTCATAAATTCAAAGAGAAGAATGCTGAAATCCTAATGCCGCACTCGGGTTTCACGCGGAGAATGAAGTCCCGCAACCGCACGATTTGGTGGAATTCGGATTCTGAAATACGAATCCGCGATACATCAGCGTCTCTTGCCAGTCCAGGGTCATGCCTGCCAGATAAATAAACGACTTCGGGTCAACAAACACCCGCACGTCGCCATAGCTAAACACGCGATCACGTTCGCGCGCTTGGGTGTCAAAGCGGATGTTATAACTCAATCCGGAGCAGCCGCCACCTTGCACGCCAAGCCGCAATCCGCCTTCAGCCGGAGAAATTCCTTCTTTCTCCATAGCTATGCGAATATGCGCTACGGCTTTGTCGGTGACGACGACACCCTTAACTGCGGGCGATATGGCGTCCGTTGTTCCTGCTTGAGACATCTTTATCCCTCTTAACGCGCGGGTCGGCAGTAGACTCCGAGACCGAATCACGTTGCCATCTCTGCCACTCTGCAGTTACTCGGCGCGGCGAACTACTGGGCTGCTTGCACCTTCGCTGGTTCCGTGGCTTCTGTGCCCTGTTTCTTCTTCCAGTCGCCGATGGCAGCGCGAATCGCATCTTCTGCCAGCACCGAACAGTGAATCTTAACCGGCGGTAGAGCCAGTTCTTTCACAATCTCGGTGTTCTTGATCGCCAGCGCTTCATCCACCGTGCGGCCCTTGACCCACTCTGTCGCGAGCGAAGAGGAAGCAATCGCCGAGCCACAACCGAAAGTCTTGAACTTGGCTTCTTCAATGATCTGGGTCACCGGGTTGACTCGGATCTGCAACTTCATCACGTCGCCACACTCTGGAGCGCCAACCAAACCGGTGCCCACTTCGTTGCTGTTCTTGTCGAGCGAACCCACGTTGCGGGGATTCGAGTAATGGTCTAGAACCTTGTCGCTATATGCCATGCTGCTTCTCCTTGTGTAACTGTCTCAGTTGCTAAATTCTATGTACTCCAACTGGCAACCTTGCGCGGTGTTTAGTGAGAGCCCGCGCTGGCATCCCACTTTACTTTACTCAGGTCAATACCCTCTTTCGCCATCTCGTAGAGTGGAGAAAGTTCGCGCAACTTAGTGACTACTCCCACTAGCTTATCGGCGGCATACTCAAGTTCCGCCTCTGTGTTAAAGCGTCCGATACCAAAGCGGATCGAGCTATGCGCCAAGTCGTCACCAGTTCCCAAGGCCTTGAGCACATACGAAGGCTCTAAGGTTGCCGAGGTGCAGGCCGACCCGCTGGAGACGGCAATGTCATTGATGCCCATCAGCAGGGACTCGCCCTCCACGTACGCAAAACTAATATTCAAATTTCCGGGCAGCCGATGCTCAAGTGAGCCGTTTACATAGGTCTCATCCAGGCGGCTCATCAAATTCTTCATCAGGCGGTCGCGCATTCCGGACAAGTGGGCAGCTTCGCTTGCCAGCTCTTCGCGCGCAATGTCACAAGCCTTGCCGAGACCAACAATGCCGGGCACGTTCAGGGTTCCAGAACGCATACCGCGCTCGTGGCCGCCACCATCAATCTGTGCCGTAATCTGCACCCGCGGATTGCGCCGGCGTACGTATAGCGCGCCCACGCCTTTGGGGCCATAAATCTTGTGACCTGTCAACGAAAGTAAGTCAATGTTCTGCTCATTGACGTTGACTGGAACCTTGCCCACGGCCTGCACAGCATCGGTATGGAAGAAGACACCGCGCTCACGGCACAAAGCACCAATTTCTTTCACTGGCTGCACCACGCCAATTTCGTTATTGGCGAACATGATGGAGACTAGAATCGTTTTGTCATCCATGGCACGCTTCAGCTCTTCCAGATCAATGCGTCCATCCTTCTGCACTGGCAGATACGTTACGCGAAAGCCATTCTTCTCCAAGCGCTTACAAGTATCCAGCACCGCTTTATGCTCAGTAACTGCGGTGATGATATGGTTGCCTTTTTCCTGATACATCTCGGCAACACCCTTGATGGCGAGATTGTTGCTCTCTGTAGCACCAGAGGTAAAGATGATTTCCTTTGAAGTCGCCCCGATTAGCTTGGCAATCTGTTCACGCGCGGTTTCCACCGCTTCTTCCGCGGCCCAGCCAAAGGAGTGGTTGCGGCTGGCAGAGTTGCCAAACACTTTTATGAAGTAGGGCGTCATTGCCTCCAGCACGCGTGGATCCATTGGCGTGGTGGCGTGGTTATCAATGTAAATGGGCAGGGTCACGCCCGCCGGCACTGCAAGGGTAGCCATAGTTACTTTCTCCTCAAGCACTTACTAAACCTCAAATCACAAACAAGACATGCACAACACATGAACTAAATTCAACTTCTAGCCGCTATGAGCGCGGCAGATCGCCTTGCGGCGGCATCACCACTGTGTCGCCTAACTTCACCAGCGCAGGGCTAAAGCTAGGAGCTTGCTTCTCTGCTTCGCTCAACTTTGGCTCGCGCAGATCCCAAATCGTCAACTTACTCAGCACCTGCTGAATGCTTAGGCTCACCTTACGCAACGGTTCGCGCACAGTACACAGGGTTGCGTGATCACAATCGGCATCGCCTTCGGAGCAGGCGGTCAGCAGCAGAGGGCCATCAATCACCCGAATCACTTCGAGCACAGAAATCAGGCGCGGATTGCGGGCCAGAACGTATCCACCTTTGGTGCCCTGCTGCGATACCAATAGCCCGCCGCGCACCAGCCGCTGCAAGATTTTTGCCAGCGCTTCCTGCGGTATACCGTAGGCCTCGGCCAAATCCTTCGCGCTGATGGCGCACTGCTCACCGTGCTCTGCCAGATGCTTCATGGCGATGAGTCCGTAGTCGGCCTTTTTGGTGAGCTTAAGCATGTTGGGTACCTGTGTTATTTGTTACGAGCTGCCCGAGTGATCTGCCAAGTTAGATATGCGACTGATTCAGTCGGACTTGAACAATACTATCGTGCCACGGGGCGGCGACGCAAGCAGCAGATGGGCGCAGAATGCACGAAACGTTCGCTATCTAATTGATAATAATATAGATATATTATACGAGCTTATTGGTCGGATATTAAAGATGAGGCGGAATGTTCCTCAGATTCGTAAACCGGCACTCACCCATGCCCTCCGTCGGACTCGATTTCGCCGATTTATTCCGAATGTTCATCGTTCGGCGCTTGACAACCGCCAATCACAGGCTAGAATCTTGTTCATTCTGGACGCTTTCGCTCGGCCACCCGCGGGCGCGATTCTTCTGGGAAATATGAACCCATCCCTTCCCTACCACGGACACCCCCGAGACTAGAGAGATGCCGGCAGACCCGTTGCAGTGCAAACATCCCCGAGTGCAAGTCGTTTCCCGCACTGAAGACACCGAGTTTGTGGAGTGTCAGGAATGCGGTGATATTTTTGACGTGGAAGAATTGAAGGATATGACCCGCGAGGAAGAGGCTGCGGCGAAAGAGGCGGCAGAGGAGTAGTCTGGGGTGCGACGAACATCAATCGCCCTGGCATGAGCCATTCCAATTCACCATGGAACCGCTCACGAAGCCGATTCGGTTTGACTATCTTTGACTAGCAGCGCAACCGCCGCATGTGCAGCAACTGCACTTGCACAAGTGAATTGCTGACTAACAAAGGGGATGGCGTTTGCATCCGTCTGCCCGGTTGCAGTCGCTGGGAATAGCGCCAGAGCGGGTGGTAAACCACCAGCGAATCGCGTCGCAAACACGCACCCAGCGAGCAGAGAGTGGGGAAGAGAGAGTAGAGGGTGCGTGAGGATGCCGCATCAATTTCCCCCACAGCATTTCATTTAAGTCAGGTTGGGGCGGAGATTCCTGTGCGCACCCTCCCATCAGTCTATTTCCCCCTCGCACATTGCAGGTGATATCCACTACAATTCTTTCGTTCCCAAAATGGGTCTCAGCGCGCAGGCCGCTGTCTGCGCGGTACCGTGCGGGAAAGCTGCAAGGCTGTGGCATCCAATCCGTTTTACTGATGATTTGCAAAGGAGAGCACACACGATGATGAAGAAATATCTGGCAGAGTTTATTGGTACCTTCACGCTGGTTCTGTTCGGCTGCGGTTCGGCAGTGATCGCTGGCCCCATAATCGGATTTCTGGGTATCTCGTTTGCCTTTGGCTTCGCGCTGATCGCGATGGCTTACGGGATCGGGCCTATTTCCGGTTGCCACATTAACCCAGCCGTGAGCTTGGGCGCGCACATTGCCGGACGCATGAGCTTGAAAGATATGCTGGGCTACATGGCGTCGCAAGTAGTGGGTGCCATAGTTGGCGCAGCCACGGTAGGCTACATCGCCAGCGGCACAGCCAGCTACGTGGCTGGCAGCTATGGACAGAATGGCTGGGGCGTCGGCTACTTGGGCCAGTACAGTGTGCAGTCGGCCTTCGCGTTTGAGTTTATTGCCACGCTGCTGTTTGTCATCGTGATTCTGGGGTCCACGCAGGCCGCGGCCCCGGGCGCGATGGCTGGTCTGGCGATTGGCATCACGCTAGTCGTGATTCACATTGTCGGCATCAACATTTCGGGAGTTTCAGTGAACCCGGCGCGGAGCATTGGCCCGGCGCTGATGGCGGGGGGCACTGCCCTTTCTCAGCTCTGGCTCTTTTTGGTAGCGCCGCTGCTGGGCGGCGCGGTTGCAGGCTTCCTCTTCCGCAACGGCACGCTGGAAAAGAGCTAAGATCCACTAATTTCTAGCTTGCCTCTAACGGCTGACAGCCCACAGCAAAAGCTTCTAAGCCGAAGCAAACGTTGTGGGCTGTTTGTATCGGGCTGAAGGCTGAAAGCGCTCTACTTCTTTTTCTTTTTTTCCAACAACCCTCCAAGCATGCTGCCTAGGTCTTTGCTGGTCGGCGAGCCACCGGACCCAGTAAGTCGGCCTAGAATACCGCCGGCCGCGCCGCCTAGTTTGCTCTTGGCCATCTTCTGCACGTCCGGCGTGTAGTGCGGATTGTTAAAGGTGCCGGTGACGATAATCGGCACTTCGAGACCGCCTCCGTTGCTACCACGCAGCGCGGAGTTGAGTAAACTGCCGGCGCTACCCGCCGCACCAGCGGCGCTGCTGAACTGCGCGTTCAGCTTGGCCAGCACGTTCAGGTTGAGAGCTTGCGTCACCAGATTTGCGGTGCCGCTGGCCGTAACGTTGCCCATATCAAATACTGCGGCGAGGTTACCGGTTTGGGCCATGCCTTTGTTCACCTGAATGTCTCCAGTGACGCGGCTGAGCGAGGTGTAGTCTTTGCGCACACTGCCGCCTCCACCACCCAGTTTGGTAATGGAACTGACGGCATCATTCAGGTCAACACCAGGGACGTGAATGTTGCTGAAGTTGAGCCTGGCTTGACCATTCAGGGTCTGCGTAACACTGTTGCCGGAAAGGTTGGCCACCGGCCCGGCGGCGCGTAGATCCAGCGTGAGCGTACCATCGCCGCTAAAGCCTTCCAGCCCCTTTACGCCATACGCGCGGGCGATGCCAAGCAGGCTGTTAAGCACAGCACCGGGCGTGTTCACTGAGGCATCAATCGAAGGAGACGGTGAAGCGTATTGGTAGAGCGTGAATTGGGTGTTGAGGGTGGTGTTGCCCGAGGTCACCTGAAATGCGTTAGAGCGGGCTTGCTCTGGGGTAAGCGCCACGTCCAGCGCCGAAATCTTCACCGGCTCGGCCAAGCCGTTGCCGCTGGCTTCCAGGCTGCTGACGCCAACCTTGCCATTCAGCTGTGGCTTGGTCAGCGGACCGCTGGCCTTCAAGTCGGCGCTCACTTTGCCGGCAACGTTCATCCCGGGAGCGAGTTCGACCCCCAACGCTTTCGCGGCGCGAATGGCATCTTCGGCCGCAAAATCATTGGTCCAAAGATGCACATCCTCCAACGCGGGTGTGGCGGCTTTGAGGTTGATGGCCCCCGCAAGATTCAGACTCGAACCCGCCAACCTCAGCTTGGTATCAATCAGTTGAATGCGGCCCGTGGCTAGCGCCAGGTGGACCTTGCCCGCCATCTTTACCGGTACGCCGCCGGGAAGCTGTGCAGCGAGCGCTAGCGAAAATGGCGTATCGTGCGCATAGTCTTTCATGGTCAGGTCAATGTGGGTAAACACTTCACGGGTGCGCTTGCCAAGGTCGGTAATGCCCACGGTGGCATCGGTAATCGCTAGTTCGCCAAGGGTGAAGTTATCGGGCGTAGAAGAAGTACCCGCTGGGGCCCGGCTGCTCGCACTGCCCAGCGTCGCGTAGTTCCAGTTGCCTGCCGAGTCGCGCACCAGCTCCAGTTGCGGCTGCCTCAGTGCAATGGACGTCACCACAATGCGCCCGCTGAAGAGCGGGAATAGCTCAATCGCTACATGCACGTCATTGGTTCGGGCAAAAGGACGGCCTGACGGAAATGGGGGGGACTCGGCGATTTCCAGCGTCTGCGCGGTGAAACTGGGCGGCAAAAAGCTGAGCTTCATGGCACCCATCTTCACCGGACGGCCGAGCGTCGCAGAAGCCTTCGCTTCGATCTCGCCGCGATACTTGTTGATATCGAGAAGCGCAGGAATCATGAAGATTAAGAGCAGTACTAGACCTGCCGCCCCGACAGCAATAATCCAAGATTTTTTCACGATGATGCCTCCGCGAGCGCGAGCGCTTACGCCCTTGCGCGCTAGTGTAGCGCGATTCACAGATGCGCGTCAGGAAGAGAAAACACAAGATTCACGAAAAATCGGCCCCGCCGTAGTTGCCTGCGGCGAGGCCCAGTAAACAGGAGAATTGGTACGGAATCGTTCGGCTTACTGCTACCCCACAGGCGCGATGGTGATTGCGCCTTCAGAGGCAGAGGCGACCAAGGCCACATATTTGGCAAAAACCCCACTAGGGTAACGCGGCTTGGGTGCTGACCACGAGACGAGGCGGGTTGCCAGTTCGGCATCGCTAAGCGCCACGGCTAAGGTACGCGTGGCAGCGTCTATGGTCACTACGTCGCCCTCTTCCAATGCGGCGATCGGCCCACGCATGGCCGCTTCTGGAGCGACGTGGCCAACCATAAGCCCACGGGTCGCGCCGCTAAAGCGGCCGTCGGTGATCAGCGCGACGGACTCGCCCAGCCCTTCGCCAACGATGGCCGCAGTCACGCCGAGCATCTCACGCATGCCCGGCCCACCTCGCGGACCTTCGTAGCGGATCACAACCACATCGCCCGGCTGAATCTGTTTACTCGTCACCGCCGTCATCGCGGCCTCTTCCGAGTTAAAGATGCGGGCCGGGCCGGTGTGCGAGTTGCGCTCATGTCCGCTGAGCTTCACTACTGCACCTTCGGGCGCGAGGTTGCCGCGCAAAATCACAATGCCGCCGGTCTTTTTCACGGGATTGTCGAGTGCGCGGATAACCTCCTGCCCGGCGGTTTCCTGAGCCTCGGCTGCTTCCGCCGCCAGTGTGCGGCCAGTGACGGTCATTGCGGTGCCTTCCACGAAACCGCCAGCCACCAGGCGTTGCGCGATGAGCGGAATGCCTCCCGCCGCATCCACGTCTGCAGCGTTGAAGCGGCCAGCAGGTTTCAGGTCGCAGATAAGCGGGGTGCGTTCGCTGATGGCGTGGAATTCTTCAATGCTGAGCGGAATGCCCGCCTCGCGGGCTAATGCCAGCAAGTGCAACACCGCATTGGTCGATCCGCCGGTTGCCGCCACAGAGGCGATGGCATTCTCAAATGCGGTGCGGGTAAGAATCTGACTGGGTGTGATGCCGTTGGCCAGCAAGTTGATTACCAGTTCCCCGCAGCGAAAAGCTGCTGCATCCTTGCGGGTGGCCATCGCGGGAATGCTGTTAGCTCCCAGCGGTGACAGGCCAATCAACTCCATCGCGGTAGACATCGTGTTGGCTGTGTACTGTCCGCCACACGCGCCCGCAGCCGGACATGCGACATCCTCCAGCGCCTTCAAATCGGCGTCGCTCATTTTGCCTGCAGCGTTGGCACCGACAGCTTCAAATACATCTTGAATGGTGACGTCTTTGCCGCGAAAATTGCCGGGAGCAATGGTGCCTCCGTAAAGCACAATGCCGGGGATATCCAGGCGCGCCAGCGCCATAGCAGCACCGGGAATCGTCTTATCGCAGCCGACCACTGCAACCACGGCATCGAACATCTGTCCCCGGCACACCAGTTCAATGGAATCGGCAATCAACTCGCGGCTTACCAGAGAGGCTCTCATGCCTTCGGTGCCCATGGTTTGGCCATCGCTGATGGCAATGGTGTTGAACTCCATCGGAGTTCCACCGGCGGCGCGGATGCCCTCTTTCACTTTCGCCGTGAGTCGGCGCAGGTGGAAGTTGCAGGGCATGGTTTCAATCCAAGTGCTGGCCACGCCAATAAGGGGCTTGGCGAGGTCGGCGTCGCTGTATCCGACGGCCTTGAACATGGCGCGAGCTGGTGCCCGGTCGCGCCCGTCGGTAATGCCTTGGCTAATGTGCTTAAGAATCATGTTGGAAGAATATCGAAACTACGGCAGCAGAGTGGAGTACCAAACAAAACGTGCTGCGCTTGCAAGCACGCAGAATCATTGCGCGCCGTGGACGCGCCCTACCATGCTCTATGCCTGCCCCATCGCGATTGCGGCAGCGTGGCTGGCGACCGCCCAGACTTCCTGCGGTGGCTTAGGCTGTTCCACCTGCTCGGCATTTGCCGCCGAGGCTAGCACTTCCACCACGTCAATGGTGGCACTCCACTCGCGCATCAACTGGCCGGTCTGCTTTGGAGTCACATCGAGGGACAGCGTCAGCCTCTGCAATCCACTCTCAGGTGACGTTTCCAGATACGGCATCTGGATGGCGCGGCGAGAGACGGCGTTTAGCAGGCGCATCAGCGTGCCTTGGGTGTCGCGATAACGGATGTGAAATAGCGTCATGCTTGTCGTCATGGTGGGTGTCACGCTTGTCGTCATGGTGGTTGTCATGGTGGTTGTTATGGTCATGATGTGGTCTTCTACTCCGAAAGTTGTAACTTATACTTCCAGTGCTTCTGGCTCTTTGTCGCGTAACATCATTTGGTTGAGCGCCGCGCCCGCCGGCACCATCGGCCACACGTTAGCTTCACGAGGACAGTGGAAGACCAGCAGCTCTGCCTTGGGCGACCGCACAAATTCGCGTAGCGTCTGTGCCGTCGCTTCTGTGTTTTCCGGATTCATACAGTCCAGCCCCAGCGTGCGGCCATCAATGCCGTACGCCTTGGCGATTCCCACAAAGTCGGGGTTATCACTCAAGTCGGTCTCGGCGTAGTTGCGCTCGTAGAAGAGACCTTGCCACTGGCGTACCATGCCGAGGTATTGGTTATCCACGATAAGGATTTTTATCGGCGCACCCGCGCGATGAATCGTCGCCAGTTCCTGAATATTCATCTGGATGCCGCCGTCGCCAGAGACACACAACACCGTGGAGCCGGGTGCGGCCAGTTGCGCGCCAATCGCCGCAGGCAGGCCAAAGCCCATCGCACCGAGGCCTCCCGAAGTCAGGAATCCCCGCGGATTGCTGCCCCGAAAGCGTTGTGCCGCCCACATTTGGTGCTGGCCTACGTCTGTAACAACGATGGAATCGGGCGGTAACATGGCGAACAAGTCGTCAAGAAATTGCGTGGCGGGCGCGGTCAATCCCGTGGGCTGCTCGGCTCCGCGATCTTCATGGGCAGCCGTTGCCAGCCATTCGCTCCAATCAGGGCGTGGCGCGGACGCCATCGCCAGATGCAGTGCAGGAATTGTCTCGGCCAGATTGCCCACCACCGGCACTTCGCACGGACGCACACGGTCGAGCTGCGACGGATCAATTTCAAAATGCACGATGCGCGCGTAGGGCGCGAACGTGGATGGCTCGCCCGTCACGCGGTCATCGAGCCGTGCACCCAGCACCAGCAGCAAGTCGGTTTCATGCAGGGCCAGGTTCGCGGCACGTGTGCCATGCATTCCCACCATGCCGAGATAGTGCGGCGCGGCAGGGTCAATCGCACCCAAGCCATGCACCGTGGCGAATGACGGAATCTTCAGGTCGTCCAGCAGAGCGCGCACTTTGTCACTCGCGTGGGCCAACTTTACACCCGCACCCACCAGCGCCACCGGCTTTTGTGCGCTTTGCAGCAGGGCGACCACGCGCTGCGTCCAGTCTTGCGAAGCATGAGGCTTCTGCTGCTGCGGCTTCTGCGGAGCAAGAAATATTGCCGGAGCCAGCCCGCTCGCCGCTGCCTTCATCAAGTCCACCGGGATATCAATCACCACCGGGCCCGGCCGCCCGCTGCGTGCCCAGTAAAATCCTTCCGCAATCACTGCGGGGATGTCTTCTAACTTGGTGACGAGGCGGCTCCACTTGGTCAGCGCCAGCGTGACGCCAAAGACGTCGGTCTCTTGGAACGCGTCCGTACCTATCAGCGTGGAGCGCACCTGACCGGTGATGCATACCAATGGCACACCATCCATCTTGGCGTCGGCGATGCCGGTTACCAGATTTGTGGCCCCCGGCCCGCTGGTGGCAAAGGCAACTCCTACCTTGCCTGAGACGCGCGCATAGCCTTCTGCCGCAAATACCGCTCCCTGCTCATGCCGCGACAACACGTGGCGAATGCCGCTGCCTTCCAGCGCGTCATAGAGCGGCATAATCGCGCCGCCCGGGTACCCAAACACCAGGTCCACGCCCTCTTGGCGAAGGCACCGCAGTACGAGTTCGGCTCCACGTGGCATTGAATACGTCTACTCTCTGTGCACTGCTTTTCTGTTGCTGCTTTTCTTTTGCGGCTTTTCTATTGCTTGTCGCCTTAGTCGCTTTGCGCGCAGGTGCCTTGCCTGCCCCGCTCCCGTTACCGATCGGTGCTAAACCGCGGCTGCAACCTCTTCCGGCTGTTCGGCTTTTGCTGCTTTCACCGCTTCCGGAGCTGCCTTGTGCAGCCAGCTCATCATGCCACGGAGCTGGGCACCCACTACTTCAATCTGGTGCTTTTGCCCAGCTTCGCGCAGTGCTGCAAAGTTTCGGCCACCACTCTCGTGCTCGGCCACCCACTCGCGGGCGAAGTTGCCGCTTTGGATGTCACTCAACACCTTCTTCATCGCTGCCTTGGCCTTGTCATCCACCACCGCGTTGCCACGCGTCAGGTCGCCATACTCCGCCGTGTTAGAGATGGAGTAGCGCATGTTGGCCATGCCGCCTTCGTAGATCAGGTCCACAATCAGCTTCATTTCGTGCAGACACTCAAAGTAGGCAATCTCTGGCTGATAGCCAGCTTCCACCAGCGTCTCAAAGCCCTTGGTGATTAGCGACGTTAAGCCACCGCACAGCACCGCCTGCTCGCCGAATAAATCCGTCTCAGTCTCTTCTTTGAAGGTGGTTTCCAGCACGCCCGCGTGGGTTGAGCCAATGGCATCAGCATAGGCGAGCGCGCGCGCGTGCGCCTGCCCGCTGGCATCCTGATAGACCGCAATCAGCGCGGGCACCCCCCGGCCTTCTTCATATTGGCGCCGTACTAAATGTCCGGGGCTCTTGGGCGCGATCATCACCACGTCCACGTCTTTCGGCGGAACAATGGTGCCAAAATGGACACTGAAACCATGGGAAACGCCCAGAACCTTGCCCGCCGTCAGATGCTGCTGAATGTGTGCCTCATAGCAGCCCTTGTGCACTTCATCGGGTGCGAGGATGTGAATCCAATCAGCCTGAGCAGCGGCTTCGGCCACTGGCAACACGGTCAGGCCGTCGGCCTTGGCTTGCGCCACATTTTTGCGGCCCGGGTCGAGGCCCACGATCACGTTGGCCCCGCTATTGTGCAGGTTCAGCGCCTGGGCGCGGCCCTGGCTGCCGTATCCGATGATGGCAATGGTTTTGCCGGCAATCGCGGCGGGGTTAACGTCTTTGGCGTAAAAAACTTTGGCAGCCATCCGGGCAGCCTCCTAAATTGGCATTCAGCAGTCGCCGGGCAGCAAAAGACCGACCGGTCGGTATGTTCGTATAGAATAGCAATTTTTCGGCTGATATGTCAACTTCACGAGATTTTGTGCTACTTTCATTGCGGCTATTGCTCTCAAAGAACTTTGTGCCTTGTCGTTTTGGTTCCCAGCAGTCGATACCAGCGAGCGAGGCAGAAGATGCGGAAAAGTGCCAGATTTTCCGTTCTACTAGCCGCATTAGCGACCGTCTGGAGCTACAGCCGAGGGACAGCATATCCTGCGGAAAGCGCTGCTTCAGCCCCTTCCAAACCCGGGCCCGCATCCGGGAAAAGCCTGCAGAAACCGAAGGCAGTAGGCGCACAACCTCCGCCCTGTAGCGCGTTTCGGCCCCCTACCGCCGAAGAGCAACAACATCACGACCCGACTGCGGGCGCAGCCCGGGCAATGCTCGAAAGATTCTTGCCGAAAAGCTCGCCCGATCCTAAACACCGTAGTCCTGAACACCTTAAGAAGGTTATCGCGATCGTTCCTGATCCGCGCCACACCCATCTTGCCATCCTCTTCGATCGGGATATGGAAGTGATCGAAGCGGCGGCTCAAGACGACGGCTACACCTATGACTCTTCATGGCTGCCGTGGGCAGCAGAGCCTTCAGGGTATCCGTTACGCGGGGACGAACTTGCGGAGGAGAGCGAAACACACGACCGTGAGACATGCCCAGGGATCCTGCTGTTCCGGAATTCAAGCACCACAACGACCACTGGAGAGCCATATTCAAACGGATTGCTAATTTACCTTGTTGGTGAACAACCCACGACTGGGGTTTCAGCAACACAGTGGGGGGCACTGAAACAAATTAATATTCCCTCGTTAGGCCCTTTCGCTGCGCCCCTTGTTCTGGGCCCCAATTTCTCCGGGTCACTACCCTCATTGGCCCGCCTTCTGCAAAATACACCTGCTTCAGGTCAGGTTGTGCTGGCTGCTGGTGGGCTTAGCAGTTTGCCCGCTTAGAAACTTCAACACTACTATTCGCAATAAGGGTCGGCTCTTCAGTTTTGAAGAGAACGATACTCTGCAGGAACGTGCCGTGAGAAACTATCTCAATCAAAGCCAGACACAGGGCACTGTAGCAATTCTTTCCGAGGATGAAACTGCATACGGATATACCTCGGTGCAGAACGATACCATGTATTTGTAATAC
>JANXUR010000013.1 GCA_025356095.1 Acidobacteriaceae bacterium | reverse complement strand
GCGTGGCTGTGTAGGTTGAAGTCATAATAGCGCTTCCGCCCGAAGTGCGTACGTCCGCTGATGAGGCGACGCGCCACCCCTTGCTTCAGCGACTTAATCGCCTCCCCCAGGGTTCCGCGCTCGGGCTCGCTTATGAGCAGGTGCGCGTGCTCGGGCATTACAACGTAGCCATGGACGCGCAGGCCAAAGCTGCGACGCACCCGCTCCAGCGCTGCCTCGAACACGCGTCGGCTGGGTTCGGCGTCGAGCAGCGAGTACCGATGGTAGCAACAGAAGGTCACAAAATGACCCTGCCCCGTCTGCTGGAATCGCTTGAGATGGCTCGGCATGGGAAGACTATGCCATGAGCGGCCCGGCGAAGGCTGTGACGGATAGACATCGTGGCCACGGCTACCGTGCCCCACTCAAGCCAAAAGATGGCTTGAATGGGCCACCCGCCGGGTAGGGAATCGGCCCCGAATCGGGACCGGATCAGGCAGCTAAATAGTCCGGGATCAGGGCGGGGATCGGTAGCTCCTTCCCCCCGGAATCAGGAACGGGATCGACATCCACAGACGGCAAGGCGGCGCCACAGATCGGCGCAGCCAGAAACCAACCCCACAGCTAAAGAAAAAACCCTCAGAAGACCCACAGCAACCACCCGCTCCCAGATCGTGGCCCTAGCCCGCCCAGAAACTCGAACAAGAGCTACTCTCCTCGCCGGTCAGATCTCAGGCATTTACTCGGAAACTTCAAGGGACTTAAATCCTTGTCGAGTCTTGTAGTAGAGCGTACCAGCCGCCTCAAGCTTTATGTAGCCGACGCCGTCAAGCTTCGTTTGTACAGAGCGGGTTCGCTCAGCATCTCTATAGACGCCAGGCGGAAACTTCAAAATAACGTTTGGTACCGCAGTCTGGGACGCCTCGCTTAAGGTGCGGAGCACGTACCCGTCTTGGGAAGGTTCTAGTAACACCAGCGTTTGCATTAGAGATGCTTTTTCCTGGCGGATCAGGCTGACCGCAAAGGAATGCGCTGTTATGAAGTTTCCTTCAATGATGCCCGGACATTTGTCATCATAATTCTCAGACCACAGCTTCTGATCGTCAGAGCTAAGGTCGGGAATCGTGACGATTCTCCAGTTCGGGAGGCGCTGCTCCAAGAGCTTTTGCGCCGAAGGGGGCAGAGCACTTGACCCACATTCTTTTGCCACCGCCCTCGTTCCAGACATGAAGCCAAGAAAAATAACGGCAAGAAACATTGTTCGCTGCATCGCTCACCTCCGATAAGCCGAGCTTCTAGTCTTCCGGTTCAGGAAGGTCGCCGCGCCCTCCATGGGTCCCCGGAACAGTTTGAATATGGACGTGTGGAAGGACACCAGGACCTGATGGGTGTGCGCGCTCGTCTAAGCCGAACTTCGCGCCGCAGTTGGCAGCGCATTGCAGCACCTTTCCCTCGTCTCCCTTGTTGACTCTGAGATCGGCAGCTTCCCCTTTGCCGTGCGGAGTGTCTGGACCGTGCTTGCCGTTTGGCAACGGCTCATTCGTCGATGTCACCGTTAGCTGCTTACCCACGCAACTCTGGGTACATGACAAAAGCGTCTTCAGCTCTCCTGTTGCTGGGGGAACACCTTTCTTGTAGTTCGGGTCGTCAGACGACTTCTGAGAGTTGGACTGCGGTTGATTCTGCTGGGTTTGAGTGTTGCTCGTATTTTGCGCCACAAAGCTCCCACTCGCCAGCGCAGCTTGCAAGTTCCGGCTATCCTGGTCGGCGTTGTCTTCTGCAGCGCTTGCCTCCTCATAAATATCCGGCACCCCGTTTGCCGAGCCGGTCCGATTCCCATCACCGTTGTGGTCTAAGAACCCGCCGTATTCGTGCCCGCTCGGATCGCCAAATGTGGTCGGGTTGTTCCCCATCCCCGCAAACAGGTTGAGCGACTGCGGGTTCGTTAGTTGCGCATAAGGCACTGCTGCGGGCTTTGCCGACCAGTCGTTGCTCATAAAGCGACCCTGACTCGACGAGTAGTACCGCGCATCGAAGTTATCGAGTCCGCTCTCGCCGTCGCGCTCCTTGGCATTGAACTTGTAGCTATTCGGGTCGCCCGTGCAACTGGCCGAAGGCGCGATGCCGCCATAAGGATAGTAGTCGCACTGCTCGCTAACGTTGCCACTCGCGTCGGTCATCACGCTCGCCGACCCCAGATGGCGGGTGGCCCATTCAAGCCTGCAGTTGGCTTGAGTGGGGCAGTAGGCTCTTCGGGCTGAGCGCCTGCTCCCTCCGCCGCGCCGTCCACTCCGACTCAATCTCCACCAGCCCTTCGATTCCTGTGGCATAGTGGCGGAAGCTACTCCACTGCCAATCCTCGGGCCGCTCGCACAGGCCGCGCCGCACCGGGTTGCGATGAATATACCGCAACTTCTCCAAAAACTTTGCGTGGCTGTGTAGGTTGAAGTCATAATAGCGCTTCTGCCAGGAGTGCGTACGTCCGCTGATGAGGCGACGCGCCACCCCTTGCTTCAGCGACTTAATCGCCTCCCCCAGGGTTCCGCGCTCGGGCTCGCTTATGAGCAGGTGCACGTGCTCGGGCATTACAACGCAGCCATGGACGCGCAGGCCAAAGCTGCGACGCACCCGCTCCAGCGCTGCCTCGAACACGCGTCGGCTGGGTTCGGCGTCGAGCAGCCCGTACCGATGGTAGCAACAGAAGGTCACAAAATGACCCTGCCCCGTCTGCTGGAATCGCTTGAGATGGCTCGGCATGGGAAGACTATGCCATGAGCGGCCCGGCGAAGGCTGTTACGGATAGACATCGTGGCCACGGCTACCGTGCCCCACTCAAGCCAAAAGATGGCTTGAATGGGCCACCGACGGCCCGAACCACCAGAACGTCACCCCTCACCGTGGCAGGATCGCCACACTGACGGGCCGGGAATCGGGCGGCAGAATCGGCACCGGAAAGCGCCCCTAATCCGACCTGGCTCACGGCCCCAGATCAGAGCAAAGATCGGCGGCTCCTCACCCCCCGGAATCGGGAACGGATCGGCCCCCTGAAACGGCAAAGCCGCGCCACACCCCGGCGCGGCCAGAACCAACCTCACAGCTAAAGGGAAACGCTCTCAGAACACCCACTGCACTGGCGTACTTTGCCCCGACCTCACCCGCTCCCGGATCGCTCGCCCTGGCAGCCTAGAAAGACCAACGACAGGTACTCTGTGCGGCGGTTGGATCGCGAACTTGCAGCTTCGGTTCTACCGCCAGACACCTGGCAAGAGCTGATGCGCGTCTTTACACCCGCCTACCGCCGTCAGACAGTCCAAGTTGAACTGATATGCGATTCGTTTTTCCTCTTCGGTGGCCCGAGTGTCGAGATTGATGAGCACTTTGTACGGGGCACCATTGGGGATGAGGTTATACCCCGGATTCCCGTCTCCCTCGCCAGGATTGAACTTCACCTCGCGAACCCGAGCCACACAGCAGATGCCCTGTCCTAAGATCGCTTTCTTGCTCGTCAGCAGGCCGTTGTGGAAGCCGAAAGAGAAGTAAAAACTGGTGGGTGGAACAAGCCTCAGTGTCCTCATCCCGGTATTATCAAAGCGATATTCGAGTTCGCAATCGCCCGACGAGCATGATTCATTGGAGGACTGATAGCGATGGAACGGACGGAGTGTACTCACAACCTGCTCATACGAACTAGACCCCACGTCTAGATGCCGTGATCTTTCTAAGAGTGCCTCGGCCTCCGAACGCACATGAATTGACTGTAGAATGCTCCCGCAAACCGCGATGATTCCAGTCGCGAGAATGACCGCAAAAACACGTTTGAATGTTCGCGTTGGTATTGGCATAGTGTGATCCGCCTTAGGGACTTGTCGGGTTCGTGAACCAGTTAAGGCCACCGTTTATTCGAACCCCACCTGAATCGATGTGCAATCCTAGGGTTCCGAAATCACCAGCTTTCGAGTGGACAAAAATCGGGAATGAGGATTTCGCCTTAACGCCGGGAGTGGTTGAAATTGTGAAGGTTTGCTTGCTCTCTACGTTTCGGCAAGCTAAACAACCAATTAAATCTGTAAACTTGTTGTTTTCCTTACCGCCGGAGACTCCCGGCACGCCATCTTGGCTTGCCACGCTCTTATTGGTTTGATGCTCTGTGACGTACCAAGTTCCTTCTGGCTGCTTACCGTCTTTCGTTTGGACGTCGTATACAACTTCTCGATAGGACTGATGATCCTTGCCGTCATCGGCGGTCGGGACTAGCTGTAGATTCTTGGGGTTGTCAGGGGGCGTCGGTTGGGACGTATTTTGCGCCTACTCACGAAGCACCCCGTCGTAGGAGTACCTCCCTTCTGCCCGTATCAGTTTCGAATACCGGTAATCTTGTGCAGGCGCTTTGCAAGATTGTGCCCAGTGCCCGTCTGAAACGAAACGGTCTGGTCGTTTAAGTAGCCATGTTGCCCGAACTGGTCGACGAACAACGACCCGATCTCTTGACCTTGAGGATCATAGAAAAACACTCCCCAACGAAGATCTGGCGTGTGGGTTTCCGTTTTGACGGACGCACTCGACAAGAGCGAGCCGAACTTCTCTGCAATGTGATCACTGAAGTCTTGAGTGGAAGTCGCGATAGAACGCAAGGCGTCTTTGCTCACGGCTACACGCGTCAACATTGAATCGTGCACGTGCAGCACTTTAACTTTCGCGACTGCCCCCTGCTTCAAGAGCGCCGCCAGCTTCTCTAGGCCAACCTGTGGATCACCCGGCGCAGAGGTCTGAGCTGACATAAGTACCGGAGCGACTAAAAGAAGGAAGATCAGTTTAGATATTCGTTTCATGGTGTTCAATCCTATTGGCACGTTGGACAATCGACGTTGTACGGAACTCCGCCATGGTTGGAGCGAGTCGATTCCCCCAGTTCCCGCGCAGCCGGATTCTCATAGTTAAGAATCACTCTGCGCTCCTCCTTTGTGTCGTATCGTGCGTCCGGTGTGCCGCTGAGAACCGCATTGTCATGACGGTTGCCCGTGGCATGGGCCTCCTCGTGACCTAGGCCAAGCGCAGGGGTCTGATGGCCTCCTTCAGTTGTTTGTAGCGCGCTGTGGGGATCCCAATATACGGTTCTGGTCGCGGGATCATATCGGTCATTCCCATCATGAATGATTTCAAGATGGAAGTGACCGCTCTTGAAGGCCTTCTGTACGAGTCGCATTTCTTTGCTTCTGGAAAGATAGTGATTAGCCGTTGCAACATCTCCATTTTGCCCCGCGCCGTGGGCTTGGCCCGCACCCTGTGCCTGATTTTGCGCCACAAAGCTCCCACTCGCCAGCGCAGCTT
>JANXUR010000087.1 GCA_025356095.1 Acidobacteriaceae bacterium | reverse complement strand
GCGGGGCTATAATCCCGGCATGGCAAAGTGCTGCATCGGCACATCTGGTTGGGCTTATGCGGGATGGAAGCCGGAGTTTTATCCGGCGAAACTTGCGGCGAAGAAGTTTCTGCACTACTACGCGACGCAGCTCAACACGGTGGAAGTGAACTTCACCTTCCGCCAGTTGGTGAAGGGGACAACACTGGCCGGATGGATTGCCGACACGTCTGCCGACTTTCGCTTTGGCATCAAGGCGCATCAGCGGATTACGCACCTGAAGCGGCTGCGCGACGTGGGCGAATTCACCGAGTTGTTCTGCCGGACCATTGAGCCACTAGCGGCCGCCGGGAGGCTGGGGCCGGTGCTGTTCCAACTGCCTCCGAACATGAAATGTGACGGCGCGCGACTCACAGATTTTTTGGCGACGCTGCCGACCAGCCTGCCGGTGGCGTTTGAATTTCGCCATGCTATCTGTTTTGCGACGAGGTGTACGAGCGCTTGCGGTCACACGTAGGCTTTGGCGAGGGTGAGCCTGGCAAAGGTGGTGCGGCCCTGTGCTTGGCTGAATCCGAAGAGCGGGAAACGGCCGAGGTGGTGACCGGCCCGTTGGTGTACTGCCGCTTCCGCAAGGCGAGCTATTCGCCCGCAGAGCGGGCGGCAATGGTGGAGAAGATTCAGGGGCATGTAGCCGCCGGGCGTGACGTGTATGCCTACTTCAAGCATGAAGAGACACCGGAGGGGGCGCGGTACGCAGTGGAGATGAGGAAGGCGCTGGGGGAGTGAGGGGTAAGGGAACCAAGCTCGCCATATTTAACAAGTCTGATAACGAGCATAATTTAGTCTATGTCAGTTTTGCGCCAAGATTCTCAGAGCCCAGACGCGTCTTCCCCATCAGGGCAGTTAAGGCCGGCACCCAAAGCAGCGACCGAAGCGGTCTCCGCTGAGCGGCTTGCTGAGCGAATTGCTGAGCGGCGTGCTGAGCCGGTGGATGAGCGCGAGGCTGAGCAGGCGGCGGCCCAAGCCTTGGCGCGCTCCAACACACGCACGCTGACCCGCTTTACCAGCTACCTCCGCGTAGAAAAGGGGTTGGCGCCATTGAGCGTCAGTGCTTACCTGCGCGATTTAGGGCAGTTTGCGGAATTTTTGGCCAAGGCCAAGGTGGAGTTGAAGGCGGCGGATGGCGCGCTCGTGGGCGGGTTTGTGCAACAGATGCAGACCATCGGGCTCGATGGGCGCTCAATTGGGCGAAAACTTTCTGCGCTGCGGCAGTTCTATCGCCACCTGTTGCTAGACCGCATGATTACGGCGGACCCGACCTTGCACTTAGAGACACCGAAGCAATGGAAGGTGTTGCCCAAGGCGCTGGCTCCAACTGAAATAGATCGCCTGCTCGGCGGCAACGCCGAGGCAGCCGCGCGGGGGGCACGCGCCGCGCGCGAAACTTCACCTCCGCCAAGCATTCCAGATGAAGCCGGTAGCTCTTCCGCTACCGGCGAGCGCAAAGCTAAGCTGGCCGTAGCAATGGCTCTACGCGACCAGACTATGCTGGAAGTACTCTACGCCAGCGCACTGCGAGTGACGGAGTTAGTAACTTGCCGAATAGAAGACCTGAAGTTAGAGGCAGGCTGCCTCCTGGTGCGCGGCAAGGGTGATAAAGAACGATTGGTGCCACTAGGCCGGGCTGCGCAAGATTCCTTGCAGCGCTATCTGCGCGAGGCGCGACCGCTGCTGGCACGGGGCAAGTCCTCACCACACGTCTTTCTAGGTAGAGGCGGGCATCGTCTGACTCGGCAGCGGGTGTGGCAGTTAGTAGCTCGGCAGAGCGAAGCGGTTGGCAAGCATGCCAGCCCCCACATGCTGCGGCATAGCGCGGCCAGCCACATGGTGGGCAATGGCGCAGACTTACGGACGGTGCAGACCATCTTAGGGCACTCTGATATTGGCACCACGCAGATTTACACGCACATTGCGCTGGATAGACTCAAAAGCGTACATCAGGCGTGCCATCCTCGCGGGAAGCGCAAGAACACTTGATCGCAAAGGGCACAGACAGACACCGAGGAAAATACCAAATGCCAAGGAGAATTGAAGAGCGAAAGTAGGCGGGCATCAACTTTTGAATCAGAAGTTGTTTGAGCCTCGGTGTCTCGCTAACTCAGTGCAAGGTTATAACTTTCTTATGAATACCATGCCAACCTCTACGATTGTTTCCCACGCGGTTAAGGATTTCCTTACTTATCTGCGGCAGAAAGGTTCGTCCACCCATACTATTCGTGCTTACTCAGGCGACTTGGCGGAGTTTGCTGCATTTGTAGGCGCACTCGAGTGGGCCGAGATTGACCATGTGACCATTCGTTCGTTTCTGTCGCACTTATTCGACAAAGGCAACAGTAAGGCTACCGTGGCGCGAGCGCTGGCGGCGGTGCGGTCGCTGTATAAGTGGCTGGCGCGCCAGAGTATCGTGGAACTAAACCCTGCACGGCTGGTGGCTACTCCCAAGCTACCGAAGAAGCTGCCGCGCGTGCCGACGATTGAAGAGATGAACTCAGTACTGGATGGCGATGCGGCGGAAGTGGCAGCCTTCCCGGAGCGCGACCGCCTCATGCTGGAACTATTGTACGGGTGCGGCATTCGTAACTCTGAGTTAGTGGGTATTAACCTTGAAGACATCAGTCCAGCAAATGGCGCAATGTTGATTCGGGGCAAAGGCAAAAAGGAACGGATGGTGCCGTTTGGCGACGCGGTGATGAAAGCGCTGCGGGAGTACTTGCCACGGCGGCAAGCGGTAATTGCCGATTCAAGACAAGGTAAGCTCAGCGCGCTGCAGACAACTGCGCTATTGATTAACCTGCGCGGCGGGCGGCTTACCACCCGCAGTGTGGGGCGTATTGTAAAGCGGCTGGCGACGACGGCGGGGTTGCCGAGTGACGTGCATCCCCACACACTAAGGCACGCTTTTGGCGCACACTTACTCGAAGAAGGTGCTGACTTACGAGCAATCCAGGAAATGCTGGGGCACGAGCGGCTTTCCACAACCCAGAGATACACCCAGTTGACTACCAAACATGTGATGGAAGTGTATGATAAGACACACCCCCGGGCGAAGTAGGTTAGCTCAGGATATATAGAATCGCTGGGATCCCTTCAAGAATCACCCTTGCTTTGCCCACCGTGCTTTGCTCTCTTCGTTCAGCGGAACCCACATTTCTACAATTGCCTGCTTCACTTCAGCAATTAGCTTCGCATACTCGGCGTCTAGCGCGGCGGGGTCGGCAGGTAACTCTTCCAGTTTCGGCGGATAGACTGGCTTGCCGAAAACGACGCGCAGCGGCGCAAACTTAGCGAAGCCCACATTACGCGGCCAGCTTTCCCAGAAGCCTTCGAGCGCGATGGGCACAATCGGTTTTTGGGTGTGGATGGAGAGAATCGCCGCACCCTTCTTGAATAACTTGGGCGCGCCATCAATACTGCGCTCACCCTCGGGATACAGAATCAGATTACGGCCGTTGCGCAAGCCAAAAGCTCCGGCTCGCATGGCCGGGACTAACTTGGCGTCGGGATCCACTGCGATCACGCGCATCGAACGTCCCAAGCTTTGCATGATTCCCATGCCAAAGATGTCACTAGTACCAACGGCGAAGGTATCTTTGGCCACGCGCCAGGGCAGGCGGCATACCATGCCAACCGGGTCAAGATAGCTCTGATGATTGGGCGAAAGGATGAAGGTGGTGCCGCGAGGCAAATTCTCCAGTCCGCGTACGCGGATGCGGAACAGTACAAGAAAAATCGCATAGACAAGGCGAAACAGGCAGTACCAGAGGAAGCGTTGGAAGTAACGATTCTCCCGCAGGGCAAGCACTTCAGGCTCCGTTGGGTCATCATTTAAAACGGAGTCCCAGCCGGTGAATTGTGCACGTGAAGCGTCGGCGGGCGCGCCAGTGCTTGAGGCGATCACGGCATCGAGTAAGTCGCGCACGGTAAATAGCTCGGCGATGCGCGATTCTTCCACATGGCCACCGAGCTCTTGCTCCACCGCGACCATTAGTTCAATTCGCTGCATCGAGTCAAGGCCAAGATCGAGTTCCAGATTGTGGCGAGGCAGAATCTGTGGCGGTTTTACCTTCGCCGCTTGCTCAACAACCTTAAGGCCGCGCTCCACGGCGGGTTGTGCCAGCCACAGCGCATCGTCGTCCGAAAGCGCGGCAGGTGCTACCGGGTCTGCGTTCTCAGGCGTCGCACCGCCACTCGCCTGTGTGGCCTTTACTCGCTTTTCAATTTCAAACCGCCGCAGCTTCTTGGTGGTAGTGCGGGGTAGTTCCTCGTTCCAAATTTCGTAGCTTTGGATGCGTTTGGTGCTTGGCACCTGTGCGGAGATACTTTCTACGTCAAAGCGAATCACCGCACGGGAGTTGACAACCTTGCGCTCGCGCAGTACGTCGAAGTCAGGCACAATCACGGCATGGAGCCGTTCCAGCGTGGGATCACGCGGGTCAGTCAGGCCCATCACGCAAAGTTCTTTAATGGCGGGTGAGCGAAGATAGTAACTCTCGATTTCCTCTGGAAACAAGTTTTTGCCATTGCTTAGAACAATAACTTCTTTTCGCCTTCCGGTAATAAACAGATTGCCTTGAGCGTCAAGGTAGCCTAAGTCGCCAGAGTAGAACCAACCATTGCCCTCTTTGAACACTTCTGCGTTCGCGTCGGGGCGATTCCAATAGCCCTTCATGATGTGGCCACCGCGAATGGCGACTTCGCCGATTGTGAAGCCATTGTCTTCAGAAGGTTCGCCACCTACAATCTTGACTTCAAACCCCTGTAAGGGCTTGCCGACTGAGCCGAGCACATTATCCTTCGGCGGCGTGGCGGTGCTGCAACCCGAGGTTTCGGTGAGGCCGTAAGCCTGAAGGATGTCGAAGCCCAAGGTATGAAAATCCTGCGCGATGCTCAGGTCGAAGCGCGAGCCTCCAGTGACGAAGTAGCGCATTCTGACGCCCAATAATTTGTGGACAGGAGCGAAGAAGAGTTTGCCAAGGTTTAATCCCATTGAGCGCGTAAAGCGATTCAACTTCATCATTGTCTGAAAGAGAGCTTTGGTGATTTGGCCTTTGTTAGTGACCTCGCGGAAGATGCGTTCGTGGATGAGATAGAAGAACTGGGGTACGCACACAAACAAGGTGATGTTGCGTTCGCGCAATGCGCGCATTAGTTCGGTAGTATTCAGAGTTTCCAGATACACCACGCGGGCGCCGCGCAACAGGGGCAGCAGCAGGTTCGCCATCTGTGCCAATACGTGGAACAGCGGCAGCACTCCGAGTAAAGCATCGGTCGGCTGCACGTTGATTAAAGAAAACACCGCAGTGCCTTCGGCCGCTAGGTTGCGGTGGGTGAGCATCACGCCCTTGGGGTCGCTGGTGGTGCCTGAAGTGTAGCCAAGGGATGCGACTAAATCCGGCGAAACATCCACCGGGCGAAACTCCTGCGTACCTGTAGAGAACATGGCGTCGAGATTACCAACCGTGCCGTCGTCAGGGACGGAGCCGTGTAGCAGCGCGATGCTGCAGGTGCTCGGCTCCAGCGTGGCGAGTGCAGCTTGGGCGGCGGGAAGATGGCGGAGGTCGGTGAAAACAAGGGACGCGCCAGAGTCTTTCAGCAGCTTTGCGACCTGGTCGGCACGGAAGGCGGTGTCGAGCGGAATCACGGTGCATCCTGCGGCAAGAATGCCGAGGTAAGCCAGCACCCAGCGGGGTTGGTTTTCGGCCAGGATGGCGCAGCGAGATCCGGCGGGCATCGTACCCACGGCAATGCGCTGGGTAATCCAGTTGCCGATGCATTCAGCCAGGCGCGCGGTTTCTGCGTAGGAGTGGCTCTCCAAGCTGTTGGCGCGCTGCATTTCCAGCGCGATGTGGCTCGGGTACTGCTCAGCGGTGCGGGCAAAAAGGTGATAAAAGCCGGGCATAATTGGTTTTGGGTATCCGTTCGACGCGATCTCACGCCAATTCACAGTGACGCAGCGTCCGGGGCAAACTATACCAAGTTTTGGGCCGCACCGGGGGCGAATCTGGGCCGCAGAGCGCGGTAGCAGCACCCAAATCAGGTAAGGCGGCTGTGGTAGGCTCAATACTATTATAGGCGGAGTTGTGCCCCGAATGAGGATCGCAAGTTTTGATTAACTCTTTACTTTCTAAAGTTTTTGGAACGCGCCATGAGCGGGAAATGAAGCGCCTTGCTCCCATGGTGGAGCGCATCAATGCCCTGGAAGCTCAGACTCAGCGACTGACGGATGATGAATTGCGGGGCAAGACGGCCGATTTCCGGCAGCGCATCTCCGACCGGCTGGCCATGGTGAAAGATGATTCCGAGGGTGACTCCGACCGGCTGAAGGTGGTGGAGGAAGCCCGGAACGCAGCGCTGAAAGAGGTGCTCAACGAGATACTGCCCGAAGCCTTCGCGGTGTGCCGCGAGGCGGGTAGCCGCGTTCTCGGCATGAGGCACTATGACGTCCAGTTGATCGGCGGCATGGTGCTGCACGAAGGCAAAATCGCCGAGATGAAGACCGGCGAAGGCAAGACGCTGGTGGCCACCCTGCCGGTGTACCTGAACGCGCTCTCTGGACGCGGCGTGCACGTGGTTACGGTGAATGACTACCTAGCCAAGCGCGACTCCGAGTGGATGGGGAAGCTCTACCGGTTTCTGGGCCTTACAACCGGCGTGATTGTGCACGATCTGGACGATCAGGAGCGGCGCGACAGCTACGGAGCGGACGTCACCTACGGCACCAACAACGAGTTCGGCTTCGACTACCTGCGCGACAACATGAAGTTTGAAGTCAGCGATTGCGTGCAGCGCGGACACAATTTTTCCATTGTGGATGAAGTGGACTCGATTTTGATTGACGAAGCCCGGACCCCGCTGATTATCAGCGGCTCCAGTAACGAGACCACCGACAAGTACGCCCGGGCGAACGTGATTGTGCCCATCCTGGAAAAGGGGGAAGAGATCCAGAAGTCAGTAGATGAAAAGATTCTGACCGGCGATTACGTGGTGGATGAAAAGCACCGCAATATTTCTGTTACGGATGAAGGATGGGTAAAAATCGAGCAGTTGCTGGGTATTGAGAATATTGCCGACCCACAAAACTGGGACATGAAGCACCACATCGAAACCGCCATCAAGGCTCACGCCTTGTATCACCGAGATGTGGAGTACGTGGTGAAGGACGGCAAAGAAGTCGTGATTGTGGATGAGTTCACCGGGCGCATGATGCCGGGGCGTCGGTGGTCCGATGGCCTGCATCAGGCGATTGAGGCGAAAGAAGGTGTGGAGGTGGAGCGCGAGTCGCAGACGCTGGCCACCATCACCTTCCAAAACTACTTCCGCATGTACAAGAAGCTTGGTGGCATGACGGGCACCGCCGAAACCGAAGCGGCGGAATTCGACAAGATTTACAAGCTGGAAGTCATCGTGATTCCCACCAACCGGGCGATGCTGCGGTTGGAAAACCCTGACATTGTGTACCGCACCGAGCGCGAAAAATATTTCGCCGTGGCAGACGACATCAAGAAGATTCACGAGGCTGGGCAGCCCGTACTGGTGGGCACCACGTCCATCGAAAAATCAGAGCGGATCAGCGACCTGCTGAAGAAAAATGGCATTCCGCACGTTGTACTGAACGCCAAGTATCATGAGCGCGAAGCAGAAATTGTGGCGCAGGCCGGACGCAAAGGCACCGTCACCATCGCCACCAACATGGCGGGCCGCGGTACGGACATTCTGCTGGGCGGCAACCCCGAGTTCATGGCTAAGCAGGAGTGCGTCAAGAAGGGTTTGGCGCAGCAAATTCCTATGGGACAGATTAGCGTCGAAGGCAGCCAGGGCGAGGTGCACTACTTCTACTACTCGGGCAGCGAATACAAGATTCCTACAAAGGAATGGCTGGAGACGCAGGCCAAGTACAAAGGAACCACAGATGCCGATCACGCGGCAGTAGTGGCCGCGGGCGGGCTGCATATTCTGGGTACTGAACGCCACGAAGCTCGTCGGATTGATAACCAGCTACGGGGCCGTGCCGGCCGTCAGGGTGACCCCGGTTCTTCGCGATTTTATCTGTCGCTTGAAGATGACCTGATGCGTATTTTTGCCAAGGATTGGGTCTCTACCTTGCTGCAGCGGTTGGGCATGGAAGAGGGTGTGCCCATTGAATCAGGAATGATCAGCAAGCGGATTGAAGCAGCGCAAAAGGCGGTGGAAGCGCAAAATTTCGAAGCTCGCAAACACTTGATTGAGTATGACGATGTAATGAACAAGCAGCGAGAGGCAGTCTATGGTTTGCGGCGAAGCCTGCTGGAAGGCGTGGATCAGAAAGACCTGATTGTTAACGAATACGTTTCCACCACCTTCAGCGACTTGATGGAAGAGTTCGTTCCCGCGGACGCCCACCCTTCGAATTGGGATGTGAAGGGTCTGAAGGAAGCGATTTTCACACGTTTTGGCGTGGATATCGAAACCGAGGGCATCAACGTGCGTGAGCTCGACCGCGCCACGCTAGGCGACGCCATTTTCGAAAAGCTGAGGCAACGCTACGACGCCAAGGAAGACATGGTGGGCCCCGAGGCGATGCGCTACCACGAACGCATGATCATGTTGAGCGTGATTGACGGGCAGTGGAAAGACCACTTGCTCAACATGGATCACCTGAAGGATGGCATCAATCTGCGCGGCTATGCGCAGCACGATCCGCTCGTGGAGTACAAGAAAGAATCGTTCGAGATGTTCGAGGCGATGATGCTGCGCTTTCAGGAAGAGGCTGTGCGTTACCTCTACCTGATGCAAGTAGAAGGCGGAGAGCAAGCGAGCGCGCCGGTGCGGAATCCGGAGTTCGACGGGCGTGACGCAGGCGGGGCAGCCGCGCTGCCTTCGCCGGAAGCGGCAGAGCGCCGGGCACGGCAACGGGCTACCACGACCATTGACGATATCGAGGCAGAATTTCTGCGCAAGAAAAAGCGCGAGCTGGCCGAAGCACAGATGGCGGGCGCCGGAGAAGCGGAAAAAGTGCAGACGGTGGTGCGCGGTGACAAAGTCGGGCGCAATGATCCTTGCCCCTGCGGATCCGGCAAGAAGTACAAGAAGTGTCACGGGGCATAAGTCCGGGGCATAAGTCCAGCGCATAAGTCCGGGGCATAAGTCCAGCGCATAAGTCCAGCGCAAAAGTAGATTCCTGGCTAGGTGGATGTTCTTATGCGCACGGCCGCGTGAACCACGCGACCTTCCCTTTTGGCCTTGTCCACCGCGGCGAAGGTCATCTCCTCGGCCAGACTGCCTTTGTGCTGCTTCCAGGCAAAGAAGAGCCCCGCATAGCTATCGGTGATGTAGTCGGCGGGCGCGATCTCCAGCAGGCTGGCGGTGCGATCAATCCAGCGTGCCGGGCCCTCAATTTCTGCGAAGTTGCCGATGGGGGTTTCATCGAGCACCACGTGGCCCTTGCCGTCGGCGGTGGCGAACTCGGTGCGATATTTTTCGTAGCGGAAGCTGGGGGTAAACCCGAGCGTGCGGAGAATGGCATCCATCATCCGGCCATTGTCCACTTTGGTTTCCAGTTCTTCGCGCTTTTTGTGGCGGGTCATCGTGCCCTTGGATTTGTGGGTCAAAGTCCAAGTCTTTCCGTATTGCCGCAGGCGGAGCAATTCGCCGCGTACGCGCAGTACGTGACCGGGCACGTCATAGAGGGTGTTGGTTTCAAAGGTGCGGCTGGTGCGTAGCTCCAGACCGGCAGCGCGCACCCGGCGAGCCAACTGTTTCAGATCCTCAACCGCAAACTTGATTTCGACTTCACTAGGCATACGAACAGCTTACAGCGTCTGGCGGAGAGCGAACAGGCTCCACGCCACATCGGCACTTGCGTAGAGTCCTTGGATGCAGCCAGCCATGGCTGTGGGCTGCAAGCTGGTTCTACTGGAAGCTGGGCAGCATCACCAAGTCGTCTTGCGGTACTTGCTCGGTAGGCAAGCCAAGCTTGCGCCATGCGCGCAGACCGCCTACCACCACAGATGCGTTGAAGCCTTTCTCACGAACCAAATGCGCCACACGGGCGCTGGTGGCTTCGTTCAGTCAAGTACAGTACAGATAGATATCTGCGCCCTTCGGCATGCGGTCCAGAAACTGCTCAAGGTTGTTCGGCTCGATACGCATGGAGCCTTGGATGCGCACAGCTTCTTTGTCGTAGTAGCCGTGGCTGCGCACATCGGCAATCACAATCTCGCTGGCGGCCTCGCGTAAGCGCTGCGCCAGTTCATCCACCTGTACCCGCGGCACCACGCGGTACATACGATGCGTCCAATACAGGTAAACCCGGTAGCAGAGAAATCCAATGACGGAAAGCGCAATCAGCCACTCGATGATGGTGCCGAAAGTGCTGATCCCCTTGAGAATTGTGCGTAGAAATTCGCTTCCCACATAGCCCAGTCCGGCATAGCCTGCGGTGTACAGCAGAATGCCAGCCAGATCGTAGCCCACAAACTGGGAGTATTTCATCTTCATGCTGCCAGCCAGCGGGGGAGCCATGGTGGCGACACCGGGCACGAACTTGGCAAAAACCAGCGTGAGCTTGCCGCGTTTGTAAAAAGATTCGGCCGACCGCAGAATGCAGGTCTCAGGATTCAACGAAACCCGGCACAACACCGAGAGCAGCGCCCACCCGGAGCTGCGTCCAGCCCAATAGAGTAGTGAGTCTCCTAGCAGAATCGGTACGGTCGCGGCCAACACAGATGCCGGAAAACTGAGCTTGCCCCAGGCGCTGGCGGCACCGGCAATCAGCATGGCGACCGACGCGGGCACCGGAATGCCCAGGCTTTCCAGTAGCGCGATCGCGAAGATCAGGCTGTATCCGTGCTCGGTAATCAGGCGAATCAAATTTTCCATGGTGGTGACTGGACGACAGCAAATTTAGCCGAAACAGGGAACGGGCAATCGTCGGTCGGCCCTCCCCACGCTCATTGGATGTTACACGACGCATTTGGATACAGTAGGCCCCAAGCGGCAAACTGTGATTGAATCTAGATGTTCTCTATGGTGTCTAGGGGCCGCTATTATTTCGTCCGTGGGCGCTGGCATTCCAGCTGGGTTCATGGCGAAAAGGCGAAAAAGGCGAAAAGAACAGAAAGAGCAAAGGAGCAACATGTCGAAGTCGTATGTAAATTTGCCGGATCACAATCCGGCGTGGCCGTTTAGCGACGGCGTGATGGTGAATGGGACACTCTACCTTTCCGGGCGCATTGGTGTAGACCCTGCCACCAGCAAAGTCCCCGACACAGCCGAGGCCGAAGCCGGCTTTTTGATGGAGCAGTTCGTGACAGTACTGAAGGCCGCCGAAATGACCATGGACGATCTGGTCTACGTGACGATTTATTGTCCAGATGTGGCGCATTGGCCTGCATTCAATAGCGTCTACGCGAAATACTTCACGGTACCGAATATGCCAGCGCGAGCTTTTATTGGCTCAGGGCCGCTGCTATTTGGGGCGCGCTTTGAGATGCAGGCGATCGCGGCAAAGGGGTGAAGCAGGGGCCTCGCGCTATTTTTCGCGTGAAGTGACGAATTCCGGTGCCCACAGCAGGGCGCGCTTCACTTCGGAGTCGGCAAAGCCATCGAGCGCACGCGTTGCTGCTTCTGCGTAGCCTTGCGCGCTGGCAGAAGCAGCCTCCAGCGAGCCATAGCGCTGTAGAATCGCGAGAATTTGCGGATGGGTGACACCGTTGAAGGCGCGTTCCTGCAACACTTTCTCGATCATCGCCCGCTCGGCGGGCTCGCAGCGATCGAGCGCATGGATGACTGCCATGGTCGCTTTGCCTTCGCGGATGTCGCTGGCAACGGGCTTTCCCAGCACGGTCTCGGACGCGGTCAGGTCGAGCACATCGTCCACAATCTGAAACGCCATCCCAAGGTTGTGGCCGTAGGCCGCCATGGATTCTTCTTGCTCGTGCGTGGCCCCGCCCAAAATCGCGCCGAGCCGCATGCAAACCGAGAAGAGGCAGGCCGTCTTGCGGAAGATCAGGTCAAAATGCTCGTCGAGTGAGATGGCTTTGCCGAGCTTTTCCATCTGCAACAACTCGCCTTCCACCATTTGCTGCGTCAGGCTGATAAGTACGTCGAGAATGCGCAGATTGCGCTCATCTAGCGCGATCTTGAACGCCTGCATGTAGAGCCAGTCGCCTGCCAACACGCACTTCGAGTTACCCCAGGTGGTGTTTGCGGAAGGTCGCCCGCGACGGGTCTCTGCTTCGTCAATAATGTCGTCATGCACCAGCGTGGCGGTGTGGATGATTTCCACCACAGAACCCAGCCGCACCGCGCCGTCGCCGCTGTAGTCGAACAGCTTAGCCCCTAGCAGCAGCAGCACGGGGCGAATGCGCTTGCCCCCACCGTTCCGCAGGTGCTCACCGATGTCGGAGATCACCTGAACATTGGAGACTGTGTCGCGGCCAATTGCGATTTCGATGGCAGCGAGGTCATCCCGCAGCAACTCGAAGATGGCTGGAGTTGATACGGAATTCGAGATGGGTGTGGACGTAGGCACTCGGCTAGTTAGACCTGTAGTTGGTGAACTGCATGTCAATGCCGAAATCCTTGGCTTTGAGGGAGGCGATCACCTGCTGCAGCGTGTCGCGATCTTTGCCGCTGATGCGCACGGTGTCACCCTGAATCGAAGCCTGCACCTTGAGTTTGGCGTCTTTGATGTGCTTGACGATCTCTTTGGCCTTTTCGATAGCGATACCTTGGGCGAGGGTGATCTTCTGCCGCGCGCTGCCAGCCGAGCCGGATTCGATGGTGCCGTATTCCAGCGACTTAAGCGAGATGCCGCGCTTGACCAGTTTATTCTGCAGGATTTCCTTAACGGCCTCCAGCTTGTACTCGTCCGCCGACTTCAGTTCGATGACTTCCTTTTCTAGCTTGATTTCGGACTTTGAGTCCTTCAGGTCAAAACGCGCGGTGACTTCCTTGAGAGCCTGCTGAATGGCGTTAGACGCCTCCGCCAGGTCCACTTTGCTAACGATGTCGAAACTATTGTCTGCCATGGTTGAGTAAGAGCGAACGGAAATCGCTGCTTATTAGATTATCTTGAATTGAGCCGGATGCGAAAGGCCACGTTGAAAGTGCCGGGAATACGGAGAAAAAATATTGGAAGGTTTGACGCTTTTCGCGTTGTTTGCCGTTACCGCGATGCTAGTAACCAAGGCACGGCGAATGACTGCTGTGGCACACTGCGGGAAAATACCCCCCACGAGGGCAGCGAGACACAAAGGGCCACGGAGGAAGGCGATTGTTGCCTCTGCTTTACCCCGTGCAGCTCGGTGGACTCTGTGGTTCAAGCTGTTAAAGTTTGGATTGCGGAAACAACCGCCGGAAGTTGGCGGCAGAAGTTAGGCCGATTTCTTCGGGTGTCGTGCCGCGTAACTCTGCGATTTTTGCCGCAGTCTTCGCCACAAATGCCGGTTCGTTGCGCTTGCCGCGATGAGGCACCGGTGCCAGAAACGGCGAATCCGTCTCAATCAACATGTGCTCCAGCGGCAACACGGCAGCGACGTCACGAATAGGCTGTGCTTTAGGAAAGGTCACATTTCCCGCGAACGAAATCAAAAATCCCAAAGCAATACCGGCCTGCGCGTGCTCCATTTTTCCGGCGAAGCAGTGCAAAATGCCGCCTAGGCCAGTCGGAGCCCAATGTTTCTTCAACAGCGCTAGGCAGTCATCCCACGCGTCGTAAATCTCTGGGCCACCGTTCACCGGGTTGGCGCTGGGTCGGCAGTGAATGATGATGGGCAGTCGCGCTGCAGCAGCGAGCTGCATTTGCCGGATGAAGACGCTATATTGCACGTCGCGTGGCGAGTGGTCGTAGTAGTAGTCAATGCCAATTTCGCCCCACGCGATGACGAGCGGATGCTTGGCCAGCGCGGCAAGTTCGGCGAAGTCGGCGTCGGTGGCCAGTTTGGCTTCATGCGGGTGAATGCCGATGGTGGCGAAGATGCGGGGATGAGGGTTGCTGCTTGCGTCGCTGGCAGTGATGGCCTCGGCCAGCTCAATCGCACAAGCTAGCGATCCCGGGCCGGTGCCGCTGCCGATGGCGAGAATGGTTTCGACTCCAGCTTCCGCCGCGCGAGCCAACATGGCGGGGCGGTCGGTGTCGAACTGCGGGCCTTCGAGATGGGCGTGGGAATCAATGAGCATAAGGGCGTTTTCAGGTTTCAGATACGGCGGTAGCGCAAGTTACTGCCCCGGCTCGACGCGCAGGGCTTGGCTCGCGGAGTTTCGACGCTTCGTTGAGGTCTAGAGGGTATTCGAAGCCCGAAATCGCTACTTTAGCCTCGCCCCCAGCGGCACTTCTTCCAAGAACGCCACCAGCGACGGCGGGCCATCGGGCAGCGAGGCGGCGACGATCATGCCGTTCGAAACCAGGCCGCGCATCTTGCGGGGTGCGAGGTTGGCAACGATCGCGACGCGGCGGCCCACCAGCGTTGCAGGATCATAGTGCTCGGCGATGCCTGCCAGCACCTGCCGCACTTCGAGGCCGATATCCACTTCCAGTCGCAGTAGCTTGTCACTGCCCTTGATGCGCTCGGCGACTTTGATTTCTCCGACGCGCAAGTCAATCTTGAGGAAGTCGTCAATGGTGATCTGCGGCGCGAGTTCAGGAATGCCGCCCGGTGCCTGCGCGGTAGGCTCCGCTGCGGGTGAAGCCGCGGGGGTGGTCGCGTGGGTAATCGCAGCGGAAGCGGGGGCCGGACCAAGCGTCTCACCGCTTGCCACCGATGACGTTACTCCCACTGCCCCGGTCTCCGCTGATGCTGCCTTTTCTGCCTCAATCGCCAAACGCTTTTCCTCTTCGATCTCTTGCATCTTCTGAATCTGCTCTTTTCCGGCGCGGGGAAACACGCCCTCGATTGCTCCGATCTTAGTTCCGGCCGCGAGTTGGCCCCAAGTGAGTGTTGCCAGTTCAAACTTTGTGATGTCGCCCAGGCCAAGTTGTGCCCATATCTTGGCGCAGGCCTCGGGTACCGCCGCATAAAGCAGTACCGTGACGACGCGCAGTGTTTCCGCGCTGGTGTAAAGAATCGTCGCCAGCCGGTGCCGCGAGTCGGGGTCCGTCTTTTCGCCGATCTTCCAAGGCTCATTGTCCACAATGTACTTGTTGATGGCAGCCACCAGAGTCCAAAGCACTTCCAGAGCCCGTGAAAAATGGAACTGATCAAAGAGTTCGCTGAATTGCGCGATGGTCTGCCGGGCCGTCTCGGCGATGGCCGCTTCTTCCAGATGGGGCGCAGCGTTCTGCGGAATTTCGCCTTCGAAGTAGCGACCGACCATGGTCAGCGTGCGGCTGGCCAGGTTACCCACACCGTTCGCCAAGTCGGAGTTATAACGCTGCACGAGCGCATCAAAGCTGAAGGAACCATCCTGCCCGAAGACCACTTCGCGTAGCAAGAAGTAGCGCAGCGCATCCGCACCCATCACGTCACTAACGGTATCGGCGCGCACAATGTTGCCGCGAGACTTCGACATCTTGCTCTCTTCAAACAACAGCCAGCCGTGCGCGATGATGCTTTTAGGCAAGGGAAGCCCTGCGGCCAATAAAAACGCAGGCCAGTACACGCAGTGGAAGCGAACAATCTCTTTACCGATTACCTGCACGTCGGCGGGCCAATACTTCTCAAAGCGAGCCTTATCGGCAGGATCATCTGACCCGAAGCCCAGCGCGGTGATGTAGTTGGAAAGCGCGTCCAGCCATACGTAGATCACGTGCTCCGGATCGTCGGGCACCGGCACGCCCCACTTGAATGTGCTGCGGCTGATGGAAAGATCACGCAGGCCGCTCCGCACAAACGCTGCCACTTCATTGCGCCGAGACTCGGGCCGGATGAAGTCGGGATGCTCGGCATAGAGCTTCAACAATTTGTCTTCAAACGCCGATAGCTTGAAGAAGTAATTTTCTTCCTTCACCGTTTCGGTGGGGCGTCCGCACTCGGGGCAAGGCGCACCCGTCTCGGTCACGTCCACAAACAGGTTGTCGAAAACACAATATTGCCCGCTGTAGCTACCTTTGTAAATGTATCCATTGTCGCGAATGCGGCGGAAAAGCTCCTGCACACCCTTGCGATGGCGCGGCTCAGTGGTGCGGATAAAGTCGTTGTAGGTGAGGCCGAGCTTGTCAAAGAGCGCGCGGAATGTGGCCGAGACTTCGTCCGCCCACAGCTGTGGGTCTTTGCCTGCAGCCACCGCAGAGCGTTCGACGTTGACGCCATATTCGTCGGTGCCGGTGAGAAAGAAGGTATCGCGGCCCAGCATGCGCTGGCGTCGCGCCACCGCGTCGCACACCATTGTGGTGTAGGCGTGGCCAATGTGCGGCCGGGCGTTCACATAGTAAATCGGCGTAGTGATGTAAAAGGTTTCGCTGCTCATGGTGAACCTTTATCGTAGCAAAGCGTAAGCAAATGCAGCCACGGAGGCACTTAGGTTCACGCAGGGGACTGGGGAAATCAGCACTTTAGAGCCATCACTTAAGCACGGCCGAGCACCCATCTGCAACACGGTGCTGCGGAGAATGGCTCGTTTAGAGAAGCCAGAAAATCTTCGTGAACCCCCGCGCCTCCGTGGCTGGTGGAGCCTTGCTTGCAGGGCTCAGAGCGATCGCGGTTTGCGTTGTGCTTCCCACGCCGCAATCGCCACTCGCATCACCTGCTTTAGCGGCACACCGTGCTCTTCTGCCAGCTTCTTGCAGTCCTCGAACTCGGGCGCGGCATTGATTACTTTGCCCTCAAGCTCGCCGAGCTTCACGCATACTGTACCCCACGGGGTCTGCACTTCTTCCCAGCGGCGAGGCAGTATGCAGCGCATCTCCTCGCGGAGTCGAACGCCGAGCGTGGACGTTTCGGCCAAGAGCAAGTGGGCGAGGCGTTCCGCGTCCTCAGGCTTGGCCAGCAGGGTCAGCAACATGCCGGGACGCGATTTCTTCATCTGGACTGGAATGGCGAAGGCATCCAGCGCGCCCATGGCCAGTGCCTTTTCGATGACATAGCCAACGATCTGCGGGCTGAGGTCATCGAGGTTTACTTCGAGGATGGCAATGCGATCCTGAGGCAGGGAAGCGATGTGCGAATTGGAAACACGGTCCGCCTCGCCGATGCTGATTCGCAGCACATTCGGATGGCCGGGGAGATCGCGATAGCCCGCTCCGTAGCCGATTTGCGCGACCCGCATCGCCGGCATCGCGCCGAATTCGCGGACGAGGACGCGCACAATCGCCGCGCCCGTGGGTGTTACTAGCTCTTTTTGGGGGCCAGACGAATACACAGGAACGCCGCGCAGAATCTCTGCAGTGGCAGGGGCTGGGACCGGCAGCGTGCCGTGAGCGCACTGCACCGTACCGCTGCCCACGTTGAGCGGTGAACAGTAGAAGGCGTCCACGCCGAGCGCCTCGGCTCCGACAGCCGCGCACACGATATCCACCAACGCGTCCACGGCGCCGACTTCGTGAAAATGCACCCGCTCGATGAGCTGGTGGTGAATCGTTGCCTCTGCCGCGCCGAGGGTTTCAAAGATGCGAATCGCGGTAGCTTTGGCGGTCTCGCTGATCGCAGCCCGGCAGATGATGTCGCGAATCTGGGCCAGCCCGCGGTGGTGCGCGTGAGTGTCGGCTTGCGGCTCCGCAGGGTGGAGCGTATGGGATTCCGAAACACACTCTTGCGCCGATGAATATGGCGTGAGGGTGGGGCGCGCAGCTTGATTGGATTGTTCTACTTCTGGGCGCTCACTCGAATGTTTCTGCGTTTGCTCCTGTGTGTACTCGTGTGCGTGCTCATGCGTGTGCCCGTGGGGATGCGAGTGGCTGGGCGGTTGTTCGTACGGTGCGCGCATCGCCAGGAACTTCTCCACCGGCACATCCACGCCATCGGGGCCAATCACGTCGGCCTTGGTGGCGGAGATTCCGCTGCGCATCACGCGGCGTACTTCGAGCCGAACGCTTTGCCCCATTTCACGTTCCAGCGACGTGATCGCGTTGTGGAAGAGCTGCGGCGGCACACCAGCATCGAGCAGCGCGCCCAGAAACATGTCGCCGCTGATGCCGGAAAAACAATCGAGGTAGGCAATGCGCATGGTTCTATCTTAGTCGCGGATGGTTGCAGAAGACCAAGCCAGAAACGCAGACCACTACCCAGGCGCAGAGACAGCAGGATCACAGAGTGAGTCAAAAATTGCCGGACGGCACTCTGCTAAAATCACTAGATATTGCAATAGTTTAGGGGACATTCTTGTACCGATATCTGCAACGCCGGCTCGCGGATCGTGTCCGCGCATTTTTGCGCGAGAGTTACCACATTGAGCTGGAAAAATTGGTGATTGAACAGCCGCCTCAAGTGGAGATGGGCGAGTATGCGCTGCCGCTGGCGTTTGAGCTTGCCCGTACACTGCGCAAGGCACCTAAGAAGATCGCAGACGAGATTGTCGCGGGCATTGGTGTGGTGGAAGGGTTTGCCGGGTTCGAGGTGGCGGGTGCGGGCTACATCAACGCGCGGGTAGATCGCGTGGCGTTGGCAAATGCCGTGGCCGCGGGCGAAGTGCCGGACCTTGCGATTCCATTGGGCAAAATTCTGGTTGAGCATTCGAGTATCAACCCCAATAAGGCAGCGCACATAGGCCACCTGCGAAACGCCATCCTCGGCGACACTTTCGTTCGCCTGCTGCGCGAGGCGGGTCGGTCGGTGGACGTCCAAAACTACATTGACAACACCGGCGTGCAGGTTGCGGATGTTGTTGTAGGCTTTCAGCATTTGGAGCAAAAGACCTACGCGGAAGTGGAAGCCTTGACCAAGCTGCCGCATTTTGACTACTACTGCTGGGATCTCTACGCGCGCACTTCGCAGTGGTATGGCGAGGACAAGGCGAATCTCCAGATTCGTGCGGCAACGCTGCAAGCGCTGGAGCACGGTGGCAATGCGACCGCGGATCTAGCTGAATTGATTGCGACTGCCGTGCTGCGCCGCCACCTGGAAACCATGCAGCGGCTCGATATTGAATATGACTTTCTGCCGCGCGAAAGCGAGATTCTACGTTTGCATTTTTGGGATGCAGCTTTTGCGCAACTCAAAGAAAAAAGCGTGCTCACATACGAGGACTCCGGCAAGAACAAGGGTTGCTGGGTGATGAAGCGGGTTGGCGCGTCGGCGGTCGCAGAAGTCGCAGAAGGTGAAGAAGCCGCGAAGCTCGCCGAAGACGACCAAAAAGTCATTGTGCGCTCGAACGGCACTGTGGGCTACGTGGGCAAAGACATCGCTTACCACATGTGGAAGTTCGGGCTGCTGGGCAAGGATTTCTGCTATATACCCTTTTATCATTATCCAGAGGGTAAACAATGCTGGATCTCCGCAGAGGCGGGCGAAGCCGTGCATCCGCACTTCGGTGATGTGGCTGAGATCTACAACGTAATTGACGCGCGGCAGAGCGATCCGCAGAATACGGTGATCGAAGCGCTGCGCGGCCTTGGCCATGACGAGATGGCCGACCGCTACACGCACTTTTCCTACGAGATGGTGGCGCTCACTCCGGGCTGCGCGGCAGAGCTTGGCTATCAGTTGTCAGAAGAAGACGCAGCCCGCTCGTATATTGAAGTAAGCGGGCGCAAGGGCTTCGGGGTAAAGGCCGACGATTTGCTCGACAAGCTGATTGCCTCTGCGCGCGCGGAGGTAGATAAACGGCATCCTGAGTTGAGCGACGAGGAGCGGCACGAGACGGCACGGCAGATTGCGGTCGGTGCCCTGCGCTACTTTATGCTCAAGGTCACCAAAAATTCGGTCATAGCTTTCGACTTCAATGATGCCCTGAGCTTTGAGGGCGAAACCGGCCCTTATGCCCAATATGCAGTGGTTCGCGCGGGCAACATCTTTCGCAAGGCTGGATTGGACGCTGGCCACTTCGATCCGTCGGGCGTGGACTTTGCTCGATTCCTGCAAGGCGAAGAGGGGACTGGCTTGTGGGAGTTGTGGCTGGTCGCAGCGCAGACGTCGGCGATTGTGGAGCAGTGCATTGCTACGAGCGAGCCAGCTTATGCGGCCAAGCATGCCTTCAAGCTGGCGCAGATGTTCAACAGCTTTTATCACGGGCATCACATTCTCACCGAAGCAGACGAGGCTAGGAAGCAGTTCCTGTTGGCGACCGCGTATGTGGTGCGACGCGAACTGGTGCGTGTACTAGCTGCGATGGGGATTGCCGTTCCGGCAGTGATGTAGATACACGCACTGGCGTCGTCGCACGCAGAATTGGATGCTGCCCTCTCCGTGTCGAGTGATGACGCTATCCGGGAGCGGCGTGGAGAGTGTCCGCGTTAGCAACCTCACTCTGAGCAAACGCATCCCATGGAACATGAGTAGAGAAGGAGTTTTGCGATGAAGAAGTATGTTTTCGTGTTGGGACTGCTGGCCATGCTGACCATGTCGGCGATTTCTGGGAGCGCCCAAACCAAAGTCAGCAAGAGCGCCGTGCCTGCCTTTCCCGGCATCTTAAGGAATGCGCGTTACGTTTACGTGATGGCGATGGATGGCCCGGAAACGTCCGCGGATTTGTATCCAGAAGATCGGCAGGCGATCAGCGAAGTCGAAACTGCGCTGAAGGAGTGGGGCAAGTACATCGTGGTGTATAACCCCGGTGACGCGGACATGGTTCTGCGGGTGCAGCGCCGCGGCAGTGAGGATGTGCTGGCGGTGTATCAGCCCAACAATTCCATTTACCTTTGGCGGGTGATGGGTCGCGGGGGGCTCGATCACAATGAGATGCCGTTCTTCAGCGAGTTTCGCGATGCGGTGGAGAAGGTGGCGAAATAAAACTTACGAAGTCGCAAACACAAAGGGCGCTGCCACGGCAGCGCCCTTTGTGTTTGCCAATACGTTGCCCAATCTACTTGGCCATCCCGCGCACCAGTTCCACCAGGGAGCGCAGAGCCAGCCCCGTCGGCGACTTAGCGGCGATCCAAGGTTTGGTTTCTTCCATCCAAGCGGTGCCCGCGATGTCGAGATGCGCCCAAGGAGTGTCACCGACGAACTCTTTCAAGAACATCGCAGCGGTCACCGAGCCGCCCCATCGCCCGCCTGAGTTTACGATGTCGGCGATGCTCGACTTGATAGACTCGCGATACTCCTCGTCAATCGGCATGCGCCAGAATTTTTCACCCGCGCGCTTGGTGGCGGCGAGGAAGCTATCGGCCAGCGCGTCGTTGTTGCTGAAGAGGCCCGCGTTCACGAAGCCCAGCGCAACCACTACCGCGCCGGTCAAGGTCGCCGCGTCCACCAGATGCGTGCAGCCCTGCTCCTTGGCGTAGTGGAGGCCATCGGCCAAGACGAGGCGGCCTTCGGCGTCGGTGTTGATGATCTCAATGGACTTGCCGCTCATGGCGATCTGCACGTCGCCCGGCTTTTGCGCGGTGCCGCTCGGCATGTTCTCGGTAGCGCAAACCACGGCCATTACGTTGACTGCGGGCTGCAGCAGCGCGATGGCGCGCATGGCGCCGATCATCGTTGCACCGCCCGCCATGTCGTACTTCATCTTCTCCATGCCATCGGCGGGCTTAATGGAGATGCCGCCCGTATCAAACGTGACCGCTTTGCCGACGAGGCCAAGCTTCACATCCGCAGCCGCACCTTGCGGCGAATAGCGGATGACGATGAGCCGTGGCGGCTCGGCCGAACCTTGGGCCACGCTCCAGAAGGCACCCATCTTCATGGCTTGAATCTCATCGCCGCCCATCACTTCGATGCTTAGGCCCGGCGTTTCGGCCACCATGGCCTGGGCACGATCGGCAAGAATGGTTGGCGTCATGCGGTTGGAGGGCTCGTTCACCAGATCGCGGGTAAAGTTTTGCGATTCGCCGAGGATGACGCCTTCGGCCACCCCTCGCTCCACAGCTTTTTCGCAGCCTGCGGGGCCAAGGATGGTGACAGCTTCGAGACTCTGATCTTTGCGGTCGGTCTGGTAAACGTTAGGGTCGAAGTCGGCGACGTAAATTCCTTCCACCGAACTCTTCGCGCTATCGCCAAAACTCGCATCCAACCCTGTATCAAGGAGGGGAGCGGCAAATGCAAAGCTACGAATTCCTTTGCTCTTCAGGTAGCGAGCCGCGCTGCCCGCAGCACGGCGCAGTTCAAATCCGGTGAAGTTGGCAGCTTTACCACCGCCGACGAACAGGATGCGCTTAGCGGCGACGCCTGCGGGAGCATGCAGCAGGATGGTTTCGTTTGCCTTGCCAGTCACTTCTTTCGCGGCAATCAGGTTGGCTGCGGCGGCTTGCAACGCGGCGTCAGCAGGCGAAACCAGCGGATTCGGGTTGTCTTTGTCACCGTGATCGAGTACGACGATGGCGAGACATTCGGTGGCAATGGTGGAAGGCGCAGCGTAAGAAGTAGTGGTTTTCATGGAGTGAATAGGATCCTCGACCTTATTTTCAGAGCAGAATATTTATCCGGCGAAGCGCTTTTTGCTGCTGGCGATAGCGGCCTTGGCTTCACTATCGGCAGTTTTGCGCCGTTCTGTCTCACGTTTATCCCATAGTTGCTTGCCTTTGGCTACGGCAATTTCAACCTTTACCTTGCCGCCCTTGAAGTACATACGAGTGGGGATAAGCGTGATGCCTTTGGTTTGCAGCTTGAATTGCAGCTTCTCAATTTCCAGCTTGTGCAAAAGCAATCGGCGGGAGCGTAGCGGTTCATGATTGTTGATGCTGCCATGGTTGTAGGCACCAATGTGGACCGCCAGCAGCGAGGCCTCGCCATTCTTTACCATGGCGTAGCCTTCGCGCAGTTGTACCTGTCCGGCGCGTACTGCTTTCACTTCTGTGCCGCGTAGTGCTATCCCTGCCTCTACCTTGTCCGTCAAATGGTAGTGGAACGATGCCGCGCGGTTTTGGGCAGCATCGTGCTTGCCAACCGCCACCGGGTCGCGCTTCGCGTCCTTGGGGGGTGGAGACTGCGTAGATTTGGGACCTGAACGGGCCATCAGAAAAGGCTAATACCAAAGTCCGATGCTACCACACTGGTTAACCCTAAAATGGGTCGTCCGAATGCTACAATCCAGCTTTAGAGGCGTTGTTTTTCAATGTCTTGGCGGTAGTTAAAGGTTTTCGCTATCGGTTTGGCCGAACAATTGCCGGAGAACTGCTAAAGAACGGCTAAAGAACGGCTGATTCGGGTGAGGGAGCATTGATGAGATTCCTGATGCGTGCGGCAGTACTGCTGGCAGTGCTGGCAGTGACCTGGCCCGCAATGGCGGGAGAAGACGCGGCGTCGCTTGCCGCTACAAAGAGTGCCAGCGCTCTGTATGCGCAGGGCCGGGACGCTGAGACGCGGCAGGATTATGTCGCTGCGTATGAAGCCTACAAGCAGGCCTACGCGCTCAAACCAAAGGACTTACGCTTCCGCGCCTCTGCTGAGCGCACCAAGTTCTACGCCGCTGCCGCTATTGTCCACAAAGGCCAGCAGTTGCGTGACGAGGGCAAACTGGAAGAGGCCATTGAGCAGTTTGAGAAGGCGCGCGACATTGACGCTTCCAATTTTCTCGCCACGCAGGAGCTTCACCGTACGCAGGCCACGCTGGAAGCTATCAAAAACGGTGGGTCGCCCCAGTCAGCAATTAAACCGCAGGGTGCAGGGCAGAGGCTGGCGGAGGCTCTCGGCCCCGCCGACCTCGCGCCGGTCTCCAATACCCCGGTCTCGCTGCAAGTGACCGAAGATACCAAAGTAATTTACGAGACGGTCGGCAAGCTGGCCGGCCTCAATGTTCTGTTCGACCCCGACTACACCGCTCGCCGCATCAAAATTAGCCTTAATGGAGTGACGCTGCGCGAGGCGCTCGAGATTATTGCGCTGGAATCGAAGACCTTTTGGCGCCCCGTAACCTCCAATACGATTTACGTGGCTGCTGACACGCAGGCAAAGCGGAAAGAAACCGAACAAAACGTCATTAAGACCTTTTACCTTTCGAATATTTCGTCGCAGACTGAGTTGCAAGACATTGTGAACGCACTGCGCACCGTGCTGGAAATTGGCCGCGTCATTCAGTTGGTTGCACAAAACGCCATTATTGTTCGCGGCACCCCGGATCAGATTGCTCTCGCAGAAAAAATCATCGGCGACGTAGATAAGGCCAAGTCCGAAGTAATTGTAGATGTCGCCGTCATGCAGGTTTCCAAAGACAAGATGCGCAATCTGGGTATCAGTCCGCCCACGAAAGCCACCGTCACCCTGCAGCCGAATGTCACCAGCACATCCTCTACTTCCACCACTGGAACCTCTACCGGCACCGGAACTTCCACCGGCTCTTCCTCCACCGGCGGCATTAATCTGAATCGGCTGGCTGGTTTGAACGCCACCGACTTCACGGTGAACATTGACCCGGCGACGGTGGAGGCGTTGTTCAGTGACAGCGCCACTAAAATCATCCAGAAGCCGCAGATTCGCGCGCTTGACGGACAGAAGGCTACGCTGAAGATCGGCGACCGTATCCCCGTCGCCACCGGCTCATTCCAGCCCGGCATTGGCAGCGTTGGCACCAACTCGCTGGTCAACACCCAGTTCAATTATCAGGACGTTGGTGTGAACGTGGACATCACGCCCACAGTGCACTCGGCCTCGCATGAAGTCACGTTGAAGCTGACCTTGGAAGTCTCCTCCGTCACGCAGACCACCAACCTGGGCGGCATCAACCAGCCCATTATCGGCCAGCGCAAAATTGAACACACGATCCGGTTGAAAGATGGGGAAGTTAACCTGCTTGGCGGCATTTTGGAAGAGACCGATACCAAAGCTCTTACCGGCTTTCCCCTGCTCTCGCAGATTCCTATTTTGAAGTACTTGTTCTCCAGCACCAATACCGAGCATCGCGAGAATGAGATCGTCATCGCACTGGTGCCGCATATTGTTCGCTCGCAAGACCTGACTCCGGCGAATGATCGCGTCGTAGATATGGGTACCTCTAACCAGATTTCGCTACGAATGGGTGGCAAGTCGCTGAAGGTTGAGCCTCCGGCCAAGGCACCCACATCGGCTCCACCTATGCCAGCTCCGGCTTCGCCGCCGAACCAGCCCGGACCAACCTCGGCAATACAACCTGCATCGGGAGTTGCTCCGGCAAACGGCACCTCGCAACTGGCGGCTAACCCGCTGTTTTCGTTCGATCCCCTGAACGTCACGCAGACTGCGGGCACTACCTTTGTGGTGAACCTTAACATTGCGGGAGCGCAAGGGGTGCATTCGGTGCCATTGCAGTTGACCTACGACCCGAAGGTGCTGCAACTGGTGACGGTTTCCAACGGAGGATTTTTAGCGCAGGATGGCCAAATCGTCACCCTAACCAATCGTGATGATGGCAACGGCTCGGTGCAGATGGCTGCCATGCGGCCAGCGGGTGCGAATGGCGTGTCAGGCAACGGAGCGGTGTTCGCCGTCACCTTTCAGGCCAAAGCTCCGGGCAATGCGGTTGTCTCTATTGCGCGGGGTGGGGTGCGTGATGCCAACCAGACCATGACGCCGGTGCCGGGTGCACAGGCGATGATTACGGTACGGTAGCCATTGCCCGGATCAATGAGCATAGGGAAACGAAGCACGCTGGGGCTGTAATGGGGTCGCAACTGACATCGCAACTGACATCGCAAATGACATCGCAAACGACGTCGCGAACGACGTCGCAAATAATGTCGCGAACGACATTCGGCCGGCGGCTTATCCCTCGTGGCGACGGCGTATCCGGCTTCACGCTCATTGAGATGATCGTGGCCATAGCGATTCTGCTGATTCTTACCGCGCTGGCGATTCCGGCCGTACGCGTCAGCATCCAACGGCAGCGCGAGCACGACCTGCGGCATGATTTGTGGGAGATGCGCGATGCGATAGACCGTTATAAGGACGCAGCCGATCGTGGCGGCTTTCAGATTAAGCTGGGGTCGGAAGGCTATCCGCCCGACTTGGACGAGCTGGTGAAGGGCGTGGACGTGAACGGCAAGAAGATTCGCTTCTTGCGCCGCGTTCCGAAAGACCCCATGACGGGCAAGACCGATTGGGGTATGCGTTCCATGCAGGATGACCCCACGTCAGATTCATGGGGTGGGCAAAATGTTTTCGACGTATTCAGTAAGAGCGAAGGCACGGCGCTCGACGGCACGAAGTACAAAGATTGGTAACAGCTTCTTGAAGGCAACACCGAGGTGGTCGGCGTGAACGGGCTACTACGCATGGGTTTGAGCAAGGCAGGTTTCCGAATCAGGCGGCAGGGCGGCGACGCAGGTCCGGTCAGCGGCTCCGGCGGCTTCACGCTCATCGAGTTGATGATTGTGCTGGCATGGTGTTGATTCTGGTTTCCATGGCTGTGGCCAACTACACGCTCTCCATCAAACGCTCGCGCGAAGGCGTACTGCGCGAGAACTTGTTCACCCTGCGCAAAGAAATCAACGAGTACACGCTCGACAAGCAGAAGGCTCCGCAAACCCTCGACGACTTGGTCACAGCGGGTTACCTGAAGAAAGTCCCCATTGACCCGATGACCAACAATGCCGATTGGGTCGTCGAACAAGAAGATGTGCTGCTCAGCGTGGACCAGCAAAACCCCGGCATCACCGACGTACACAGCGCGTCAGCCGCCTCCGCTAGCGACGGCACGGGATATAACACTTGGTGAAGTGAGCTTGCTGGATGCCTCGTAGAGAGATAACGGGATGGAGCAGAAAGAAAAATTCGACGCCTGCATGCAGCTCGCTGAATTTTGGTCTGGTCGCCACGATCAAAGACGACAGTTCGAGTGGAAGGTAGCGCTCGGCCTTTGGGCAGTGATTATAGGTGCGATTGGCTATCATGAAAAACTTGGCTGGCGATGCGTGGGTTTTATCCCGGTCTGGCCCGCGCTCAGCGTGATCGTGTTCCTCGCATATATCTTCCTTTGGCTGCGTCCTCTTTGGGATCGAAATCGCCGTGATCGAGAGCAGGCCTTCGCGGCGGAGTCCGCGGCGAGGAGCGTCCTTGCTAACCCCTGCTATGCCCCCGTTTTCAAAGAAAACGACGACGTTGACGTATCGTGGTTGCGATTCTTAAAGGATTGGTCGACTTTCTTTCAAGCGCTGGCAACAGGAATCCTGTTGATCGTGTCCTGTGTAGTCGTAGCGACCTAGTTGTTGTCAGCTTCGCCCGGCCTCGCCTTTTCTTTCTCCCCCCGCGCGACTAGCATAGAGACATCATGCCTTCTCCTATTCATATTCCTCATACGTATGCTCCGCAGCGCGCGGCGCGTGGCACCCAACTTTCCTGCAAGGGATGGCAGCAGGAAGCCGCTCTGCGCATGTTGATGAACAACCTTGACCCTGACGTGGCCGAGCGCCCGCAGGATTTAGTCGTCTATGGCGGCACCGGACGCGCCGCCCGCAGTTGGGAGGCCTACGCGGCCATTGTGCGGTCGCTGCAGGCGCTGGAAAACGACGAGACGTTGCTGGTGCAATCGGGCAAGCCGGTGGGCATCTTTCGCACGCACGAATATGCGCCCCGCGTACTCATCGCCAACTCCAACCTTGTCGGCCACTGGTCTAACTGGGAAAAATTCAACGAGCTTGAGCGCGCTGGCCTGATGATGTATGGCCAGATGACGGCGGGTTCGTGGATCTACATCGGCTCACAGGGCATTGTGCAGGGCACCTTTGAGACGTTCGCAGCATGCGCCGAGAAGCATTTCGGCGGATCCCTTGCCGGCAAACTGGTGGTGAGCGGCGGCATGGGTGGCATGGGTGGAGCGCAACCGTTGGCCGCTACCATGGCCGGCGCAAGCTTTTTGGGCATTGACGTGGACTCCGAGCGCATCAAGAAGCGGCTGAAGACGGGCTATTGCGACTTCATGGTCAACAATCTCGACGAAGCGCTGCGCATCTTGAAAAATGCCATTCGGCAAAAAGAAGCCATTTCCGTCGGCTTGGTGGGCAATTGTGCCGATGTGATTCCCGCACTCGCCGAGCGCGGCGTGGTGCCAGACATTCTCACCGACCAGACCTCGGCACATGATCCGCTGAACGGCTACGTGCCGAATGGCATGAGTCTGGAAGTGGCCAACGAACTGCGCAAGAACGATCCCAAAGCGTATCTGGAAAAGTCTATGGACGCGATTGCCCGCCACGTGGAAGGCATGCTGGCACTGCAACAAATGGGCTCGGTCACCTTCGACTACGGCAACAACATTCGTACTTTCGCGCATCAGCGCGGAGTGAAAAATGCCTATGACTTCCCGGGTTTTGTGCCCGCATATATTCGTCCGCTGTTTTGCGAAGGCCGCGGCCCGTTCCGCTGGGTGGCGCTCTCGGGCGAAGCTAGTGACATCGCCGTGACCGATGAGCTGATCTTACAGATGTATCCTAAGAACGAAATTCTCAGCCGCTGGATCAATCTGGCGAAGAAGCGAATTAAATTTCAGGGGCTGCCAGCGCGCATCTGCTGGCTGGGCTATGGAGAACGCGCCGAGTTTGGGTTGGCCATGAACGATTTAGTGAAGCAGGGCAAGCTGAAGGCGCCCATCGTCATTGGCCGCGATCACCTTGATTGCGGCAGTGTGGCTTCGCCCTATCGCGAGAC
>JANXUR010000051.1 GCA_025356095.1 Acidobacteriaceae bacterium | reverse complement strand
CTTGCCGTCCCCAAGTGGTCAGAGTAGTAATAATGCGTGACTTGCGGCGTCACGCTCACGTCGCGCCGGGCGATGCGCTTGCCGCCGAAGAAGACATACTCCTCCAGCATGTTGCCGCTGAGGTCTCTCGGCGAGTGCGTCCATGCCCGTGCCTCGCCAGTATAGCTTGGGGTTCGCTCCGGACTTCTTTACCCGGCTTCCGTCACCATCGTACACGTACGTGGAACCACTGGTGGCTGTGATGCGGCTTTCAGCGTCGTAAGTGTAAGTGGTGGAGCCGTTCTGCGTCATGTTACCGGCCGCATCGTAGGTGAAACCCAGCATCTGGTTATTCGTGCTCGCCGAGGTGCTCAGACTCTCGTGGTTGGTCCGGCCGCTGTAGGAGCCGGTCTGGGTCATGTTGCCCCAGGCATCGATGGTGTAAGTTTCTCCCCAGCTGGTGCTGCCGGCGTTGCTGGTGGTGTAGGCGTGGGAGAGACGGTTCAGCACGTCGTAGTCGTAGCTGGCTGACCGCGTGGCATCGTTGCAGTTACTAATGGAGGCCACGTTGCCGTTGTCGGTGCCCGTGGTGCCGTTGCCCACGGCAAAATTTTACACCCGGTGCATGATCATGATGTTGCTAGCGGCAATCTACTTCAATATCGCCTTGAGTGCTAAAGCTTAGTCAATGCTTTGCAGTTCTTTGCCGGGCTTGAAGCGCACGGCTTTGCCGGGAGGGATGCTGACTTCGGCGCCGGTGCGGGGGTTGCGGCCGATTCCGGTTTTGCGTGGACGGACGTTAAAGACGCCAAATCCGCGCAACTCAATGCGGTCACCTTGCGCGAGTGAGCGCTTCATACTTTCAAACACGGTTTCCACCGCCGCTTCGGCCTTGGTCTTGGTAATTCCGGTGCGGTGAACCACTTCGTTGATGATGTCGAGCTTGATCACAGCGTCTCCGCGGCTAGGCCGATGTGGAAAATACCCTGAAAGTGTTGATACTAAGAGGGATAGAAGGAATTGTCAACGGGGCGTGCCGTCCCGTACACTAGCGCTACTGATTTTTCCAGCCAACAGCAGCAATTGGTGGTTCGCGCCAGAACGGCACTCGAACCGCCTTGGTACCGAAGCAGCCACCGAAGCAGCCACCGAGGGAGCCCACCATGGCCATCAAGTCCGACCGTTGGATACGCCGCATGTCGAAAGAACATGACATGATCAACCCATTTTCTGAGAAGCAAGTCTCCAGCGGCGTCATCAGCTACGGCCTGTCGTCTTACGGCTACGATCTGCGGGTCGCTGACGAGTTCAAAATCTTCACCAACGTGAACTCGACCATCGTGGATCCTAAGAACTTCGACGAACGGTCGTTTGTGACGATTCACTCGGATGTGGCCATTGTGCCACCAAATTCCTTTGCTTTGGCGCGCTCAGTGGAATATTTCAAGATTCCGCGCGATGTTTTGACCATATGTGTGGGAAAAAGCACGTATGCGCGCTGTGGCATCATCGTGAATGTGACGCCTTTTGAGCCGGAGTGGGAAGGCTTTGTGACGCTGGAGATTTCTAACACCACGCCACTGCCGGCAAAGATTTACGCCAACGAAGGCTTGTGCCAGATTTTGTTTTTCCAGTCGGACGAGATGTGCGAGACCAGCTATGCCGACCGAAAAGGTAAATACAACAAGCAGCAAGGCATTGTGCTGCCGACGATTAGTAAAGCACCCTAGCCGATCGGGCTTTGCGCCACAGTTGGTGTCACAGTTGCGCCAAAGTTGTTCCACATTTGTGCAGAGGCAGGACGCCCGTCCTGCCTCGAATTTTGCGCCTTTTGCGCCGCCACAAATCTTGCAAGATTGCCATTCCCAATTAGCCAGAGACGCGGTACACTCATTGCCGCCGGTATGCCATGCGGAGCGGGGCGACTTCCGAGGATGGCCGGGACGCAGTCCGGCCCTGGAGAGGCTAAATATGCAAAGCCAAACGATGTATTGGTGCAGCTATGCCGCAGCAATTTGCTGTGCGGCAGCGTTTGCGTTTTTTTCCGCCTTCAGCGACCACATGTCGCCGATGACCAAGGTGGCAGAGTTTGTGCTGTGCGCGGGCGTGGTGCTGGTCAGCGAGATGAGTTTGCGGGCGCTGCATGACCACTGCGAGTGGAACCTGCGCATCGCCAACCGCTTTTTGATCACGATTCTAGGTGCTGCGGGCGTGTTGTTTTCGATTCACGAGTTGTAGGGAAATGGCCAAGCTCAGAAACTGAGGCTTGGCTTAAATCTCGAAGTCCACTTCCACCGGGTCAATCAGGGGCATCAGCCAAATTAGCAGTGCTTGATGGGCGGGATGGTCAGCATACGCATCCAAAGCCGCCCGGTCAGCAAACTTCATCGCCCCACCCAGTTCATAACCTTGCGAGCGGGGTGAGAAGTTCTCGCCGACAGATGTTTCGAGCAGGCCGGGTATCTGTCCCTGTAAGGCGCGAATCTCCACGAGAGCGCGCTGCTTTAGCGCGTCCGTGGTAGCGGGCCTCCAGCGGAAGGCAAACAGGTGCATCACGGGCATCACGGGCACGACGGGCATTGGCTTCAGCTCTCGCTCTGCTTGTACATGTATTTGATGGCGGCCTTGTAAATGACGACCGGGGCGTCGCTGTTGGGAGTCACTTTGATGCAGGTACGGTCGTACCAATCAATCACGCCTTGAATCTCTTCGCCATCGCGCAACACGATGACCAGCTTGGTCTTGGCTTGGATCTGCTTGACGTAGTAAAAGTCTTCCGCGTGGGTTTGCTCGGGCGGAGTGGTTTTGCGCGGGCCAGCGTGCGAGGCAGGCGGCTTACCGCCAGAGGCTGGCCGTGGTGGCTCAGGCCGCTGGGCCGCAGGCGTGCTGGCACGAGGCGCAGCCTTCGGCCCTTCATTGGTTCCAGAGCTTCCAGAACCGGCAGACTCAGTACGCAAACCCGCCGGACTGGCGACTAGGCTAAACACTTCATTCGACATGCGGTTCTGCCCCATGCGGCACCAAGAGAGCGATTGGAAGAGGCAAGGCCAATGGGCATTTTCGCCGACCTTGTGCAACATCCTCGCTAGTGCCAAAGATTCTGCTTACCGTAACACAGCAAGGGGGGCGAAACAAAGCCATCCCGGGCGAAGTGTGCCGCGCCGGGCGTCAGGCGCACAGTCACATTTAGGTCGCAAGCGCGCTTGATTGACTTGCGGGAGGCCTTCCTCCAGCTCCTGGGCCGAAAATCCACGCCCGCTGCCCGTCGGCATGCCGACGGGCGTAAAAAGCTGTGCCACGCACCTAGCTCTGCTGCGTGACTCGTGGAAATGCCAAGCAAGTAGCACATTTAGCGGCCACACAGAGTGTGTGAATGCTGCCAGTCACGCCGGGCCAAACACCGAGATCCCAGTGACGACTGCGGCTCTGCTCAGTGACGGCCGAACCATGCCGAGAAGTGTTTTCATCCGTGCGCTCACATTTACTCACGCTACTGTGCTGATTTCCTGATCTTTATATTGCAGTTGATAAAGCTTCCAGTAGATGCCGCGCTGGGCCAGCAGGCTTTGGTGGCTGCCCACTTCGCGGACCTGACCGTGGTGCATCACGATGATCTTATCGGCGCGCTGAATGGTCGAGAGGCGATGGGCGATGATGATGGAGGTGCGCCCACTGACTAGCTTCGTGAGTGCAGCCCGCACGCGCAGCTCAGTTTCAGTATCTACGCTGGAGGTAGCTTCATCCAGTACGAGGATTTTGGGGTCGTGCGCCAGAGCCCGCGCGAAGGAAATCAACTGCTTCTGCCCGGTAGAAAGCGTGGTGCCGCGTTCATTCACTGGCTCACGAAAACCTTGCGGCAGAGTGCGGATAAAGTCCGCCACATTGACCTCCTCCGCCGCACGCTCCACTTGTTCGTCGGTGATCCAATCCGTGCCCAAGCGAATGTTTTGTTCAATGGTACCGCTGAACAGAAACGGGTCTTGCAGCACGACGCCAAAGCGGCGCCGCAGGGTAGGCAAGTCCATCTCGCGCAGGTCTACTCCGTCCATCTTGATGCCGCCGCGCTGCACGTCGTAGAAGCGCAACAGTAGCGAAATGATGGTTGTCTTCCCCGCCCCGGTATGGCCCACAATAGCCACGGTTTCGCCCGGCTCAATGGTGAAGCTGACGTCGCGCAACACCCACTCGGGTTCGGCGGAGACGGCGGCAGCGGCGGCAGCAGCGGCGGAGGCACTGGCATAGGTGAACCACACGTGCTCAAACTCAATGCGCCCCGAACCCGGCGGCACGATGTGTTGCGCAGGTGAAACCACTTCTACCGGCGTATCGGCCAGCTTGAACACGCGCTCACTGGCCGCCATCGCCGATTGCAAGATGTTGTATTTTTCGCTGAGGTCCATGATGGGGCGAAAGAAGCGCTGGGCATATTGCATGAAGGCGACGAGCACCCCCAGCGTAGTGACGCCGCGCATCACCGCGCCGCCGCCAAACCAGATTACGCTGGCCATGGCGATGGCCGATAGCACTTCCACGACCGGGTAGTAAACCGCGTGTGCCATGATCGCGTCTTTGAACGCGTCCATGTGAAGAGTGTTGATCTCCTCAAATTTCTCATACGCACGTTGCTCGCGGTTGAATAATTGCAGCACCACCATGCCACTGACGTGTTCGGAAAGATAGGCATTGATCTTTGCCACTGCGCTGCGGATGCGACGGTAGGAATCACGCACGCGGTCGCGAAACAGCTTGGTGGCATACACGATGAACGGCAGCACGGCAAAGGTAATCAGTGCCAGCCACCAGTTCATCTTGAGCATGATGGCGATAATCCCCGCCAGCACAAATACATCTTCGAAAATCGCCACCACGCCACTGGTGAACATCTCATTCAGCGCGTCCACGTCACTGGTGACGCGAGTGACAAGGCGACCCACGGGGTTTTTGTCGTAAAAGCCGATATGCATGGCTTGCAACAGGCGAAAGAGCTCGCGGCGCAGGTCAAACATCACCTTTTGGCCCACCCACTGCATCAGGTACATCTGGATGAATTCAAAGACGAAGCTGACAAGCAGCGAGCCGATAAACAGCACGGCCACTTGCCCGATGCCGACTAACGGAGCGGCACTAAGGCGCGATTCAATCCAGCCGTGCCCGTCGGCAGACTGGGTCAGATATTTGTCTATTGCCACCTTGGTCAGGTACGGGCCAAGCACGTCTGCACCTGCTTTGAGCACAATGGCCGCGAGCGCGAGTGAGGTTTGCAGGCGATAGGGGCGCAGATAGGTGAGCAACCGCCGAATAAGGCGGGCATCATAAACTTTGCCGACAATTTCGTCTTCGTGCTGTTCAGCCATGCTAGATTTGCCGAGCCTCAGAAGCTTTTATTGTAGTCGAGCGCGGTGGATGGGCGCGCCGTGATATTCTCGTGCGCAAACCTGAAGGAGAACCCAACATGAATTGGAAAAGTGCTGTTCTATTACGCGCCGCGGCGCTGCTCGGGATATTTTTGGCGGGGAGCGCATTGGGCCCGAGCGCACGGGCCGCCACTGAATTCGGCTCGCAACAGGGTGCCAGCTTCCGCATTGACGTGCCCGACAACTGGAACCATATCCTGATCGTTTATTACCACGGCTATGATGCTCATCGCCCCGGCGTTAGCTTCGACTCCAAGGCACCAGCGAACCCGGTGCTAATCGCACTGACCGATGGCGGCTATGCCGTGATTCAGTCGGGCTATTCAAAGGGCGGATGGGCACCAGAGCAGGCCGTGCCAGAGACTGAAGCTCTACGTCAATATTTTGTAAAGAAGTATGGCCCGCCCACTGACACATATGTAGCCGGGCATTCGATGGGCGGCTTCCTCACGGTGAGTACGATTGAGCAGTTCCCGGAGCGCTACGTAGCGGGGCTTGACTTGTGCGGCGCGGTGACCGCGCCGATTACGCTAATGACGCCAGCTTTTGATTCGCGCGTTATCTTCGACACCTACTTTCCGGGTGCGTTGCCGCCGCCCAATCAAGTTCCTGCCGACTTTGCGGTGACGCCCGAAGCCGTGAAAAAGCTGGTACACCTGCTCGGCTCCAAGCCTGCCGGTGCGGAAGTAGTGCGCAAGCTTGCCAACACCCACACCATGGAGGAAACCGCATGGGCCGTGATGTTTGGCACCTTTGTGCTAAGCGATATCGAGCAGCGCGCGGGTGGCAATCCTTTTGACAATCGGAACACTATTTATACCGGCACCAGCGATGACCGGAGGTTGAATGACGCAGTAACCCGTTATGCCGCTGATCCGGGCGCGCTAGACTACTTGCAAAAGTACCGGGCGCTGACTGGCGAACTAACTCGGCCCGTGCTGGCGGTACATACAACTTACGACTCGTTAGTTGGTCAATGGATTCCGAATTCTTACTCAACGCTGGCACGCACCAAGGGGGCAGGCGATAAGTTTGTGCAGCAGTATGTGAAGGCCGACGGGCACTGCAACATCAGTCCCGCTGAAACCGCGAAAGCGATGGAGGAGTTACGCCACTGGAAAGAAACCGGAGAAGCTCCGAAAGCGGGATGGCTGCATGTGCCGACGGTGGCAGCGAAAGCGGCGTCGGCAGGTGCGAAGAAGTAGTAAGTATGCGCTTCTAGAGACGACGGCGATTCCGCCGGTGTAACTTACACTACCCTACCCTGTAGAGAGTAAAGAATGGGCCAGTTCGGCAGAGGCCGGCGTTTGAGAGGGTTCGACTTCGGGCTACTCTTCGCCCCTCGCGAGACCCGGCGAAGTCATCGCCGGGTCTACGGTTTCTGTGCCAAGCTCGTGAATCGTAACCTTGCCGCTCTTGTCTGCAAACTGCTTCATGAAGTCTGCATCCTCTGCCGCGCCGGGTTCGATTTCCTGAAACGCGAACACGCGATATTCGCCGGGAGCTAGGCCCTTGATTTCGTAATGTCCGTTCGACTCCGCTATTACAGTCTTGGGGCGATATAGGCTTGAGATCGGCATGGCCACCACTTGCGCTCCACCAGTGCTTGTACCGTCTTCATTATGGACGTTGCCTTTCAGTCCACCGCCGTTCGCACTAAGGGTGATCGAGATTTCTCCTGAAAGAGCGCCTTTGCTTAAATCAAGACCCGCCTCGCTGACGTCGTAGTCACCCACGCGGATAGACTTCACGTAGAGCCCCGCGTTAAGGTTATTGACCAAGACACGGTAGATGCCGGGGCTTACGCTCTTCAATCGGAATCTGCCCGCTTCATTTACGGGTGCTGCGACAAAGGATGTCTCGTCGTCCAAACGTTGTAGCGATACTTGCAGGTTCCCAGTGCGCCCATCAGTAAGTTCCAAGGAAGCAGCGGAGCCTCTGGAAGACTCCAATCGCACCCTGCCAATCAGGTCGCCGGGACGGATCAGAGTCAGTGTAACTCCTTTGATGTCCTGGTCGAGCACTTCCAACTCTAGTCTGGCGCTGCCGATGACTCCGCCGTTTTCACCAAACTGATCGGCGACTAAGACGTAAGAGCCGGGTAAGACAGCAGGGAGTTTGAAACTGCCATCCACCACTGGAATCGGACTCTTCTCCGCCAATCCGGCGGCGACGCGGGGTAACAGGTAAACCATTACGCCCCTAAGTTCGCTTGGGGACGCCGCGATTTGGCCTTGAATCGTCACCGTTGGAACATGTCGCAACTGGAAGTCCATGCCGTACTGTACTTGTCCGGGGGCGAGGATAATGCCTGTCGCAGATCGCAAGTCTTCGGTATTGGGATAGTAAGAAGGAGCAAAGGCGAAACGGCTTTGCTCTACTATCAGGGGCTCGCCGGACGCTTTGGCTTGGACCACATATTGACCTGCAGGCAACTCGAAGATGCGGTATTCGCCTAAGTCATCGGTCATACCCTGCCCGGCGGCAATCAAATGGCTTTTGCCGCGAAGGTAGATGTGGCGCATCGCTTGTACGGAAGCATGTACGAGCGGTTCGCCTTCTTCATCAACCACCCGCCCGCAGACTGCGCCGTAGGGATTCAATTTGATTGCCAGATCCTTCAGCGTAGTCCCGGATTGAACTGTCAGGATGGTGCCCTGATGAGGGCTGACTCCAGAACCTGCATAGTATTGGGGATCGAAGCCTGATCGTTCGGCGAAAAGCCGGTATTTGCCGGGCTCGACATCGAAAAACTGGAACGCGCCGTCGGCTGAGGTGGACGTGGAACGTTCGCCAGCGGCGCGGTTCTCGGGCTGAAGCACTAAGTGGACATTCTTTAAGATCTGGCCGGTAGTCAGGCTAACCACAGTCCCTTCTAGGGTCGCCTTGTTGTGCTGTACCTCTGCGCGAGCTCTGGGGAGAGTAGAGGAGAGAACCGCAATCGCAACAATCAATACTCTGAAGATGTCCATCATAGTTCTCCGCTTAAAGCTGACAACATCCCACGCCGTTACCGAATTCACGGCGTGGGATGAACTCACTAAGCATCGCTTAACAGAACGCAGGGTGCGGCCAAAGGGGGAACAACTAAACTTTGGGCGGGGTGACGATCGTGATGGATTGAGAGTTGACCACAGCCCCGGTGACGGGATCGGTCACCACAAGGTCCACGCGGACATTTGCGTTATACGGGGTCAGGTTGGCGCCGTAGAGTCGGTACGTGCTCGACAAACCAGCGATACTGCCAGTCGCTACGGTGGGTCCGTAAATGTCTGGAAGCCCGGGCCCGTCCAGATTCGTGACCGTAAAAGTTCCGGCGGGCACGAACCCCGGAGAGCAGCCCTTCAAGACATAAGCAATGGTGACATCGTCAAAGGGAAAGGACCATTGTGCAGGGCCACTAACCACAGTGAACTTGGAAATAACCGAGCAGCTACCCCCACCGCCACCACCCGTACCACCACCACCACCTGTGCCACCGCCACCGGCGGCGAAGGCAGCGCTAGACAAAGACAATCCAAGCAGCATCAGAATCGCGCTGCGGGTAACTGAAGTCGAGAGAAAATTCTTGAACATTGAGTATCCTTCCTTGGCGAAGCATCCATCACAGAAATGCCCGCCAATGACTAGGACACGCGTAGCGCGGCCACGGAACAGAAATATTGGGAAATATTTGCGACCCGGCCGGGTCAAATCACTTTCAACAGCACAATGCAGGTGCACCCGCGGCATTTTGAAGAAGTGTTTGGCACTCCGCCTGCACCACGCTAACTCCAGCCCGTCTACAACATCATGGAGAACGGGCAGCCCTTAATGCGCCCGCCGCACCACCAGCGCGGAGTTTTTCGACCCAAAACCTACACAGTTGCAGATAGCAGTTTCAATGTGCAGTTTGCGGCCAACATCGGGAACGTAGTCGAGATCGCACTGCGGATCTGGCACATCGAGATTGATGGTGGGAGGAAGCTGGCTGGCCTCCATCGCGATGAGTGTGGCGGCCAATCCGGCTGCACCGCACGCACCCTGCGCATGGCCAATTTGCGATTTCAGGGCCGACATGGGCACCTGGCGCGCCCGCGCTTCGCCCAACGCCATTTTCAGCGCAAGAGTTTCCACCCGGTCGTTCATTTCGGTGGACGTGCCATGCAGATTCACATAGTCAATCTGCTCAGCAGTCACACCGGCCTGCTCCATGGCGAGCGTGACGGCGCGGGCCGGTTCCTCCGCATCCTCGCGCAGACGTACGCGGTGGAAGGCTTCGCAGGTGGTACCGTAGCCAGCGACTTCGGCCAGAATTTTCGCGCCGCGCGCTTTCGCGTGTTCGTATTCTTCCAATACAAAAGTCCACGCACCTTCGGCCAGAACAAAGCCGCTGCGGTCGGCAGAAAATGGCCGTGAAGCCCGCTCCGGCTCATCATTCCATTTGGTAGTGAGCGCATGCAGCATGGTGTAAGTCTTTACAATCGCGGGCGCGATCGGCACATCCACGCCGCCGCAGATGTACATGGGCAAAATGCCCATCTGGATATTTTGCAGCGCGTAGCCAATCGCATCCGTGGAGGAGGTGCACGCGGTCGTAATCATGTGGCTGGGTCCGCGAAAGCCGAACTTCATGCTTACTTCACTAGAAAGCGTGCCCATGGTTCCGCTGGGGATGGAGTACATGCTCACCGACTTCAAGTGTCCGGTGTAATAGAGCTTGTACTGGGCTTCGCTGAACTCCTGCGCGCCGCCGCCGGAACCGAGAATCATGCCAATCTCGCGCTTCTCTTCCATTGTCATATTGGCGTAGTCGAGGCCAGCTTCGGCGCACGCTTCCGTAGTAGCCGCGACGGCGAGCGGAATCGCCCGCGAAACGTGCTTGCGCTCCATGGGCGTGATCCACTTCGATTCATCGAAGTCCGTGATCTCGCCTGCGACTTGCGCGTGCAGTTCGCTGGGGTCGAAGCGGGTGATGCGCTTGACGCCGCTTTTACCCGCTAAAATCGAGGCCGCAAACGCCGTGCGCCCAATGCCGTTGGGGCTAACAATGCCCATGCCTGTGATGACTGCGCGCCGCATCATTCGTGATTGATTTCCTTTGTCTGGTGCGCACAATGGGATAATTAAGCTGTGCCCACTGGCGTCTATCTTTCCGTGCCGTTCTGCCGAAGCAAGTGTTCGTATTGCAACTTCGCGTCAGGCGTTTTTTCGCAATCGCAGTTTGCCCGTTACGTAGAACGGGCGTGTGCGGAATTCGCGAACGCGCAGTCCATGGCGCAAACCCACGGCGCGCAGCTCGATTCCGGGGTGGACACAGTGTACCTTGGTGGCGGCACTCCAACCACTTTAGCTCCAGAAGATTTGTGCCGCCTGTTTGCCCACATGCGCCAGAGTTTCGCCATTGCACCCGCCGCTGAAATCACCGTGGAGTGCGCTCCCGGCACATTGGACGAAGCGGTTCTAGCGGCCCTGGTGGCGAGTGGGGTCAATCGCATCAGCTTTGGCGTGCAATCGTTTGTGGATCGCGAAGCTGCCGCCGTCGGCCGGCTGCACACCCGCGACGTGACTCTGGCCGATATTGCGCGCCTCCGCGCCGCAGGCATCACCAACATCAATTTGGACTTGATTGCTGGACTGCCGCACCAGACTGCCGAAAGCTGGGAGTTTTCGGTGAGTGAGGTGATTGAGACGGGCGTGCCCCACGTCAGCGTTTATATGCTCGAGGTGGACGAGGACTCGCGCTTGGGCCGCGAAGTGATGGCCGGAGGCACACGCTACCACGCGCATTTCGTCCCGGACGACGCTATGACCATAGATTTTTATGAAGTCGCCTGCCAGCGTTTGAACGCTGCGGGTATTGCGCAGTATGAGATATCCAATTTTGCCCGCCCGGGGTTTGAATCGCGGCACAACTTGAAGTACTGGACACGGCAGCCGTACTTGGGCGTCGGCGTGGATGCGCATTCGATGTTGGGGGCCGAGGGCGGCGAGGCGGTGCGGATTGCCAAGCCGGACACGCTGGATGGATTTCTGTATCCGACACCGTTGATGCCACCGGTCGTGACGCGGGTGAGCCGGGCGCAGGCGCTGGAAGAACGATTCTTTCTGGGTCTGCGGCTAAACCAGGGCGTGAGCCCGGCGGAGCTGGAGCGGGAGTTTGGGGCGGAGGCGATGGGTCCGCAACGGGCGGTGGTGGCGCGGTGCGTGGCAGAGGGATTACTGGAGGAGTTTGCAGAGCGTGTGCGGCTGACGCCGCGCGGCCGGCTGGTTTCAAACGAAGTGTTTGAGCGGTTTTTAGAGTAGCGGCTCAGTCAGTCTCGTTAGGTTTTCGAGCGTGGCTGGAGTAACTCTCGCATTCGCGCACACACCGTTCTTGAGACGCTCGGGCTACACTCCTTGGGTATTTTGGTGATAGGAGGCGCGAGTGTCGGAGAGCTCAGAGAAACTTTTTTACGAAAATGGTGCCATCCGCGTCACGTCTTCCCGACTGATCATTGCAAATGTGACTTACGCGCTTGCGAATATCGCATCCGTCTCGACATCAGTAAAACACCCTAGCCGATTCTGGCCGATTGTTTTCATTCTTGGCGGCGTCATGTGGGGCATGGTTGACTTCATGACTTCGCAAGTTCCCTATTTTGCGCTCGGTGCAATCGTGGTTGGCATCTTGATTTTGTCCGGCCAAAAGACGGAGTACGGCATTAGGGTATCGAGCAGTTCGGGCGAATCAACGCCTTTGGAATCGAAGAACCGCGCACTTATTGAGGGCATTGTGACTGCGGTTAACGACGCTATCGTTCACAGGGGCTAGCGAGGGTTCGGGGGCGAGCACACCAAGGGCGCGACCGAAGCCGCGCCCTTGCATCCACAACAACTCAACTTCGCTTACGCCGCCAGCTTGCGGGCCTGCCGACGCTGCTCAATGCCATCCAGCGCAGTCCAAAGAGCCTTTGCCGCCAATTCTGCTGCATCCAGCGCGCGGCCTTCTGCCGCGGCGTCAGTGCCCACCGTCCGCGCGAGTTGCTGCTTCCACACGTTCGTGTGGAAAATATCAGCCGCCTGATGCAAGGTGAAGTAACCAACGGTGCGGTCATCAGCGCCGTACAGTTGGCGCAGACCCTTTTCTTTTTCCACGGCCACCCGCGGCACCTGCGACTCGTACGCATAGAACGCCGCCAGCGCCTCTTCGGTAGCGGCTGTGGCCGCCACGTCGGCAAAGTGAGCAGTCAGTTCAGCCATGCCAGCAGGAGCCGCATTGCCAGCGTAGCGGCCTGCGCCCATTCCCTCGGCAAAATCCAGCCAAATTTCGGCATGCTCACGGCCATTCGCTGCATCGCCGCCATTTTCATCGGCCAGATTCGACAACACTGCGCGCCGGGTTTCACCTTCGGGCAAGCGCGCTGCCAGCGTTGCCAGGTTCTGCGGAAACGCGTTCACGTGATGATAGTAGTCCAAGGAATACTCGCGCAGGTCGTCGCGCGTCAGTTCGCCTGCGCTCCACGCCTTATAAAAGGGATGGCAGAGCAGGTCATATTTTGCAATGCGGGTATCGAGTTGGTCCAAAAAATTGGCGGAAGGCATGGGCACTCTCCTTGAAAATAATTCGCGGTAGCGGCCACCGCATTCGCAGCCACTAAGCTAACGTTTATACCATAATGGCGACCCCAACAAACTGCCGCCCAAAGCGGCGACCGCGAAAGGCTTGAAACACATCGCTTGCACTGTAATAAGCATTACTAATAGTATTATTAGTGATTCTTATGTCTCAGCTAGATGCTGAACAAGCGTGCTGCGGATGAAGTGAGGCCCTTATGGATTTCCAGCTCAACGAAGAACAACTGCAATTGAAGAAGTCCGTCCGCGAATTCGCCGAGCGCGAAATTCTGCCCCACGTCATGGAGTGGGACGAGGCCAGCGAATTTCCGCTCGCCACCATCAAGGAACTGGGCAAGCTGGGCCTGCTGGGCATCGTGTTTCCCGTGGAATACGGCGGCGCCGGCATGGGCTACATCGAATATGCCACGGCGATTGACGAGCTTTCTCGAGTGGATGGCTCGGTAGGCATCATTCTGGCGGCGCACACTTCACTGGGCACCAATCACATTTATCTGGCAGGCAACGAGGATCAGCGGAAGAAGTACATCCCCCGGCTGGCAAGTGGAGAGTTTATCGGCGCGTGGGGACTCACCGAATCTGGCGCCGGTTCGGATGCGGGCGGCGCGCGCACTACGGCGACGAAAGTCCCCGGCGGCTACCTGCTGAACGGAACCAAAACCTTCATCACCAATGGCCACTATGCGGATGTGCTCACCATCATCGCGGTGACCGACAAGTCGGCGCGTACCCATGGCCTGAGTGCCTTCATCGTGGAGAAAGACTACAAGGGCTTTCGCGCGGGGAAGAAGGAAAATAAGCTCGGCTTGCGAGCCAGCGATACCGCAGAGCTGATTTTTGAAGACTGCTTCGTGCCCAACGAGAATTTACTCGGCAAAGAGGGCGACGGCTTTATTGACGCAATGCGGGTGCTGGATGGCGGACGTATCTCCATCGCCGCACTCTCGCTCGGCATGGCGCAGGGTGCGTATGATTGCGCGCTCAAGTACTCCAAGCAGCGCAAGCAGTTTGGCAAGGCCATCAGTGAGTTTCAGGCGATCCAGTGGAAGCTGGCTGATATGGCCACCGAGATTGAAGCCGCGCGCCTGCTCACGCTGCGCGCCGCCGACATGAAAGACAAAGGCATGAAGACGACGCAGGAGTCGTCCATGGCCAAGCTGTTTGCCAGTGAAGTGGCAGTGCGCTGCGCCAATGAAAGTGTGCAGATCCACGGCGGCTATGGCTTTATCAAGGACTATCCCGCGGAGAAGTTTTATCGCGACGTAAAGTTGTGCACGATCGGCGAAGGCACCAGCGAGATTCAGCGCCTGGTGATTGCGCGGCAGTTGCTGAAGGACTAAGCAAGACTAGGCCAAGCTACGGAAGACTAGGGAATCGCCGCAGCCAGCCTTTGCAGACGCAGGGTCTGCGACTTCACGTAGTTGTTCTGGTCAGAGTAGTTCTGCCATAACGTCAGCGCGTATGCCAGGTGCTGGCGGGCCTGGGCGAAGTCGCCGCGGGCGCGCCAGTGCGTGGCGATAGCCTCTTCCACCAGCGAGACAGGCAGGATGGATGTCAGTTCGCCGGGCATGTGGGCGAGAATTCCCTGCGCTCTCATTTGCGCCTGCTCCAAGTCCTCGAGGGCAGCGCTGGAGTTACCCATCCGGGTGTGAATCACGGCCGCATCGAGAAAACATTCCACCAGGGCTAGTTCCGCGAAGCTGCCTTCGCCCTCGTGTGCGAGCACCCGGTATTCGGCCACGGCAGCCTGATTGGTTCGCAGGGCGTCGCGCAGTTGCCCGTTGGCCAACTGGGCTTCAGCCAGTCGCTGCAAGGCGCGGTTACGCCGGGCCCGGCGCATGCGGTTCGTCCCGATCCGAGTGAATTGCTGGTCAACCATGGCAACCGCCTCCGTGGCCAACTGCACGGCGCGAGCAGGCTGCAAGCCGCCCAGCGCATACGATTCGCGATACAGGGCCGTGGCCAGCAATGAGCGACCTACCTCATCAGTTGGGTCGTTGGCCGTAAGGTGCCGCAACTCCGCCACCTCCTGTTGCGATGCGGCGCCAGCGCCCGCCGCATCGTTACGGCTCGGCATCATCCACTCCAGTTCGACGCTCGAACGCGCAGAGTAAAGGGCTTGGGGAGCCTCCAATACGTCGCGGGAACCGGGATTCAGGGCGACACCCTTCTGCTGCAGCACGGCAGCCTCGGCGAGCGACGCCACCGCCTGCTCTAGGCGACCGGTTGCTGCCAACGTTTTGGCGAGATGCACTTGCAGATCCCCGGCAAAAGCAAGGTCGTCATTGGAATTGCGCCGCGCCAGCAGCACACTGGCGAGATCCCAGCCCTGCTGCAGGGCGGCAAGCGAATTGCGAAACTCTCCCTCATCTGCGGCAATGCGGCCCAGGTTGTACCAGGCGCGGCTCTGGCCCTCTACTGCGGCGAGGCTCTGGGGGTCGCTCTGCCCAATCTGTCTCCAGTTCTCCACCGACTGCCGTGCCACTGCCTTGGCATCCTCAATCTGACCTTCCACGCGGAGCAGGTCAGTGTAGTCCACTAGAAAGAGGGCAAACTGTGGGCGATGGGCAGGGTCAAGCGTCACCGCGCGCTGGTAAAGCAACATGGCGTGGCGATAGCTGGCGAGAGCGGCATCGGTCTTCTCCGCACCGGAAGAACGCGCGTTCCCTTGGGCATCGCCCGCACGCTTGTAGGCGGCGGCCAGTTCGCCCAGTACTGCCGGATCGTCTCCCACCACATCGGCCAGCTGGTCCAGATAGGCGATGGCATCACCCATCATCGCTTCCCGCACCGCAGCGGTGCCGCGAAGCCGGGCAAGGTCTTCGTAGTAGGCGAATATCTCGCGATGGGTCAGGTTACGCAACTGGACGACGCGGGTGCGGGCAATTTCGGCCTGACGCTGGGCAATGCGCGCCTGATAAACGGCGGCACCAGCAAAGCCGAGAATGCAAGCTAGCGCGAGCGCAGCCGCGGAGAGGGGCAGCCAGTGGCGCGCAGTGAACTTGCGCACGCGGTAGGCCCAGGAATCGGGACGGGCTTGCACCGGCTTGCGCGCCAGGTAGTTTTCAATGTCGAGGGCGAAGCCGCGCACCGAGTTGTAGCGGCGGTCCGGCTCCTTGCGTAGCGCCATGAGGATGATGCTGTCGAGGTCGGGCGAGAGATGCGGGACCGGCGGCTCAACCTGGCAGATCACGCGCTGCACTTCCACCGGCGAGCTGGTTTCGAGCGAGTAGGGGCGGGTTCCGATGAGCAGTTCGTAGAGCAGGATGCCGAGCGAGTAAACGTCCGAGGCGGTGGAGATGGGCAAGCCCAGCACCTGCTCGGGGCTGGCGTAATCCGGCGTCAGTGCCCAGACGGCGGTGACGGTGGCGGGCCCGGACTTATCCACTAGCTTGGCGATGCCGAAGTCGAGCAGCTTCGGGGTGCCGTCGGCCGTGACCAGAACGTTATTCGGCTTCAGGTCGCGGTGGACGATCAGGTGGCGATGGGCATACTCGACGGCTTCGGCCACCCGCAGGAAGAGACGGAGCTTAGCTTCCCGCGACCATGACGCGGCAGCTTTAGTGATCGGGCGACCCTCGACAAACTCCATGACAAGATAGGGGGCACCGTTGGGCGTGTCGCCACCCTCTAGCAGACGGGCGATGCAGGGATGCTCCAACTGCGCCAGCAGGTCGCGCTCGCGGCGAAAATTCTGGCGGGTGGCATCGCTATCCAGCTCCCATGGAATAATCTTGATAGCGACGCGCTTGCGGTAGGCACCGTCGTCGCGCTGAGCCTCATAGACCACGCCCTGACCGCCGCGGCCAATACGGCCGACCACGCGGTAAGGGCCGATGCGCTGGGGGCCTTCGGGCTCGGGGGATTGAGCGGCCGTGACCTCTTCGGCGGCAGCTGCGATGGCGTCGCCCACCGGCGCAGTGTCGCCAGCATGTTGCAAAAGCGCCTCGACCTCGCCACGCAGCCAAGGGTCGGCGATCGCTTGCAGGCCAGCCTGCTGCGCGTGGGGCGACTGAAGCACCAAGGTATCAAAATGCTCCTCCACCCGCCGCCAAAGTTCAGGGTTTATCGCCAAGAAAAGGGTCACTCCGTCCTGTTGGAGTATAGTGCTAAGGAATTGTTCCCGTGCGATTGCCTGTGGATGATTTCAACTTGGGAGAATGGGCATGCCGGAGGGTACGTCGGGCGCGGTAACTGAGTTGCTGGCGCAGTGGCATAGCGGGGACCAAGGCGCCCTGGGGCAGCTTATGCCACTCATTTACCGGGAGTTACGCCGTATCGCAAAAAGCCGCCTGCGCGACGAGCGCGGCGGACACACCTTGCAGGCAACCGACCTGATTCACGAGGCCTACCTGCGCATGATGAAGCACTCCCCGCGGGAAGCCTCCGACCGGACGCGCTTCTTCGCGCTGGCCTCGCACCTAATGCGGCAGGTGCTAGTGGATCATGCCCGCAAACGGGGCTCCGCCAAGCGGGACGGCGGGGTACAAGTGACGCTGAATGAGGAGTTTAGCTATCAAGCCTTCCTCCCAAACCGCCTTCTGCACCTGGATTCCGCGCTAACGGACCTGGCGGCGTTTGACCAGCGCAAGTCGAAGTTATTGGAATTGAAATACTTTGGCGGTCTGGGCGGGGCGGAAGTGGCGGAGACGCTGGGCATTTCGATTGCAACGCTTACCCGAGAGAGCCGTCTGGCCGAGGCTTGGGTGAAGCGCTATTTGAGTGAACCGGCCCTGATGAGTAAAACACCCAGCTAAGACACGCTTCGTAAAATACGACTCGGTTCACAACGGATCTGCGGAGAGTCTGCGGGAACAGGGCTGCGGCGATTTCTCGCCGCAGCCCTGCTATTGGCTAACTGACACCGGCTAAACTGCTCTGAGCCAAGGGGAACCTGGCTGGTCTGTAGCGGCCTACTTCTGGCCGTCGAAGTAGCCTAACGTAGTGTCAGGGGTGACCGAGAAGCCTGTATCACCAACCTTAGCGTCGTTCTTGTTCATTCCCCAGAGCCGGGTTACGTCGTAAACCCCGGCGGCACCGTAGTTGTAGCCTCGATATCCACCCTTGCCATCAGAGACAAAGCCCCCATATGGCACCTGCGGGCCGCCACACCGGTAGGCGAGAGTTCCGTACACCGCACCAGTAGACGTCACGCTTGTGCCCGTCACGGCGCAAGGCGCATCGCCATAGAGATCCAGCACATTGGGTTGAATTGACGTAAACGTGCTGGTCGCCGCCGAGTAAACGAAGCCGCATTCAGTCAACGGACAGTCCCCGCCGACATAGGTGCCATAGATGAGCTGCGAACTGCCGGATCCATACATACCTTGCACGTCGGTAAGGCCTGCAGCCGGATAGTCCAACTGGGTGACCACGCCGGCTCCTGTCTCGTAAAAACCGTGCGACCCGCTGCCATCGAGAAAGTAGCCAAAGATTGTGTTCCCCTGAATGCCAGCGCACGACGTAAATTGCGCGGTGGAAATATCACGCGAACGGTAGCCCTTTACGTCATACGTATAGCAGTGCTGGGTGACCGTGTCCGCATAGTTGCCGACAATGTTGCCATTGCCGCTGATGCCTATGGCATAGGAGAACACTGCGCCCGGAAAGTCGTAGAGCGAGATGCTACCGCCGCCCGTGTTGGCGGATCCACCTTGGACCTTGAAGGCATGAATGCCTTGCGCGCCGACAACATCGCCGCGGTCGTTGATGCCATAAACGCGGTTGTTAGAAGGATCCATCTGGTAGGTGCGGAACTGCGCCGCAAGCGGAAGCGGGGCTAGTACCGTCAGGACGAATAGAGCAGAGCACAGCAACTTGAGGGCATTGCGCATAAGAGATTCTCCTTGAATTTGCTTGGGGCTCCTGAGCCTTCCCGCCGCCTACCGGGAGTAGGCGATGGCACTGCTCAGCAGCCCTCACCTGTTAAAGCGCAGGGTGACGGAGAAAATGCTCACGGCAGGCAAAAATATTTGCAGGATGGGCGGCAGGGCCAGATCGAAGATCAGCAGACGTCCGCTTAGAAGCGCCAGCGGGTGGCTGCTTGAGCATACTGGTCGTGGGGTTGGCCGAAGGCGTGGGTGGGGCTCAACTCGAAGAGGATGCCCATGTCGGCGGTGAGGCCAATGCCGTACTTCTTCGCGTACGGCTTACTCAATTGCTTGATGCGGGCCTGGGGCGCGATGGGGCGGACTTCGCCGTGGAGAATGACGGCCTGATCAGGATCGCCATTCGCGATGACGCAGCGCGGGTTCGCCGCCAAGTTCCGCGCCTTTACCGAGGTGGCTCGGGTGCTGAAGTAGAAGCGATTCTCCACCCAGATGCCCCAAATCGGCATCACGTGGGGTTCATCCTTGGGAGTGACCGTAGTCAGCCAGTAGATACGCGTAGCAGTGAGTTTTTCCTCAGCCCAACGCCACGGCAGCAGGCCTTTGGTGCCGATGGCGATGCCATAGTCCGGCATGTGGGGACGCTCGGCGCGGGGGGCTTGGGGCACAGCCGCTGCCTTCCTGATTCTGGCTGGCTTGTTGGAAGGGGGAGTCACAATCTACCTCGCGAACCGTAATATAGCACACACCACAGGGAGCGGATGGGATGAACGCAAATACACCGCAATTTTTTCTTGACACTCAATTCTGCGCGGCGTAGCATCCGGCCCGCGACAGTTAAGGCCATTCGTCCTCCGCCTGTTTCCCGTCTGCCGTTGGCGAAGGGAGCCTGACTCGCAGAGGAGACTTGTCTTTATGAACATGATTCCAAGACAACTGGCATGGGCGTGGCTGATTATTATTGGGGGTTTGATGATTTACCCCGGCGGTATTTCCTGCATCGTTTGCGGTTCGCTGCTCAGCAACATCATGGGGGTTATCTCCATCGCCATCGGCGGCATGGGCTTCGCCACCGCAGGCCGGGGATAAGCTCCACTTAGGATGCGTTGTCTGCCCGGCCGCAATGCGGCACCGCGCTGCCGCCGGGCAGGTCTCTCCGACGAAGGTCTTCTACAAATCCCTTCCTCGCCCAAACTAAGCCTTTTCCAGCGCTTTTTCCAAGTCGGCAATAATGTCATGCCAGTCTTCCAGTCCTACCGACAGGCGAATGCCGCCCGGCTCTAGCCCCCGCGTACAAGAACCTGCGGGCTTGCTGGGGTCTATGTAGGCGGAGTGGGTCATGTGGTAGGGACTTTCAATCAAAGTCTTCACCTGCCCCAGACTCACGGCCAAGGTGACGCAATAGGCATGGTCGGCAATGTAGTTGATGACGCGCTCGGCGGGATATTCGCCCAGGGCATTTGGCTGCTTGCGTCCCTTGCTGCGTCCTGCTTTGGCAGCCGTATTGCCCGAAGCATCCTTTAGCGTGAAGTAAATCATGGAGCCGGGCGCGAACTTGCCGCGATAATCCACCATCTGGCGTTCGGCCAATTCGCGTTGCGGAAACGACGGCAATCCCGGGTACAACACGCGCTCTACCTTGGGATGCTGCTCGAGGAATTCAGCCACTTTGCGAGCGCTGCGCTGCATATTCGCCATGCGGGTGGCCAGCGACGGCAAGCCATACACCAGCACATTCCAGGCGGCTTTGGGACTCAGCACGCCGCCAAAATCCTTGCGGTACATCATCAGCTCGTTGTATTGGTCGTGGCTGGTGATGACGGCACCGCCCATGTCGGTGCCAAAGCCGCCGATGCCTTTGGTCAAGCTGTGAATCACCACGTCTGCGCCAAGCCCCAGCGGACGCTGGCAATACGGCGTGCAAAAGGTGTTATCCACCAGAATCCGGATGCGCTCTTCTGGCTTGCGCTTGCGGTTGGCCTGATCCACCACAGCGCGCACCGCTGAAAGATCCACCAGTTCGAGGTTTGGGTTGACGGGCGTTTCCAGATAGACAACGCGCGTTTTGGGCGTGATGGCTTGGGCGACAGCCTGCGGGTCGCAAGCGTTGACGAAGGTGCTGCTTACCCCTTGCCGAGGCAGCCAGTTGATCAAGTAGCTGTAGGTACAGCCGTAGAGCGTATCGTGGGCAACCACGTGGTCGCCACCACGCACCAGCACTTGAATCGCCGCCGTAATCGCCGCCATGCCTGTGGCAAAGCAGACGGCAATGTCGCCACCTTCGGCGGTGGCAAGAGCTTCTTCCAGCATGCCGCGCGTCGGCTCGTCGAGCCGGTCGTAGATGTAGATGGGCACATGGCGCTTGGTGTTGATGGTGTCGCAGGCGAACTCGAAAAAGCCGCGCGCCCCGCGCTGGCTGCTGCTCAGCCGAAAGGTAGCCGACGAACTCATCGGAGGGACGACGTGATGGGTATAGTCCCACTTGGGGTTTTTTGACACCCCATGGATCAACCGGGTACGAATGCGGTAGCCTTCGCCAGAGGCCGTCTCAGGTTGCGTGGTGGGCCGCAGGCTTGCGCGTTGGGTGGCGGACGGTTTGGGTTGAGTGCCGCGCTTGACGCCAGCGGCGGAGGATTTTGCGGACGGCTTACCTAATTGCTTGTCCGACTGTTTTACCGACCTGATAAGAGTGCCAGCCATAAAAATACCTCAGTCTTGCGAAATTCTGTCTCGCGAAATAGTGAACGACGAATTGAACGACGAATTGAACGACGAACGAACGAACAACGAAATAAACAAAGAAACGAACAACGAAACAAAGCGCGAAATGAACCGCGAAACGAACCGCGAAATGAACCGCGAAATGAACCGCAAATAACACAGGAACCAAACGCCGTACCACGCAGTCAGCACGGCAGAAAATTATAGGCACATCACTGCGGGCACATCGCTGTGGGCACATCGCTGTGGGCACATCGCTGTGGGCACATCGCTATTGGCACATCGCTATTGGCACCTCTATGGTAGGCCAAAGGCTGCGGGGTGTGCAGCGGCACACGCACCATAGTTACCCAAGGGCACTCCCCAGCGTTATCTTGGCAGCTTCTGCTGGAAAAGCCATACTGGTTTCACCTACCACAGAACCTGGGAGACGGGGTTGGAACCGGATGGGTCACCGGAACCAGCCCCGATTTTTTGCCTCCACCCAGTCGCAGAGACGCTAAAGCATCGCCTCCGCCCGCTCAGCCTTCCTGCGTGGGGTTTCCTACTCGATATCCCCAGCCTGACCATTCGCGCGATATCCTAGGCAACAGTAGACGCGTTTTCCCCGTCTAATGTGGTCAGGAGCTTTGCCTTGAAAAAATTTGCCATTCCTGTTGGTCCCTCGTTGTTGATGGTTCTGTGGACAATGGTTCTGTTGACAATACTGCTGGCGGCCGCACCGCTACAGGCGCAAGACGCCAAGCAAGCCGACAAACCTGTAGGTGAAAGCCGCACCAAGACCAGCGACCGGGTGCAATCGGCCGCCACCGTGATTGACGAAATTCAGGAGGCGCCCGACAAGGGTGTGCCACAGGAAGTGTTCGGGTCGGCCAAGTGTGTGGCCGTCGTCCCCGGCTTGCTCAAGGGCGGATTTATTGTCGGCGCACGTTATGGCAAAGGAGTGGCTAGTTGCCGCAATGGCAAAGGTGGATGGAGCGCACCGGCATTCTTCACCGTCACCGGCGGCAGCTTCGGCCTGCAAATCGGCGGACAGGCCATTGACCTCATTATGCTCATCATGAACGATCAAGGGATGAACAATCTACTTTCCAGTAAGTTCGAATTGGGCGCGGATGCTTCCGTCGCAGCAGGGCCTGTGGGTCGCCACGCCGAAGGCAATACCGACTGGAAGCTGAAAGCGCAGGTGTTGACGTACTCGCGCACTCGAGGGGTTTTCGCCGGACTCACCCTCAACGGCGCTCGCATTGCGCAGGATAAAGACGCCACGCGCGAATTCTACGGCCATAACGTGCCTTTCGCCACCTCACTCAAGAGTAAGGTGCCCGTGCCCGCCGATGCCAAGATTTACACCAACGCACTGGACCGTTGGAGTACGGCCGCAGACTTGAAGAGAACGGAAACGAAGTAACCAGTAGCTCGGAGAGCAGCCGGGCAACGTAACTACATCAGCCACAGTGCATCTACATCCACAATTACGCTGGTACGGGGGATTTTCTGTGCATTGGCGTGGGCGATCATACCTCGTAGCAGTTGGTTGAGCTTTTCGCGGCTGGATGACTTCAGCACAAAGTGGTAGCGATAATCATTTTTGAGCCGCACGATGGGGGCGGGGGCGGGCCCCATCACTCGCACGGACTCCTTGTGCTGCGCCTCGAACCAGCGGCCCAGAATGCCAGAGAAGTTCAGTGCGTCCTCCAGCTTGTCTGACCGCACCAGCACGTTTGCCAGTGAAGCATGGGGAGGATAGTGCATCCAACTGCGATAGCGCGATTCCTTTTCGTAGAAGCTGGCGAAGTCGTGCTGTGCGGCAAACGTCACCGCGTAATGATCGGGAAAATAGCTTTGGAATAGCACCTCGCCACGCACATCGCCGCGACCGGCGCGACCGGCCACCTGGGTGAGCAACTGAAACACCCGCTCGGCTGCGCGAAAGTCGGGCATACCCAGTGCATAGTCCGCGCCCACCACGCCGACGAGCGTCACCCCGTGAAAGTCGTGGCCCTTGGCGATCATCTGCGTGCCCACCAGCACGTCAATTTCGCCGAGGTCGAGCCGGTGCAACATGGCTTCAAAGGCATCGCGTCCGCGGACGGTATCGCGATCCATGCGCGCAATGCGCGCCTGCGGAAAGTGTTGGCGCAACATTTCTTCCAGCTTCTCAGACCCCGTGCCCACGAACTGCACGTAGTCGCTGCCGCACTGGACGCATTGTTTGGGCACGGGCGCGACAAAGCCGCAGTAGTGGCACTCCATCTTGCGTAGATGCTTGTGCAGCGTCAGCGAAATCGCACAATGGACGCACTCCATCTTGTGGCCGCAAGCGCGGCAGAGCACGATGGGCGCATAGCCCCGCCGGTTCAATAACACCATTACCTGTTCGCGCCGGGCCAGCCGCGCGGCAATGCCTGCCAGCAGCGCGCGCGACAACACCTGTTCACTGCCCGTCTCCTGAAACTCCTGCCGCATATCCACAATTTTCACTTCAGGCATCAGGCGTTCGGCGATGCGCTCGCGCAACTCAATCAGCTTGTATTTGCCGCTCTGCGCGTTGGCGTAGGATTCCAGCGACGGCGTGGCCGAGCCCAACACCACGGTGGCGTTGGCCATCTTCGCACGCATCACGGCGACATCGCGGGCGTGGTAGCGCGGCGTTTCTTCTTGCTTGTAACTGCTGTCGTGTTCTTCATCCACCACAATGAGCGCAAGATCCGCCACGGGAGAAAACACCGCCGAGCGCGTGCCGACCACGATCCGCGCACCGCCGCTGTGGATGCGATGCCACTGCTCGGCACGCTCGTCGTCACTGAGGCCGGAGTGCAAGATGGCTACTTGGTCTCCAAACAGGCTGTGTAAGTCGGCAGCGGCTGCGGGCGTAAGGCCAATCTCTGGTACCAGCAAAATCGCCGATCGGCCCGCCGCCAGCACCGCCTGCATCGCAGAAAGATAGACCGCCGTTTTGCCCGAGCCCGTAACACCATGCAGCAGGCACACATGGAACTTCCCTTCCGCAACCGCCGCATTGATGTGCAGAAGTGCGTCCGCCTGCGCATCGGTGAGTTGCAAGCTGGCATGTTCGCGGGGACGCAGGCTCGACATCCGAAAGTCGAGCGGTTCCTCTTTGATCTCGACCATGCCGCGCCGCACCAGTGTGTGCAGCGTGCTTGGCGGTAGCTCCAGAGTGCGCAGCAGGTCAAGCGGCACGCCGGTGATGGTGCGTGGCTTTTCACGATCGTCCGCAGCGGCATCCTGTTGTTCGAGGATTCCTGCTCCCGCTGCCTCGGCCAGCGCGTTGATCAAGCGCAGTTGATTTTCGTTCAGCCGCTCGCTCTCATCCGGCAGACGCAGCAGGAACGCCACTCGGCGAATTCTGGCAGAGGTGCGCACGCCGGAAGTATCCTCACGAGTGATCCAGTGTTTGCGCACCATCCCAGCCAGCAGTTCCCGCGTGGCTTTGGTGGACCGGCGCAGAGAGGCCTCGCGAATCGCATCCTCGCCGCCAGCGTCGCGCTGCGCCAGCAAATCCAGCACGCGAAACTCGATCATCTGCTCTTCCGCCGAGCGGCGCGAACGGCCCGCTGACCCGGTGGCGCTGGCAGTGTGCAGCGCTAATTCGCCATCCATCGCAATGCGATAGCTCACGTGCTTCGCGAACTCAGCCTGCAAGGGCAACATCGAGCGCAGCACATCGCCCAGCGGGGCGATGTAATAGGAAGCGATCCACCGGGCCAACTTCAGGCGCTGCTCGTCGAGTACAGGAGTGGTGTCAAGGACTTCAATAAGGTCTTTGGTTTTTGACGCGCCAACCGCATGCGGCTCGCGGTCGTGGACTTCCACCACCACACCCGTCATGCGCTGCTGCCGGAAGGGCACCAGCACCCGCGCTCCGGCCAGCGGCTCCAGCCCAGCCGGAACTCGGTACGTGAATACCAAGTCCAGCGGAACGGGCAGCGCAACGTCGCAATACACGGGCATAGCGGACTACTCCGCCGCAGGAGTCTTGGGGGCGCTTTCGGGCATCGCCACGGGCTGAAGACCAAGAAACTTCATCACCATCTGCAGGTCTTTCCACGTCTCTTTTTTCTGGCGAGGATCGCGCAGCAAAAATGCGGGATGATAGGTGACGGTGAGTTGCGAGCCCCGGAAGTCGAACCACTTGCCGCGAAACTCACTCATGGGCGCACTGATTTGCAGCAGAGTTTTGGCCGCGACCGCACCCAGCGCCACAATCGCCTTGGGCTGAACGATATCAATCTGGCGCATTAAAAACGGCGAACAGGTTTCGCATTCCTCGCGCTCGGGGGTGCGGTTGCCCGGCGGTCGGCACTTGATGATGTTGGCGATATACACCTGCTCGCGCGACACACCCATGGCCTTGATCATGTTGGTGAGCAACTGGCCAGCGCGCCCCACAAATGGCTCGCCTTGCTGGTCTTCATCCGCGCCCGGAGCTTCACCGATGAACATCAGTTCCGCATGAGGATTGCCTACGCCGAACACAATCTGTTTACGGCCTTGCTGATGCAGCACACAGCGAGTGCAGTCGCCAATATCTTCGCGGATGATAGTGAGCGCGAGATTCCGGTTGACCGCAGCGGCTTCTGGAAGCGTGGCGCGTTGCTGCGCATCGGGAACCGCGGCAAAATCTAACAGAGGAACAGTCTTGTTGGTGCGGCGGGCCAAATCGTCTCCATCATCGGTCGGAATGGTTGCGTCTTGCATGTCCGCCGCCAGAGCCGGATCTTGCGGCGGCTGAGCCGCCGCAAAGTCTGGCAACTGCAGCGTCTCGGATCGCCGGTAGAAATCGTAAATCCCCAACTCGCGGTAAAAGCGCAGCCGGGCCGTAATCTGTTCACACAGTGCGGCATCGAGCGGACGGGGCATCCCTGTAAGGGTACAACGGGGCACTGTGGAAGAGTGCAGAGTGCCAGAGTTGCCTTGGATGCCAAGCCCGAGGCTATGCCCGCGCTGGCCGGTGCGCACGCAGAGGCGAAATCTGATCCAAAATGCGGTGCGCCACTTCGCACTTGCTTGTTTCGGCGACCACCGTCTCGCCATCGCGGGTCAAAATGGTGACTGCATTGCGGTCAGAATCAAAGCCAATACCGTCGCGGGAAACATCGTTGATGACGATCGCATCGAGCGACTTGCTCTCCAGCTTCTTGCGGCCATTGGCCAGCAGATCCTGCGTCTCGGCGGCGAAGCCAATCACAATCTGATTGTGCTTGCGGGCGGCTATTTCTTTCAAAATGTCCGGATTCGGCTCCAGTTCTAGGGTCAGCGGGCCGCCACGCTTTATCTTATGTTCCGCAATCGCCTTGACGTGATAGTCACCCACCGCCGCCGCCTTAATCACCACCGTGGCCTGCGGCAACAAGCCCAGCACCGCGCTGCGCATCTCGTCCGTGCTTTCCACGCGCGTCACTTCCAAATTGGCAAGCTCCGGTAATTTAGCCGTGGCAGGTCCGGTCACCAGTAGCACCCGCGCTCCGCGCTGAGCGGACGCTTCCGCAATGGCATAACCCATCTTCCCGCTGGAGCGGTTGCTGATGTAGCGCACCGGATCAATCTTTTCGCGGGTGGGGCCCGCTGTAACCAGAATCGTCTCACCCACTAAGTCTCGTTCTGCTGCAGCACCCGGCTTGACTTCGAGCACTTGCATCACCGCATCCACAATCGCTTCATTGGCCGCCAGCCGACCCGCGCCAATCATGCCGCACGCCAAGTAGCCGCTACCCGGCTCCACAATATGAACGCCGCGCGCGCGAAGCGTTTGCAAGTTCTGCTGCGTCGCCGCATGATTCCACATATTCACATTCATCGCGGGAGCCACAATCACCGGCGCCGTTGTGGCCAAATGCAGCGTGGTAAGAAAATCGTCGCAGATGCCGTGGGCAAACTTGGCCAGAATATCGGCAGTGGCGGGCACCACTACCAGCGCGTGAATGGACTGCGCCACGCTGATGTGTTCCACGGCGGAATCGAGATTCGGCGTCTCGCCGCCAGTAGAGAATAAATCAGTGATTACTTTTTCGCCGGTGAGCGCGGCAAAGCTCAGCGGGCGGATAAATTCCTGGGCGGAACGGGTCATCACCACCTGTACCCGCACTCCGCGATCTTGCAGCAGACGCGCAATCTCCGCTGCTTTATAAGCCGCAATCCCGCCGCTGACGCCCAGTGCAATCTTCATGGCTGTTTCACTGCGGTTGCTTCACCGCGGTTGCTGCGTTCGGTGCTATTCCGCGCCCGCGACAATAGCGTCGCCGAACAATTCCATTGGCGGCTCCAGTGCGGGCACCACTAGCACCGGAATTTCCCACTGTACCTTGCCGGCAGCGACTTCATCCTGAGCTACGCGGCAAGCCTTGGTGGAGCGTGCACTAATGCCGGGCTTGGCACCACCCTGCAACTGCCGGGCGCGGCGCGCCGCGACCAGTACGAACCGGTAATTGCTGTCAAAGCCATCCATCAGCTTCATACGTTCCGCTCCTTGGGGTTGCGATCCGTTAGTTGTGTTGGCTGCATTATCTGTTCAGGCTTCGCGAACGAGGCCAAGATGGACTGTACCCGTCCATCCATATTGTCTCGCAAACTGGACTTTGCTGCTGCGACGCAAGCCTGAGCCTCGGGGTCGGCGGGCAGATTTTCAACTTCTGCCCGCTTCAGTCGCTCCGCCGCCACAATCGCCTGCAAGGCTTCGGTGCTCTCTTCCAGTCGGTCATTCACCAGAATATAGTCGTAGCCGCGATAATTCTCAATCTCGCCGCGTGCCTCGGCCAGCCTGCGCTGGATGACCTCTTCTTGATCCTGCGCACGATTGCGCAAGCGCCACTCCAGCGTCTTGCGGTCCGGAGGCAGTATAAAAATACTGGCCGCATCGGGCTTGCGTTGCTTCACTTGGGCGGCACCTTGCACGTCAATATCCAGAATCAGGTCGTTGCCGCGCTGTCCGGCATCTTCCAAAAAGTGCCGCGCTGTGCCGTAGTAGTTACCAAAAACGTCTGCATGTTCCAGAAATGCATCGTTAGCCATCATGCGCTCGAACTCCGCGCGATCCACAAAAAAGTATTCGGTGCCGTGGCGCTCACTGCCGCGCGGCGCGCGCGTGGTGTAGCTGATGGAAAACTCCAGCCCCGGCACCACCTTGCGCAGCTCATTGACGAGCGTGGACTTGCCGGACCCGGATGGCGCGGAAATAATGAAGAGAAGTCCGCTCATTCGATGTTCTGCACCTGTTCACGTGACTTCTCAATCTCCGCCTTCATCGCCAGACCAAGCTCGGTGATGGTGAGCGCCTCGCCCGCTAAACCTGAGGTCTTGGAGAGCAGCGTGTTGGCCTCGCGATTCATCTCTTGCAGCAGGAAGTCGAGCTTCTTGCCAGCCTCGCCACCTTCATCGAGCACGCCGAGAAAGTGTTGAATGTGTGCGCTCATGCGCTGAATCTCTTCTTGAATGTCGCTCCGGTCGGCCAGCAGAGCGGCTTCTTGCATCAGGCGATCTTGATTCACGCCGCTGCCGCCATTGCCGGAATTTGCCCGGCTTAGCAGCTCGAACATGCGTCCGCTGATCTTTTCCATGTAGGCCTTTACCACGGCCGAGCGATGAGCCGCGACTCCATCGGCTGCCTTTTGCAGCCGGCCCATCCTCATTTTCAACTCTGCTCCGGTGTTTGTACCTTCCAGCAAACGCATTTCGTTGAGCTGCGTAATTGCTTGCTCCAGCGCGGCCATCACGGCCGGGTCAAAGTCCTCGCCCAATTCCACCGACGCGCCTTCCATTACGCCCGGCAAGCGCAAAATAGCGTTCAGGTCTGGCTCGCCGGTCAGCGCAAACTCACCCGCGGCGGCGCGAAATGCGCTCACGTAGTTCCCCACCAATTCGCGGTTCAACGTCGCGGCGCGCTCGTCTTTGCGTCCCAGACTCAGGGTTACATCCACATGGCCGCGCGACAGCTTTTCTTTGAGCACGCGCCGAATCGAAAGCTCCAGCGCATCCCGGTCATTGGGCATGCGGAAGTGCAGATCGAGAAATCGGTGGTTGACCGACTTGAGCGAAAGCGTGAAGCCGCCGCCAGAGGTTTCCCCCTTCACGGCAGCGAACCCAGTCATCGAGCGGATATTAGTGGTTGGCATCGGGGCAGCTTTCCTGTTGCGGGCATTCTACCGGATTCGGCCACAGAGTTCAGGCTACCCCTCTGCGGCAGCCCTCGGCGCATCGCCATCCTGAAACTGCAAATCGTAAAGCCGATGATAGGTGCCCAGCCGCGACATCAATTCGTCGTGCGTACCAATGTCGCTCACCGTGCCATTTTCAATCACCGCAATGCGGTCGGCACGGCGCACGGTGGAGAGCCGGTGTGCAATCACAATCACGGTGCGGCCCGACATCAAGTTGCCGAGTGCCGATTGCACCAGCGACTCCGATTCAGCATCCAGCGCGCTGGTGGCTTCGTCCAAAATAAGAATGGGAGCATTCTTCAGCAACGCGCGGGCGATGGCGATGCGCTGGCGCTGGCCGCCGCTCAACCGTACCCCGCGTTCGCCGATCATTGTGTCATATCCCTCGGGCAGCGCCGAGATAAAATCGTGCGCCAGCGCCGCGCGCGATGCTGCTTCCACCGCAGCCTGCGAGATATGCGGTTGGCCATAGGCAACGTTGTTGCGCAGCGTGTCGTTGAATAGCACTGTTTCTTGCGTCACCATGCCAATCTGTGAACGCAGCGAGGCGAGTGTCACGTCACGCACATCACATTCATCCACCAACAACCGGCCAGAGGTGACGTCAAAAAATCGCGGCACCAGATGCACCAATGTGCTTTTGCCCGCGCCGCTCGACCCCACCACCGCCAGCACCTCACCACGCCGCACTTCCAGATTGATGCCGTCCAGCACCCGGATCGCATCCGGTGAATCCGGCTCGTAGGCGAAGCAAACGTTCTCAAAGCGAATGCTTTCATGGAAGGCAGGCAGCCGCTTGGCCGTAAGCTTTTCTTCCACTTCATCCTGCGCGTCAAGGAATCCAAAGACCGAATCCGACGCGCCCAGCGCCTGCTGGAAGTTGTTGTAATACAGCGCGAACTTGCGCACAGGGTCATACAACTTGAAGGTGGCGAGGATGAACACAAAGAACGACCCCGCCGTAAATCCGCCCAAGCGAATCTGGTCTCGGCCCAGCAGCAGCAGAAAGGCAATCGCGATCACGCCAAGCAGATCCATCAGCGGCGAACTGATGGCGGAGGCTGCTACCGAACGCAGGTTGGCGCGGAACAATCGCCGCGCCGCCACCCGAAAGCGGTTGGTCTCCCAATGCTCCATGCCGAAGGCCTTGACTATGCGGTTGCCGGTAATCGTTTCATGCAGAATATTTTGGATTTCCGCCAGCTTGTCCTGACCCTTGCGCGTGGTCTTGCGGACACGGTTGCCGATCTTGCCGGACGAGAACAACACAATCGGCACAAAGAGCAGCAGAATCAACGCGAACTTGCCACCGTAGATGATCACCACCCCGGCGGTAAAAATCAGAATGAAGAACTGCTGCAACAGTTCAGCCAGCACCGTGGACATCGCCATCTGAATGCGCTCGATGTCGTTAATAATGGCCGAGAGTAATGTGCCAGTGGCGTGACGGGAAAAGAATGCCGCTGAGCGCCGCAGAATTGCCGTGTATAACTCGTCGCGCAAGTCGGTAATAAGGCCGAAGCCTGCGTAGTTCACCAGATAGGTGCCCGCGTAGTCGAGCAACCCCTTGACGAAGGTTGCCACCACCATCGAAAACGCCACGACCGTCCAAGGATTGTGAAACTGATGGGGGACAAAGTTGGTGAGGTCAATCACGTGGCCGTTCCACGGCAGCGTGAACAGGGGCACTCCGGTCGTCACCTGCTCGGGCTTCAGCACCCGGTCGAGAATCGGCCGGATGAGTACCACGCGAAAAGCGTCGAGCAAGCCAACACCAGCCATGCAGACAATCGCGGCGACTAAATGCGCCGAATAGGGCAGCACATAGCGCAGCAGGCGTGCGAGTTGCTTCATGGGCGCACCCGTGCGTAGGCCATTAAAGCGCGGGAATGCGCCATTCGAGACAAAATTGGAGTAGGGGTAATCAAACTATTATTCTATCTGGTTCATCGCTGCGTCGGACGGGCAGCGAGTCAAATCCGCCTACCCGGCAACCGTCCTAACGCGGCATATCACGATGCTCGACCTTCACGCGGTAGCCAGCCTTTTGCAGTTGCTTGGCGGCGGCTTCGGCCATCATCACCGACCGATGTTGGCCGCCGGTGCAGCCGAAAGCAATGGTCAAATAGCTTTTGCCCTCACGCACGTAATGCGGCAGCAGGTAGATGAGCATGTCGCCTATGCGCGCCAAAAATTCTTGCGTCTGCGGAAAAGACCAAATGTACTTGGCGACTTTGGGGTCGCGCCCGGTGAGCGGGCGAAACTCCGGCACAAAATGCGGATTCGGCAAAAAACGCACGTCGAAGACCAGATCCGCATCGGGTGGCACCCCATGCTTAAAGCCAAAACTAACACAGCTCACCAGAATACTGGTCTGTTCCGAGCCGCGCTGAAAGCGCTCCGTCACGTGCGCGCGTAGTTCGTGAACGTTCAGCTTGGAGGTATCAATGACGAAGTCAGCCAGTTCACGAATCGCAGCAAGCTGCTTGCGCTCATCGCGCAGCGAAGACTGCACGGTGGCCGTCTTGCCCAGCGGATGCGGCCGCCGGGTCTCGCTGAATCGCCGCAGCAGCACATGGTCGCTGGCTTCCAAAAAGGCCACCGTCGTCGGCAACTGCCGCTTGAGTGAGCGGATAATGCCCGGCATCTGCTTAAGTTGGGAACCTTCGCGTACGTCGGCAACGAGCGCGGCACGCTCAATCTCGCCGGCGCGCAGCAATATGTCGGCAAAACTCTGGAACAGCCCCAGCGGCAGATTGTCCACGCAGTAGTAGCCAAGGTCTTCAAAGGCCTTGAGCACAGACGCTTTGCCCGAGCCGCTCATGCCGGTGATGACCACCAGTTGCGCGTTGCCCAGTGATTTTGCGGGTTTGGCGAGCTTGGTAGAGGTTGCGGGCTTCTTGCTCTTCAGGCGCGGCGCAGCCTTGGCTGGCGACTTCGCGCGCGCGCCGCTTGATGCCGGCTTCTTGGCGCTGGGCGTACTGGCAGCGACTTTTTTCGGCATCTTCTCAGGCATGTTTTGGTGTCTCTAAGTGTCTCTAAGTGTCTCTAAGTATCTCGAAGGTGTCCTGCAAAATCCTAGCACTTCAGCACCCCCGGCTGCCCAGCCTTGCCCGCGTACTTGGCGGCCAAGGGCGAAAGCCACCGTCAACAAACCCCGTTACGCCCCTACAGTCGGTTCATTAACGACGCAACGTATCCCGCGCCAAATCCGTTATCAATATTCACCACGCTCACGTTCGACGCGCATGAGTTCATCATCCCCAGCAACGCCGCGACCCCGCCGAAAGACGCACCGTAGCCCACGCTGGTCGGCACGGCGATCACTGGCACGCCGACCAACCCGCCGACCACGCTGGGCAGCGCACCCTCCATCCCGGCGCAGACAATCACCACGCGGGCCTGCTGCAACTGCTCACCATGCGCCAGCAGGCGATGCAGACCAGCCACGCCAACGTCATACAAATGCGTCACATCATTGCCCATCAACTCGGCGGTGACGACCGCTTCCTCCGCCACCGGAATATCGCTGGTACCCGCCGACACCACCAGGATCGTCCCCTTGCCCGGCTTGGCACCTGGGTTGGCGCTGGCGGACTCGGCATCGCCGCCGCTGGGTGACTGCGTGAGCGTGATGGCTCGCGCCAGCTTGCGATACTCTGCGTGCTTGACCTTGCGCTTCACCGCGCGAAACTGCTCCTCGGTCGCCCGTGTAGCCAGCACATTGTTGCCGCGCTCGGCCAGCCGCAGGAATATCTCCGCCAGATGCGCCGGCTCTTTACCTGGGCCAAAGATCACCTCCGGCATACCCACCCGCAGCGCCCGGTGATGGTCCACCTTGGCAAAGCCGAGGTCCTCAAACGGCATGTGGCGTAGTTTGGCCACGGCGTCGTCCGGCGACACCTCGCCCTTGCGCACTTGCTGAAACAGCTTCTTTAGCTCTGCTGGCTTCACTTCCAACCCCGCTCTCTTACCACTTTTTCGTCACCATAAAAGCTGCGCCTACTATCATCGCAAAGCTCACTAGATGATTCCAGCGCAGTTCCTGCTTCAGGTAGACCACTGAATATATCGCGAAAGCGATCGCTATTCCGCCCCTAGCTTGCCTGCATCTCGCTTGTAGCACGCCGTGAATCGGCCCTGCCCCGGAAAGGTGCAATAATTTCATGAGACAGACTTGTATGCAGACTCTACCCACCAACCTGACCATTGCCACCACCGGAGCCAGCGGAGCCATCTTTCTGCGCCATCTGCTGCGCATGGCCGACGCCGACTCGCGCGTCGTTGCTGTGAACCTCATCGCCTCAGACAGCGCCCTGCGCGTGATAGCCGAAGAACTCGCGCTCACCGGTCGCAGCAATCTGGTGGAACAACTGCTGGGCACACCTTCTGCAAAAGTCCGCCAGCAGGCTAACGCCGATATCGGCGCCAACGTCGCCAGCGGCTCTTATCAGGCGGACGCTATGGTGGTGCTGCCATGCAGCATGGGCACGCTGGCCCGTATTGCCAACGGCATGGCCAGCAACCTCATCGAGCGCGCCGCCGACGTGATGCTGAAGGAGCGACGCCGGCTCGTGCTGTGCGCGCGCGAGACGCCGCTCAACCGCATCCACCTGCGAAATATGACGCTCGCCGCCGAAGCGGGCGCAACCATTTTTCCGCTCATCCCCGCCTACTATTTTGGCGCAGCCTCGCTCGACGATCTGGCCCGGGAATTTGCCCATCGCGTGATGCAGCACCTCGGCCTGCCTCAGGCCGAAGCCTTCCGCTGGAAGGGTTAGCTTCGGCCATGCACCTTCTACAGGCCTGCGTTTCTGACCGCAGCAGAGAATCCCCATCTGAGCAATGCCCCTCGGCTCCCCGGTTCTTTTCCCCACGCGAAACCAAAGTTACCTACCACCTGCAAAGCCCATTGACGCGCGATTCCCTCTAGCGGTATTCTCTGCTCACGCTGGGAAAGGAGGATGATCCATATATGGAATGTTCCTGTAGTGGATGGTGTAGTAGATCTGTCAGTGAGGTGACTGAGGCTTAGAGCGCGTCCGCTCTAGCATCTCGCCGAACGCTCGGTGAGTACTAACAACTTCCGGCCCCAGTTGCAAAACTGGCTGGCGGAAACCACCCGAGAGGTTTGCCGCAGGTTTCGCGCAGCGCGACGCCTCAGGTCAATCCCAACAGTCCACCCGAACCCGGCCCGCTGGCGAATAGCCTGCGGGCCGATTTGCGTACATACCGCATACCCACCAAGCTTTGCGGGAAACGCTAAAGTTGCCGACAGTAGGCCCGCGGGGTGGCCGAGTCGGTAGACTATCCGCGCGGTGTACTCGCAGTCGCGCGGCGAAGCGCACGAGATTGTCGTCGAGGCCATGCTAGTTCTCAGCAGACAGCTATACTTGCCGGGACAAATTCGAACAACCTGCCACTAACATCGAACATGCCACACCCAACATCCTGCGCCCCACTCAAGCCAGCCCTAGGCTTGCATCGGCCACCCGCCGATAAACGATGAAATGCCCGCTGTATTGATCACGGTAAAGATTGTAACCCCAATCGTCGTGGCGGCAATAATCTTAAAGCCTCCGACTTGAGCGAGTACCGGGTTAGAACGAAGCATTCCGACCAAAATAGCACACGGGATACTTAAGGCCAACCCGAGGCTTGAAGCGACCCGCCCGATGTGCAGCAGCGTGCTTCTTCTCCCGGTCGGCACAACTCTCGATCAAAGGCCCCAGATGCAGCCTGAGCGCTGCCCTGAGTATGACGCTTGTCCTTACCGAATCTCAGCCTGAACCCCATCATATTTAAAGCTCCCAGAATTAACCCCGCTCCCACTACTAGGATGATTACTACTTTCAGCTTCATCTCGGATCCCCGGTGTCGGATATGAAGTGACGACTGTGGAACAGCCCGCGGTGACCACGCGGTTAGAGGCCGTGTGAGCACCGGTCCTATCAGTCCCGAAGCCGTATGTGGCAAACAGCGCAAGAATTTGGGGGAGTGTGAAGTTGAAAACGTGTGACGTATCTTGAATATCCTCTGATCCAAAGTGGCAAAGTGGTACGACGTAGCATTTATGACCGTGATGCCGAACCAGTTTCCTCGGTATTGAGACTTGCCCGGCTTACCCGTCGTATGGTTCTGGAGAATGTGGTCTTGGGATGTGACTCCGCCCGGATGAAATGACTGCACATCTTCTACATTCAATTCCCCCGAGCGACCAACTTAGCGTGCCGCAGGGCGCTAAGAGTGAGTTCACTCTCAGCGGCGAAATCAAGTGGCAAGGTTGGTTACGGAGGGCTAGGTGGGCAGTTAGGGCGGTTGCCAAAGCGGCAGCAAAGGTGTGCAACTCTTGAGTCCCGCTGGCAGGTTATGTCGAACCCAGTTACGCACAGATTTGAAAAAGGTGTAATACTGTAAAACAGATTTAGGAGAGTTGTTTACCTCAGACCCTAGGGAGATGTCATATGTCAAGTTTGCATTCTGCATTGAGCCAGTTGGAAGCCGAGCGCGATCAGGCACAGAAGCATTTGGATGGTATTAATTCAGCGATTACCGTCATTACTCGCATGGCTGGTAAGCCAGTTGCCGCTACCGCGTCGGTAGCTGCTGCCGCTGCTCCTGCTGCAAAAGGCAAGAAGGTTAAGAAGGCCAAGCGTACTATGTCCCCGGACGCTCGCGCCCGCATTGCCGCGGCACAGAAGGCCCGTTGGGCCCGCACCAAGGGCTCGGCTCCGGCAGCTACCGCCACCGCCGCCGCTCCGGCCAAGGCTGGTAAGCGCACGATGACTCCGGCTGCCCGCCGCAAGATTGCCGCGGCACAGAAGGCTCGTTGGGCCAAATTCCGCGCTGCCAAAGGATAGTTCCGCAACGCCTTGCACTTCCGGCTGCGCAGTGATTTAGAGCGGGGGAACCTTCCCCCGCTTTTTCTATTGGCGGTAGGGACGGAGCGTAGTAGGGACGGAGCGTGTGCCGACGGAATCAATATCCTGCTTAGGATGGATTTATGCGGTAGGTCCAGAGCGGAACCAGTTCCGGGTTGTTGTTCCCCACCTGACGCAGCAGGGTATCCACCAGCGCGCGTTCCGGAGACAGATGGCATACTGGATCCGCAGCGCTCGCGTTTCCTGCTACTACAAACGCCTGGCAGCGGCAGCCGCCAAAGTCCTGACTACGGTGTTCGCAAGTGCGGCACGGCTCCTGCATCCAATCCTCGCCGCGATACTTGCGAAAGCCTTCTGATTCTTGCCATATCCAGGAGAGAGCGTGATCGCGGACATTGGCAAATTCTAGGCCGGGGAGAATCTCTGCTGCATGGCAGGGCAGCGCCTTGCCATCGGGTGTAATCAGCATCATGCGTTGGCCCCAGCCCCCCATGCAGGCCTTGGGGAAGCGCGCATAGTAGTCGGGCACCACATAGTCAATGCGGATGCGGCCGTGCGTACGCTGCACTGCTTCGGCTACCCGCTGCTGGGCAAGCTCTAGTTGCGCACGGGTAGGCAGCAAGCCGGCGCGGTTTGCGAAAGCCCATCCGTAGTACTGCACGTGAGCGATTTCAATACGCTGCGGCTGTAGCGCCTCGATGAAGCTCAGCATAGAGTCGAGCCGATCTAAGTTACGGCGGTGCACGACCAAGTTCGCCGTAAAAGCGATGTTTTGCGCGTGGATTTCTTTCACCAATTTGAGCTTAGCCCCTAGCGCATCGCGTCCGGCGATCTCTTGGGCTAGTTCCGACTCATCCGCCTGAAAGCTCAGCTGGATGTGGTCGAGCCCCGCCGCGACCAGCCTGGCCAAGCGTTCGCCGGTCAGCGGAATACCAGAGGTAATTAGGTTGGTATACAGGCCAGCTTGGTGGGCTCCGGCTAGCAGTTGCTCTAAATCCAGCCGGGCGAGCGGTTCGCCACCCGTAAGGTGAACGTGGAGCGCTTTAAGAGCCGCTGCCTCTTCAAACACTCGCAGCCAGTCTGCTGTACTCAGTTCGCTTTCGCGGCTTTTCAATTCCAAGGGGTTTGAGCAATAGACACACCGCAAGGGGCAGCGGTGGGTTACTTCGGCGATGATGGCAAGGGGTCCGGCGAGCATCAGAAATCAATAATCCTTTTTGCCTGAAGTCGCTCCAGGAACGCAGATGCCTCCGTCTGAATGCGGTCAGCATCGGCGGAGTATTCATGGGCCAGTTGTGTCACAATCCCCTGAAAGCTGCACACCCCATCGCACAACTGCACGATGCGCAGCGCGGTGCCCTGTAGCCGGATGGCGCCTTCCGGATAAAGGAGAGTGGCTACGTCCTGCCGCATCGTAATGCGGCAGCCCAATGACAATCGGGGTTGGCTTTCCGGCGCAGGCTGAGGCATCAAGGTTCCTTGATTTGAAATGCACCTGGGGAGGGCCAGCCGGGTTGCACATAAGCGTAATACAAAGCGTCCAACTGTGCCCACAAGATATCGCACTTTCGGCGCAGTGCATTTAACGCGGCTTCCTGCTCCGGACGGGTCTTAGCCGCTTGGTACACCCAATGGAAGGCAAAATCAATGTCTTCGGGAGCCTGAGTCAGTCGAGCCTGAAAATAGTCCAATGCGCCGCCGATCCAAGGGTAATGCTCCTTCAGCCGCTCCATCCGCAGGGAAATCAGCGTAGGTGAAAACAGTTCGGTAAACGAAGAAGCAACCGCTTCCAGAAAGGTTCGGTTGCGGACGAGGTCAAGGTAAGCGTCCACAGCAAAACGTGTTCCCGGCAGCACTCCTTCGCACCCGGTCACTTGCCCGCGGGTCAAGCCGGTAGCTTCCGCAAGCCGCAGCCACTTGGCGATACCGCCTTCGCCAGCGCTGTTGCCATCATGATCCAAAATGCGCTTGCGCCAGGCTCGGCGAAACTCCGGATCCTCCGAGCGCGAAAGGATGATGGCATCTTTCATTGGTATGCGGCTTTGGTAGTAAAAGCGATTTAGTGCCCACGCCTGCAACTGGCCGCGGGTCAATTGGCCTTCGTGCATTCGTAGGTGGAAGGGATGGCGGTGGTGGTAGCGCTCTTCGCCGATTTCCTGCAGTCGTGCGCGGAATTCCTCGGCGCTCAATATAGCGGTGTCGGCACTCATGCCAGATTGACCTCCCATCCATCTTCCGCCAACTCCCATCCGGCATCGCGCACCGCCCGATACTCCGGGCCTGATTCATTGAGCATGGGATTGGTGTTGTTGATATGGATATAGATTTTTCGCGGTCCGCGCAAGGACGCGAGCGCGGCCATGCTGCCATCAGGGCCGCTCACTGGGATATGTCCCATAGCGCGCGCAGTTTTTGCGCCCGGCTGGATGCGCATCAACTCCTCGTCGTCCCAGAAGGTGCCGTCAAACAAAATCACATCTACCTCTGCCAGCAGTTGCATGTGTTGCGGCGTGAGTCCGGCCACACCCGGCATAAAGGCCAGCTTCTTGCCGCTGGCAGATTCCATCACCAGGCCCAAGCGGGATTCCTCAGGAGGCAGCGACGCCAGTTTCGACTCTGGCACGTAAGAGGGATAGTGCGCCGGTAACGCCAGCGGGTGGCAGCGTAGGCCGGACGCGGCTCCATTCGCAGCCAGTAGCGGAAAACTCTCGCCGGGTGCGATATCCACCCAGCGGGTCTGGCCCGCGACACGCGACAGCATACTGAACATGGAATTGTCTTCCAGAATCATGCGTCGCACCGCTGGAGTAGCGTAGAGGCTAAGCTGTTGCCACTCCCGCAGCAGCAGCAGTCCCATCACCTGGTCGAGGTCGCCGCAAGGCAAAACTGCGCCACAAATGGGCGAGTGCCGGGGAGAATGCTTGGGATGCAAGACTGGGGCCGATTCAATCTGAGCTCGCAAATCCGGGCCAGCATTCAGCAAAAACCATGAGTCGCCGTCAGAGCTAACGGCCAGTTGGGTTTGGGTGCGGCTTTTGCCCGCGAAGCTGCCTGCGCGCACACCAATGCAGTTGCGGCAGGAGCAGTTCCACTGGGGAAAGCCCCCGCCGGCGGCAGAGCCCAAGATTATGACCTGCATGATGCTGGGTTACAGGGTGGCGCTAACGTAGGAGTTGATCTCGCAGCAGAGCGAAATTTCTTCGACTTCAGGCGTGTTCCATTCCATGAGGGTGTTCTCCAATCGGTTTCGGTCTCAGACCGAAACGAATGATTGATGGTAACGGGAGTGGCCGCTGCTGCGCAACCCCCTTTGGTGCCATAACCAGATTACCCCCCTCGGCGAAAGGCCCCAAAGGCCAATTACACGGTGGCAAGCCGCGCCAGAGTGGGCCTAGGCGGGGCCGGGGACCTGTTGCGGCGTACGCTTCGGCGCGGACCGCAGGCCGGGGCCCCCCAGCAGCCGGTGCGCGGCGTGGATCACGTCAATTTGGCCCACCAGCAGGCGGCGAAGTTGCGTACAGGCCTCGGGATTGATCCGCAGCAAGGCCAGCAGGCGCGCTTGACTCACGTAGGCTGCCTCCACGCTGCCGGCGGATTCTGCCGTCAATCCGTAGCGGCCTTCTGCAAGCACTTCGCCCAAGCCCAGAATTGCACCACAATCGGCGAGCTCAACCCGCTGGCGCCGCGCGGCAAACTGTGGCCCGGAAAACATGGCCACCCTGCCGGAGCGCAGCAGGTAAACACCATGAGCCAGCTCGCCGCGCTCAAAAAGCACCGTACGCGGCGCAAACCAGCAGCGCTCGGCCACTTCAAGCATGGGCGCTGTTAGGCTCGCCTCATCCACGTGCAAAATTCCGCGTTGTCGGTCGGAAGACGCCACATGGTTATTACACGGAGTAGGCCAAATCGGGGATGTGACTCCAGTCACAAGGAGCGGTCACAACTGGCAATATTCTGACGCAGAGACCCCCACAGGAGGCGTTACTTTCGGGCGGGGGGGTGCTCGCGCAACCAATCCAGAAACATCTGCTCGTAGCTTCGCCCATTGGCACGCAAAGCGTGGCGCAAAGTGTGGCCGCTGACCAGATGGCAGACTTCTTCGGCCATATTCTTGGCATGGTCCCCTGCCCGCTCCAGCGACTGCGCCATAAAAAGAACCTGAATGCTCTCACGGGTGGGCTGGTTTTCTGGGTTTTCCACGTGGCGCACAAACATCAAGTTGCGCAGGCGGTCAATTTCAGAATCCGAACGAATTACCCCCGCCGCGATGTTCATGTCGCGTTTGGAGTATGCCTCCCTCACGTCACTAAGCATCTTTTCCAGGGTTGTGGCGATACGGATCAGATCCTTCACATCCTGTGGCTCCAGCCGAGTGCCCAGTACGCGCGCACCGTTGGCAAAGGTTGCAATCAAGTCGCCGACCCGCTCAAGATCGGTCATAAACTTCATGCAGGCCAGCAGCTCGCGACGCTGCTTTTCATCCACTAGCCCAAGCGGGGCGGTAATCCGCTGATCAAGTTCGCGATCGAGAGCGTCGAGTTCGCGCTCGCATTCATCTACCTTGTCGTACAGCGAAGGGGAATTGGAGCCTAGACCATCGGTGGCGTTCGCTATAGCATCTTTGGCGACTTCGCACGCGCGCAGGGTAAGCGCCACAAGGTCGGTGAATTCTTGCGCCGGGTTGAGTACGACTTCACCAGTTGCCATGGGCTCTTGAACCGGGCGATGGCCGACTTCTGCGCTCTTGGGATGCAGGGCACGAAAGGAACACGTCGCCACATAGAGTATGCAGTCGGCAGGTTACAAACTGGTTAAGATTGCTTGAACTGCGGGTAAATGCTCAATCACCGGCGCGAGCCTTTAGGCTTCGGCGATCCACTGCTCAATCAGGCGGCGCACTTTGTCGCCTTCCGGCGACCGCCGTACCGCGTCCAGCACCTCCAGATGAGCCACCTCGCCGCGACCCCGGAACGCTACCCAGTACGGGACGTAGATCTCATCCAACGGAGTAAGCTCCAGCCGAAAGTCGCGCAGCGCGTAAAAGCCACGGCGAAAGATGGTACGCCGCAGCTTGTCGCCCAACTTGGCCTCAAGTTCAGGTAGCAGAAGCCGTTGGGTGGGCGTATTGGTGGTATGGACGATCGTCGTTTCCCCGTCGCTAGGCAAGGCTGCGAACTGGTACAAATCCAAGGTCCCAGTCATGGCATCAATCGCAACCAATTGTTCTTCGTGTTGTTCGCTTTTGCGCACCGTGTTGTGGACCGTGCTGCGAAACATGCGGAAGGGCAGGTAAACCATCGCTAGCCGGGCAAGGGAGCCTTGCCGCGCCAGCCGCAGCAGCCCCATAGGGCCGCTGCTCTCAAAGAGCTTAAAAGCGTCAGCCTCCGTCACGTTCGGACGGAGGCTGCGTATTGTAAGAGTTTTTGCGGTCACAGATTCACTTTAGCTTGCTGCTGGCTCAAGATCATTTGTGAGCTTATGCGAAGTGGAACCACAAGGCTAGGCACGTCGCAATCAGAATCCCGGTGAAGATCAGATTCATGCGATGTTCGGTGGCCGTCTCCTGTGCCAGCGCGACGTTCTCCCCCGAAACCGTTTCGAGTTTGTCATCCACAGTGGCAAAGGTGAGTCCAGCAAGCTTGCTGCGCGAAGGTGCTTCGCCCATCAGGCTCACCGCAATCAAGACCAAGGCGCAGACTACAAACATCAGCAGCGAGTAATGCAGAAAGTTCATCCCCACCAGCCACTTGGGAAAGCCCTCATTGGTGACGCTGCCGGTCTTGACCAGAATCTCCATCACGAAGCGGCCAGCACCCAGCACAAAGCCGGTGAGCATCGAGACCAGAGCACCTTGCCCATTCATTCGCGGCCAGGCAATGCCAAAGATGAAGCAAACGGCAATCGGCGGAGAAATGTACCCCTGTACGCTCTGTAGGTAAACATACAGTTGGCTGCTGATCAGATGTATAAACGGCACCCACAGCAGGCCCAGTACCACCATGGCTCCGGTGGCGATGCGGCCGAAGTGCACCAGATTTTTCTCGCTTGCTTGAGGATGCAGCTTTTTGTAGAAGTCGAGCGTGACAAGAGTAGAAGCCGAGTTGAATACGCTGGCCATGCCGCCCATCAGGGCTGCCAGCAGCGCCGCAATCATCATGCCAACGAGTCCGGCAGGTAGCAGGTTAATGATCAGCGTCGGGAAGGCGATGTCGCCGTTGAGCACATTGCCAGCCGCGTCGAACTTGAACAGATCGCGGTAGAGCGCCAAGGCGATAAGGCCGGGGAATACCAGTAGGAATACGGGCAGAATCTTCAAGAAGCCAGCAAAAATAGTGCCAGCTTTGGCATGGCCTTCATCTTTTGCAGAAAGTACCCGCTGCACGATGACTTGATCCGTACACCAGTACCAGATACCGAGAATCGGCGCACCGAAGAAGATGCCCGTCCAGGGGAAGTCGGGATCGCTGATGGGCTTGACCATGTGGAAGTAGCTGTCGGGGACGACGGCGCGCAGACCCGCCATGCCACCCACTTTGTCGAAGCCGATGACGGTGAGGGCAATCGCGCCCACCAGCAGCACCAGCGTTTGTACCACCTCGGTATAAATGACGGCAGAGAGGCCGCCCGCCATGGTGTAAATACCCGTCAGCACCACCAGGGCCACCGGAACCATATACTGCTGCCACCAAGGGCCGTTCGGGTCAATGCCCAGCACCCGTTCAAAGACGATTTGTGCCGCCCACAGATGCACTGCAATCTTGGTCAGAATGTATGCCACGATGGAAATGCTGGCGAGATAAACCGCACTGCCGCGGTTGTAGCGCCGCTCCAAAAATTCTGGCATGGTGAAGACGTTGGACCGCAGATAAAACGGCACAAACACCCAGCCCAGCAACAGCAGCATGAAGCAGGCTTCCCACTCGAAGTTCCCCACCGCCAAGCCGGAACTGGCTCCTGAACCGGCCAAGCCAATAAAGTGCTCGGTGGAGATGTTGGAGACGAACAGCGATGCGCCGATGGCGAACCAGCCTACATTGCGTCCGGCAAGAAAATATTCCGATGAGGTGCGCTCTTTGCGGGCGAAGTAGAAACCGATGCCGAAAATCACCAGAAAATAGGCGCCGATGATGATCAGATCGAGGGTCGTGAGAGCTTTGTGCGTCAGGTGTACGGCAGTATCCATGGATTCAGCCTCAGTTGGGTTGAGTCTTCGGCAGGGCCGGGTTCACGGAGTCCGGACTGCCGTTTTATTTAGCAGCATCACAAGTAGCAGCATCACAGGTTGCTGACGGTGCGAAGCGCCAAATCTACAGGATGGCAAGGATTCCTGCAATGGCTGGAGCGGCACGGGACGGGTTTGCTGGGGACTTGGCCGCACCCGAAGTCGAGCAGCGAAAGCGCTTACACCCAGTGTTAAAGCCAAAATCACTGACTCAGGGCAATTTATTTTACTGCGTGGAAAAGTGTGCAAAATTCTTTTGGAATATCGTTTTGTGTCATTAGAAGCAACCGTGCCCCTGCTGTATCCTACTGTCTCTAAGCGCGGAACTGGAATTTGGTTTTGAACGTATCTGTTAGCAACTCATTTTGTTCCATCCATGGGAGCACGAGCGGTGACCCTGAGCCTGTTCATCACCAAAAGCGCCTTGCGCAACAAACGCCGCACCCTGCTGACCATGCTGGGCGTTGCGGTTTCGCTCGGTCTGCTCACGCTGATGATGTCCGTGTGGAAGGGCTTTTACCTCGACACCGGCTCGGCGGAGTCCGCGCAGCGGGTGATCACGCGCCACAAAGTGTCGCTTACCAACTTCCTGCCGTCTTACTATCGGGAACGCATCCGCACCATCACAGGCGTGGTGGCGGTGGTTCCAAACAGTTGGTTCGGCGGCACCTACAAAGATGACAAGTCGGGCAACTTCTTTGCCCAGTTTTTCACCGACGCCGTGGAGTGGCCCAAGGTTTACCCGGAGTACCGCATTGACCCGGACGAACTCCGCGCCTGGCAGCGTGACCGCGCGGGGGCGATTGTGGACGACGCGCTGGCCACCCAATACGGCTGGAAAGTCGGACAGAAGATCATCCTCAAGAGGAACATTTATCCCGTAGATCCGGAGCTGACGATTCGCGGCATTTATCATCCGCCTGAAGCCTCCAAGACGATGTACTTTCACACCGAATACGTGGAAGAAGCGGTTTCGTGGGCCAAAGGTCAACCGGGAACCTTCAGCATCATGTGCGCCAGTCCAGAAGCGGTGACCCAGGTCTCGCAAGCGGTGGACGACATGTTTAAGAATGCGCCCGCTCCCACGAAAACGGAGAGCGAAAAAGCATTCACCCTCGGTTTCATCAACATGCTGGGCAATGTGAAGGTTTTTATTCTGGGCATTGGCGGAGCGGTGGTGTTTGCCACGCTGCTGGTCTCGGCTAACACCATGGCGATGGCAATTCGCGAACGCACCCGCGAAGTGGCGGTGCTCAAGATTCTGGGCTTTCAGCGTTTTACCATTCTGGCTTTGTTTGTCGGCGAGGCGATGCTCCAGTGCATCATCGGCGGATTGTTTGGCATTCTGCCCGCGACGCTGATGACGGCGATTGTCTCCAGCATGGGCGGGTTTTTTGCCGGCATCAAGATGACGCCCGGGTTGTTTGCCGTCGCGGTCGGCGTAGCGGCTTTCATTGGTTTTATCAGCGCCATCGTGCCGTCTTACAACGCATCCAAACTCGCCATTGTGGATGGCCTGAGGCATATCGGCTAAGGCATGGCGATCCCGATCAGCTACAACTTCCGCAATATGCGCCAGCGCAAGGCAGCCACGCTGATGACGGCGCTGGGCATCGCGCTGACGGTGACGACGGCCATCTTCATCATGTCGCTGCTGGCGGGTTTGGACGCCGCCTTCCGCACCAGCGGCGACCCGCAGAATGTGCTGGTGATGCGCAAAGGTTCCGCTGCCGAGCTTTCCAGCGGTATTCCCCACTCTGCCGCCGCCGTCCTCAAAACCTTGCCGGGCGTGGCCCGCGACGCGCAAGGCCAGCAGATGGCATCGGGGGAACTGGTAGTGATTGTGATCTTGCCGCGCAATGACGGTACCGGTGACACCAACGTGACCATGCGGGGCATGACGCCGATGGGTCGCGAGCTGCGTCCTAAAATCCATCTGGTCTCAGGCCGCTGGCCCGCCGATGGTCAACGTGAGATTGTGGTTTCCACTTCTATCACCAAACGCTTCTTCAATGCTGCCGTGGGTGATGACATTCGCTTTGGTAAGAATGCCTGGAAGGTGGTAGGCATCTTCGATGCTGCCGGTACCGCGCATGATTCTGAGGTCTGGGCCGACGTGCATCAGATGGCCACTGAGTTCAATCGTGAATTCGGAGTGTCGTCGGTGTTGCTCCACGCATACGACCAACCGTCGGCTGAAGCGCTGGTGCAGACCGTGCTCGCCGACCAGCGCACCAAGCTGGATGGCCAACTCGAAACCGAGTACTACGCCTCACAAACCAAGTCGGGGGGCTTCATCCGCGTGGTGGGCATCATTGTCGCTATCGTCATGGCCATCGGCTCGTCATTCGCCGCCATGAACACGATGTATGCTGCGGTGGCATATCGTATGCGGGAGATCGCCACTCTGCGGGTTTTGGGATTTTCGCGAGCCTCGATTCTGCTCAGCTTCGTCATAGAATCGCTCATGCTAGCGTTGCTGGGGGGGATTGTGGGGGTGGTGCTGATGTTGCCGTTTGATGGCATGAGTACGGCCACCTCCAACAGCGTCACCTTTAGCGAAGTTGCGTTTTCACTGCGTGTGACTCCCGGCGTAATTGCGACGGCACTTTTCTTCTCAGCCATGATGGGGCTGATCGGCGGATTGCTGCCAGCTTGGCATGCGGCCCGGCAAAATATTTTGACCGCCTTGCGCGGCTAGCAATCAATCAACATCGGCAAACTTAGAAAGCGGACAAACGCAGCCATGAATGAAGAGAATCAAAAGACACTGCAAGGCCTACGCATTGACCCTTCCCAGCGCGCTGCTGCGGCTAACGCGCGCTGGTCGCGCCGCTGGATTATTGGTGGCATTGCAGCACTTTTGTTGGCTGGCATCATCGCCGTGCTGTCGCGCGGCCCCAAAGCGACGGAAGTCGAAGTGACTAAGGCCGCTGGCGGCTCCGATAGCGGCGTGGTGCTTTCCGCCAGCGGCTACATCGTGGCCCACCACAAGATCAACGTAAACTCCAAGGTAACCGGCCGCGTCGCTTCCATCAGCGTGGAAAAGGGCGACCATGTCACTGAAGGTCAGGTGCTTGTCCGTTTAGAGGATGAAGAGTTCCGGGCTCAAGTGGAACAGGCACGCGGTGCCGCGGAGGCCGCCAAAGCCGCGCTGGCGGCGCTAGAAAATGGCTCGCGGCCCGAAGAGGTCGAGCGCGCCCAGCATGACCTTGACCAAGCCCGAGCCAATGCTGCCCGCAACAAAGTCACGTTAGATCGCACGCGCGGTCTGGTGGCCGATGGTGTCCTTTCTAAGCAGGCACTGGACGATGCCCAGGCTCAATATGACGCCAGCCAGCAACAGGCAAATTCGCTGGATCGCACGGCTACCCTATCGAAGATTGGTCCCCGCAAAGAAGACATCGCCCGCGCTCGTGGCCAGTTGATGCAGGCGCAAGGCACTCTGGCCTATCAAGAGTCGCAACTCGCAGCCACACTGATTCGCGCGCCCGTCAGTGGCACGATTCTGGAACGTACAGCAGAAAAGGGTGAGCTGATTACCGCCCAGTTTGCCAGCGCTGCCGAAGGCGGCCCGGTGGGCTCGGTGGTCGCGCTCGCGGATCTGAAAGATATTCAAGTCGAGCTCGATATCGCGCAGGATGATTTCTCCAAGCTCAGCGCCAAGCAGAAAGGCTCAGTTTCCGTGGACGCTTTCCCAGATCGCAAGTACGATGGCGTGATCGCAGAAATCTCTCCGGAGGCCAACCGGCAGAAGGCTACCGTGCAGGTGAAGGTACAGATACTCAATCCAGACTCCTTCCTTCGTCCAGAGATGAACTCCACCGTACGGTTTCTGGCAGAGGACGTGGGCAAAGTGAACGATGGCGTGTTTGTACCTTCCACCGCCGTGCGTACTTCGGGAAGTAACAAAATTGTCTATGTGTTGGAGGGTGGCAAAGCCCATGCCCACACGGTCACCATTGCCAGCAATCGCGCCGGGGGTTACCTGGTAACTGGCCTTAGCGATGGCGCCCAGATTATTACAAATGCTCCCGCGACGCTGAAAGATGGCGACGTGGTGAAGCTGAAGAAGTAAAGATGGGGATAGAATCGGGAATGTCCGAAACTCGCAACATCGTTGAAGTCCGCGACGTAAGCAAGGTATACAAACGCGACGCGTTTGAGGTGACCGTGCTCGAGCACGTCACCCTGGATATCTTGTCGGGCGAGTTCGTTGCACTGATGGGGCCCTCCGGCTCCGGCAAGACAACGCTGTTGAATATGATCGCGGCCATTGACCACCCGACCAGTGGTGAAATGCGGGTGAACGGCAGTAATGTTTTTGCTCTGGATGATGCTGAGGCCGCGCGCTGGCGCAACGAAAATATTGGCTATATCTTCCAGACCTTTAACTTGATCCCAGTCCTCACTGCCTTCGAAAACGTTGAGCTACCCCTGCTGCTTACCCGGTTATCTGCATCGGAACGCAAAGAGCACGTGATGACTGCGCTCAGCATGGTTGGCTTGGGCGACCGGGTACACCACTTACCCAAACAGCTCTCTGGTGGACAGGAGCAACGCGTAGCCATCGCCCGGGCCTTAGTCACTGATCCTAACCTGTTACTTGCCGACGAACCTACTGGCGACTTAGATACTAAGTCCGCGACTGATGTACTGGAGATACTCAAGCGCCTTAACGAAGAGAGTGGTAAGACAGTCATCATGGTGACGCACGACCCCCATGCTGCTTCCTATGCGCACGTCACCCGTCACTTGGAAAAAGGCGAACTGCTGCCTCTGTAGCACTCGCATTGGTTACTGCTGCGCCGCTGGCCGCTCTGGCGTCCGCAGAAAGCGCGGTGGCGCCTCAGTCGGTGGTGCTGGCTCTTCTTTGCGGTACATGCGATCAGTCGTCACCACCACAGCAAACGCTGGAGCCTTGCCGGCACAACGGTAGCTGTGTGGAATGCCCGAATCGAAATAGACGGAATCGCCCAGACCCAATTCTACTGTGCGATCTTGATGCCGCAGCTCCAGCTTGCCCGTAACCACCACCAGAAACTCAAAGCCCGGATGCGAGTGCGGAGCACTCGGTTCTTCGCGGGGCACAAATTCCGCCCAATAGGGATCCACCAGCCGCTCGTTCACTTCATAGGCGAGATTTTCAAAAAAATAGGCGGGGTTCTTGGTGCGCGCCTCTGGCAATCGCACCCGGCTTTCGGCCTTATGTACCCGGAACAGTGCGCGCTCTTCGGGTTTGAAGAAGAAGCCCAGGTCTTTGTTGAATACCAGCGCAATTCGCATCAATGTCGGCAGGGTTGGAATAAGCTTGCCGCGTTCCAGCTTGGAAAGCAACGCAGGAGACAGCCCGGTGTGCTGACTCAGTTCCACTAGCCCCATGCTTTTCTTCAGCCGCAGTGCGCGCAGCTTTTCGCCAATACCGTACTTGTCGAGTCCTTCTCTAAGTGTGTCGCTAATCATGGTCTCCCCCCGAATGACATCCCGCTGCCCAAGATTGGGGGAGCGGGTTCATTCATTGTGCACTTTCGTGAGTCTGAGTGTCGGATGCGTTGATTTTATTTTCGGTCACATTAAATATCACAAGAAGAAATATTGTGGAGTCCCGGCTCAGTGGGCCGAATCCAATTTAGCGTGGGGGTAGAAGCCATTTTCCCCAAGGTACCAGCCTAGCAAAAGGGGAAAGGATCGTCCGCCCAACAGGGTGTGACGCATGGCCGGGCCAGACCGCCGACTTCAGACTGCCGTCCCACCTCTTGGTGCCGGACCAGCGACACAGATTGTCGGGGTCGGCCCAGCCGCATTTTTAGGAGAAACGTTTGAGTTTGCAGAGCGACTTTTGGTTGGTGTTATACGCCCACGGCAGCAAAAACCCCCGCTGGTTGCTGCCATTTGAAGCCTTGCGTACCGCCGCCTTCCATACCGTGAGTGCCGCCGCCAAGAGCATGAAAAACGGGGGCTCGGTGGTGTTGGTTTCTACCACAGCGGCGCGGCTAGGTCTGGCGAATCACGAGGCCATTGCCGCCGCCGAGGCTGGCGTGGAGGGGTTGATGCGTTCTGCGGCTGCGAGCCATGGCTCCCCCCTCCTTGGCACTGGTTGCAAATCTTAGGGTTGCGATCCCTGATTGCGATGCGGGATCATCCGTTAGATTGCCGCCGGTATGGCTGCGGTCTTTGCCCGGCCCAGCCAGTGCGTTTTCTCGCAATAATCATGCAGTTCCGCCCGAAAGTCCGGGTGCGCAATATCAACCAGCGCCTTGGCCCGCTCCCGAATGGTCTTGCCATGCAAATAGGCCACACCAAACTCGGTGACGACGTAATGCACCAAGCCTCGCGAAGTCACCACGCCCGCCCCCGGAGTAAGCATCGGCTTGATTCGAGAAAGCTTGCCGCCCTTCGCGGTTGCGGGCATGGCAATGATCGGCTTGCCATGTTTGGCCCGCGACGCTCCGGTCAAGAAGTCAACTTGCCCACCAATGCCGCTGTAGAAGTAAGTTCCGATCGAGTCGGCGCAAACCTGCCCCGTCAAATCAATTTCCAGTGCCGAGTTCACCGCGATCATGTTGTCATTGCGGGCAATCAGCAAAGGATCATTGGTGTAAGCCGATGGGTGGAACTCGAAAATCGGGTTATTGTCCGTAAACTCAAACAGCTTGCGCGTACCCAGCGCAAAGCCCAGCACGATCTTCCGAGGACGCAGCTTCTTGCGCTCGCCATTAATCACGCCCGCTTCAATCAGCGGAATGCAACTGTCTGAGATCAACTCGGTGTGGATGCCCAAATCGCGGCGATCCATCAGGAAGGGCAGAACCGCGTCGGGAATGCCGCCAATGCCCAGTTGCAGGCAGGCACCGTCCTCAATCAGCCCCGCCACATGCTGCGCGATGGTCCGTTGTGTATCAGAAATTTTCGCGGGTGGCAGTTCGCAGAGCGGCCGCGAATCCTCCACAAACGCGTCAATGCGGCTCATGTGGATGAAGCTGTCGCCGTAGGTGCGCGGCACGTGCGTGTTGACTTGGGCAATCACGCGGCCAGCCACTTTGCAGGCAGTCAAAGTGGCATCCACCCCAATACCAAAGCTGCAATAGCCGTGAGCGTCCGGAGGGGAGACCTGGATAAGCGCTACATCAAGAGGCATGGCGCCAGACGTAAACAGCTCCTCGATTTCTCCTAGCTTGATCGGGGTATAGTCGGCGCGGCCCTCATTCACAGCTTCTCTTACGTTGCCGCCAATAAACATGGCGTTGTGGCGAAAGTGCGGAGCCATCTCTGGCGCCACGTAGTCGGCCCGCCCCATCGTCATCATATGGACCACTTCTACGTCGTGCACAGCCGGCGCACGGTGCATCAGCGCTTCAATCAGCGCTTCGGGTTCGGCGCAGCCGGGCTGGATGTAAACCCGCATCCCAGACTGCACACATTGCACCGCCGCTTCCGCATTCGTAAGTTTTGCTCTGTAGTCGTTTTCCGAAATCACAGCTTTTGTCTCCTCCTCCGGAACACCCGCAGTGGCAAGATCTGTGGGCTTATTGCTTAGATTAGTGAATGTAAGTCGGGCGCATCTCCTGCCGTACCCGTTCGTGACCTTCTGCGGCATAGCAAAGCGCCCGGTCAAAAAATTGATCCAGCAGCCGCAGAAGTTCCATCTCGCCAAACACTTCAAAAGGACGCTCTGGAACCGATTGCTCCACCAGAAACTCCCAAAGGGTTTCTTTGGTGTACACCATCACCCACATGAGTTCGGCGACCGGCACTCCCTGTTCTGCCCGGCAGGCACCGATGTCCGAGTAGCGCCGCTCCAGCTCTGGGTCAGACTTGCCAGACAGCCAATCGCCCAGATGGCGATAGACGTCATAAACCCGCGCCCGCAAGTCCTCTTCTGGCACTTTGGCGTATTCGCGGGTACGGGTGGAGTTGCGCACCTTGAACAACAGATTCGCGGCCAACCGATCCGCCTGACCTTCGATGACTCGTACCAGTCCGCTCGCAGACACGGCGTACCACCTCCCTACTAACAACTCCAGTCTGCGCGTGTGTGGGGATGCTGGCAGTGACGGCAGTCACGCTTGCGGATGGACCCTAGGGTGGATCTGACGAACGGAACGCCTCTATCCGTTGATTTCTACGAGCTCATCCTTAAAACCTCATTGACCTGCTCAGAGGTAAATGGGGCGGCTGGCAGATTTGAACTCCCTTACCTTTTACCGCGCCTTGCATGGCAGAAGGTACGCGTGTGGTAGAGCTAGGCGCTCTCCCACTTGCGCGCAAACTGCCGCGCCAGCAGCAGAAACACCAGCGCAAAGGCCAGCAGAGCGCCGATTTGTGGCCATAGTTGGAACAGCGGCAGCTCACGCCAGAAGACGTTGCGGAAGCCATCTAGCGCCCACGAATTGAAGAAGACCAGACTCATCTTCTGCATGGATTCTGGCATGAGAAAGCGGGGAAACATACTGCCGCCTACAGCCGAGATAATCAACGTGGTTAAGGTGGAGAATGATGCCTACTGTGCGCGAGTGCGGCACGCGGTCGCCAACAACAATCCGTAGGATGCCGTTGCCACTGCCGTCGGAATCGCCACCAGAAAAAAGCCAAACAAGTGCGGCCACAGGTCAAGATGAAAGACCACCGCGCCCCACACAAACATCACCATCAACTGCGTCAACCCCAGCGCCACCAGGTAGCTCAGCTTGCCCAGCAGTAGTTTGGTCATAGTAACTTTACTGGAGAGTACGCGGTCGAGCGTACCGCTATCCTGCTCATCCAGCAACGCTCCAGCCGCACCCGATGCAGTGAACAGCATGAACATCACGCCAATGCCGCCAGCATAAAACGAAATCATCGGGCTGGTCTTATTTTCGCCCAGCAAGTCTTTAATCTCTACCTGTACCAGTCCACCGCTACCCCCGCCATTCGCGGGCGCGCCGTCACTTGCTGCTGGAGCGGTCTTCCAATGACGCCCATTTGAGGCCGCTGGCAATCGCTGCTTCCAGCGCTGCGCCACTCAGTCCTTGATAGCTGCCAAAGGCGGAAAGATTGTCACGCGCAGTCAGCTTGGGATAAATCGCCAGCTCTTGCGGTACCCAGCCCAAGCGCTGCCGCTCGCGCTCTCCCGCCGCCGCACCAAAAAGCTTGAGCGCGCCGGAATCAGGCCGCACGCGCCCCACAATGGAGCGCACCAGCGTGGTTTTGCCCGCGCCATTGGGCCCCAAAAGGCCCAGAATCTCGCCTTCGCGCAGTGCCAGCGACACGCCATCCAAGGCAACCAGCGGGCCGTAGCTCTTGCGCAAACCGACGACTTCGACCACGAATGTGCCAGCGAAAGTTGAAAGCGACGAACTTAGTGTGTTCTGCACCGCTCCATTCTAATCTGCCATTGAACAAAGCGGCGAAGACGCCACAGTTTGCGCGGGCAGGCTCTCGTGGTCCCCGCAAAAATGGTTCGTAGCAAAGTGGTTCGCTGCGCAAGGCTGCTTGTTGGTTTGGGCGGTTGGTTTGGGCGGTTGGTGTAGTTACTGCTGGGTCGCCAGTGGTTGCGCTGCTAAGTCAGTTCGTCGGGAGGGGAGAATCGCTGAATGTTGTTGGAGGCGCGGGTCGGGATCGAACCGACGCATAAAGGTTTTGCAGACCTCTCCCTTACCACTTGGGTACCGCGCCCCGTCAAACTCTAGAAGTCTAGGGTAGAACGTTGTGGCTGGGGTTGTAAAGCAATGGACGCCGCCGCGCCTACTTGCCCGGCTCTGCAGTGGGCTCGCCGGGCGTAACTCGTTCGTTACCTAGAGACTCGCCAGGAAAGCTGCCACACGGCCCTTGCCCGCCGCCGATGCCTTGCCCACCGCCGATGCCATGGCCGCCCCCAAAGGGGGCTCGCCCGCCCTGCTGGCACGAGCGCAGGCGCTCCTGCTGGGCTTCGCTGATGAGGCTGCGCGTCTGTTGCTGGGTCTGCTGATGAATCTGCTGAATCCGCTGCTGCCTCTCCTGCCGCGTCAAAGAGGTGTTGGCGCACAGCGCCTCGGTCTCCGCTTTTGCCCGTTCACGGATGGAGCGAGCCTGTTGCATGGTGGCTTGGCTCAGGCCAGCCTGTTGCAGACACTGCTGCGCGTGAGGATTGCCACCCACCCCACGACCATGCGGATAGGGACGCACCCCAACCTGCCCCACCAGCAAGGTGGGCAATAACGATATTGCAGCCAGCAAAAAAAGAGTCTTCATGAAATGCATTACGCTCCGGCGCTCCGGGGGGATGCCCAAAAGTCTAAACCCAAATGCACCCGGAAAGTCGCACTTCTTCACAAAATACGAAAGCGGTTCGGGCCAGCCACCCGAACCGCTCCGCTCGATTCACGTTCCCCTCAACCGCTGGCAACCTCTCCTCCGGCTCCGTGGGAGCACGATGGAAAAGCTTGTGCCGCATCGTCTGCGCATCCAGACCCCTTGCTGGCGACCGCCGCGCTCCACGGAGGCCGAAGCCTCAAGCATGAAAACACCGCATCCCGCTGATAGCACGAGGACGGCAAACCTTCGGGCCGAAACCCACCAGCTTGCCTTCTTCCACCTAGACCTTCGCCGAGTGCATTTGGGAACCCGTTTACGCTGCGGAGCTGCCCGCCAGCCCTTGGTCGCCTCCGCTTTGCAGCGCGACGACTCGACTGAACTCTTGCTCACTAGCAGCGGCAGAACAAGCGCCGCATCACGCACCCGGCCACCCTTGGTGGAAGAGAACCGGAACTGCGCAGACCGCATTCAGCCTGCCACGCGACCGTGAAGAACGTTTCACGCTTGCGTTGGATTAAGAGTGCACCGTCAGGAAAATCCGGGCAATCACAATGTGTCCCGCCCTTGTGGGAAACCTGTGGAGACTGCGAACAACCTGTGATGGGGTGTGGAAAAGCGGGACGGAACAGCACCGATTGCCCCTGCCCCTCATGAAAGATGAAACATGCGCACCAGAATTTCTTCTGCTCCCCTGCAACCGTTCGCCCCCGCCGGGCTGGCAGTACGGCTACGACGGCGATGGCAACCGGGTCACCAAGTGCAACGCTACAACATGTACAACAAGTTCCCCCCGCACTCTCTCTTGGTATGGAAACGGCAGCTCTTCCCTTGCGGAAAGCACGTTGGCTGGCAAGCTCGATGACGACCTCATCTTTTTCAATGGGCAACGTATCGCGCGCTGGGCTTCGTCCGGTGCCAAGTCATACTTCTTCGCTGACCATCTGGGGTCTATCGGCGTCGTGACAGACAGCATTGGCAACTGTCTTCGCGACAGCGACTACTATCCTTACGGCGGCGAGATCACGACCTCCTGCAACGCCGATGCGAACGCCTACAAGTTCACCGGCAAAAAAAGAGATACAGAGAGCGGCTTGGACTACTTCCCAGCTCGCTACCTCGGATCGTCAATGGGCCGGTGGATGTCGCCTGATCCTATCCCTTGGTTGGGCTGGCAACACCCCCCCGAAGGCAGTAGCGAAGAGGAAGAAGGGGAGTCCCTCAGGAAGTTCGAGGACTGGATCGGAAATCCTCAGAACCTCAACATGTATGCGTATGTGAACAACAATCCGCTGCGATACACTGATCCAACCGGAATGGCTGGATGTCAGGCTGGCGATAAGAAGTTCACTACTTGCACGATCACGGTTACCTACGACCCCAATACGTCGAAGGGCACGCTTACCGTCACCGGCATGAACAAAGGCGATAAGGAGGCGACCACGCTTCTAAAAGCGGATGTCGTAGTTGGTGGTGATGGGCATGTGACGCCGACCGGGACCTTCACTGCGACGAGTTGGGAAAAAGATCACGTCTCGACCTTGTATGGAAATGCTGCAAATACGCCGTGGAGCAAAACAGCGCTCGGTGGAAATGCCTTCGGCCCGTACCAGCTCCACCTCAAGGAGCTAGACGGAAGGGGCATCTTCATCCACGGCACAATGGGGCCAGCTTGGAGTCCCACGACGTGGGGTAATCGTCTCTTCCTTAGCCCGACTTCGCACGGATGCATACGCATGTGCAACCGGGACGACATCGACCTTCATAGGATCATGCCGAACCCAGCAGGAAACAAGATCATCATCGGTACTACGCCATGAGAAAACGGCCCTTGCTTACGCTCTTCCTGATCGTCCAGTTGGTTGGGATATGGTGCTTGGCCCTATGGCCGCACGCTCCGTCATCGGTCAGCATGCCCATGTGGGGAACGGCGCTAATAGCGCTGTTCCCCGGAAACTTCATAGGCGGCTTCTTGGCCGAGAAGCTGTTCTGGCAAAAAGGTCTGTCCCTGTCAGGGCTGAGCGTGGTCGCGATGCTTCTCCAGTTCCTAATAAATGCGGCCATCTGGTTCGCGGTGGTGAAGGGCGTGAAGGTGTTGTACGGGTACTTCTCGCGACGCTCCTCAGTCGCCGGAGTGAATGCTGCGAAATAGACATGCATCCCGTTGGAGTGCGCTGTTGCTGGCCGCTACGTTGGGGCTAGGGTGTTCCTCCGTGCGATCAAACTCCGACCAGGGCAAAGCCGACCGGATCATCGTTTCGAAATCGAAGCACACCATGGTCTGAATCCAGAGACGGTAGAAAAATGGATAGACATATACGCGCGCGCGGTCGCGGATGGGAAGGGTGGAGCACAGGCTGTTGCGCGTCTTGAGCTGATGAGAAAGATCTACCAAATTATGACAAAGTGAGGTTGCCCTGATGAATTTCGTTGAGGAGTTGGCGCTCCAATGGCGGACGCGCGGATTTGCGTCAGAACCCTCCGGCGTAACTGATGAGACGGTCACCAGCTTTGAGCGCCGGTTCTCTATTCAGATGCCTGCAGACATTCGCGTGTACTTCAAGATGTTGAACGGGATGAGTAAGCCGAGCCATGATACGGACGAGACTGGGTTCAGATTCTTGCCTCTCTCTGAAGTGCTTCCCTTGGGCGAGTTTGTGAACAAGATGCAGTGGAGGGGAAGAAATTATTTGGCTGGCCTCGAAACGGCATTTGTCTTCGTCGATTACCTCCAATGGTGCTACGCATACGCGTTTGAAACGTCTTCTACAAACCACGGTGCAATACTCAGGATTGACGGTGCCGACGAACCGAGGGTAGTTGCGGCGTCTTTCAGCCGGTTTGTTCAACTCTATTTGATTGATGATATGTCTCTGCATAGGCCCTAATTTGGAAGGCGGAAACGAACGCCTTTCGGCTTTTCAAGATTCTCTCTTCGCTGTCATGGTGCTTTTCTCTGGAGAGGTGCAGGAGAACCTCTCTTTTTAGGATCGGAATGGTGGATCGCGGTGGGCTTCATGCCGCCGCCGTTGGCAGGCCGCGCTCCGGGAACAGACGGCGACCGTTCATACTCGCAGCGCCGGTGCAGGAAAGGCTTCCGCCGGATCAGCGCGTCATTCCCATCTTGGGAATCGTCCTATTAAGTCTCTCTCTGGGAGCCATGGTCGTGATCTATTTGAATTCGGCAGGGTCGCATTTTTGGACTGCGACAACGGGATTGATCCTTGCGCCACTGGTGCTGGCAGTTACCGCACGCTGGGCAACCCGCTTGAACCGCTTGAACAGGAAGCCTGCAACAGGCAGCTAGCGCAAAAAATGGGGGGACGCCAAGTGCGCCCCCCCTGAGTTGATTCATCGCGTAAAAACCAGACCTATTCCCTTGTGCCTTCCATGAACGCCCGCAGCTTGCGCGAGCGCGAGGGATGGCGCAGTTTGCGCAGAGCCTTGGCTTCGATCTGGCGAATGCGTTCGCGGGTCACCGCAAACGACTGCCCAACTTCTTCCAAAGTGTGCTCGCTGCCATCTTCCAACCCAAAGCGCATCTTAATGACCTTCTCTTCGCGGGCGGTAAGGGTGCGCAGCACTTCGCCGGTCAACTCCTTCAGATTCACGTTGAGCACTGCGTCCGAAGGCGAGACGATGGTGCGATCTTCGATGAAGTCGCCCAGGTGGGAATCTTCCTCTTCCCCAATCGGCGTTTCCAGCGAGATCGGCTCCTGTGCGATCTTAAGCACCTTCCGCACCTTGGCCACCGGAATATCCATGCGCTTGGCAATCTCTTCCGAGCTGGGTTCGCGGCCCATCTCCTGCACCAGTTGCCGCGAAGTGCGAATCAGCTTGTTGATGGTCTCGATCATGTGCACCGGGATGCGAATGGTGCGGGCCTGATCGGCAATGGCGCGGGTGATGGCTTGCCGAATCCACCATGTTGCGTAGGTCGAGAACTTGTAGCCGCGGCGGTACTCGAACTTGTCCACCGCCTTCATCAGGCCGATATTGCCTTCCTGAATCAGGTCAAGGAACTGCAAGCCGCGGTTGGTGTATTTTTTGGCGATAGAAACCACCAGCCGCAGGTTGGCCTCAATCAGCTCGCGCTTGGCCTGCTCGGCATCCATGTCTCCTTGAATGATTTCGCGCTGCGTGCGCTTGATCTCCAAAAAGGTGACGCCATGCTCCTGCTCCAGCTTTTCCAGTTCACCGCGCACATGGCGCGATTGCCGCTTGTATTCCTTCTTCTGTTCGTCGCTGCGGGTGGCGTCGGCTTTGCGCTCCAAGTTTTGCGCTTGCCGGTCCAGCGCGCGCATACCTTCAATAGTCTTAGTGACCTTATCAATCAGGTGCTTGCGCTCATTCCCCGTAAAGCCCAGCTTGCGTACCGATTGCGATGTCTTGATGACGGCACGGGCCAGCAGGAAACGATACTTGCGATAGTCTTTAGGCTTCTTTTTCTGCGAGACGCCAGCGAATTTTTCCTGCTGTACGCCAACTTTCTTGTAAAGTTTGCCCAGATCATCAATCTTGGCGGTAAATTCCTTTAGCCGCTTTTCGACGATCTCGTCTGTGATCTCTTCTTCATCGAAGGTCACCACTTCTTTAATAGAGCGGACGCCCTTCTTCAGGTCCTCGCCCATTTCCACCAGCTCGCGGATTACGATTGGCGAACGGGAAAGGGCGCGCAGTACCCGGTTTTGCCCCCGCTCGATGCGCTTGGCAATCTCCACTTCACCTTCGCGGGTTAGCAGCGGCACCGTGCCCATTTCGCGCAAGTACATGCGAACCGGGTCGTTGGTTTTTTCTAAAGCGCCGGGACTCAGGTCGAGGTCCACATCCTCGCCGCCCTCAAAGTCGTCGCCACGCCGATCCGTCTTGGGGCTTTCGAGCACGTCAATTCCCTGCGTGCCAATGGTGGCCAGCAGGTCGTCGAGATCGTCGGGGGACTGAATATCATGCGGCAGCAGGTCATTGACCTCGCTGTAAGTGAGGTATCCCTTTTCTTTGCCGACATCAATCAGTTTCTGAATATCGTCTTCGTATTTCGCGTCTTTTTCGTCTACTAATTCTTCATCGAGCGCCAAAGCGTGCAGCCTTTTCCGCCGCGTCTCTCCAGCCAAAGGCCATCGAGTGAGCGCAGCTTCGCCATAGGGATTGGTGGGAGTTGGCAGATTTTTTCGACCGCCGGGCGGAAACTCTCAGAAGTCTGACGCGCACACTCTTAAAGTGTCGGGCGTACGGATGGAGCGCCACGGCTGGAGCCGTTTTCAAGACACACCTGTCCCACAAGGGTGTCAACACTCTTTTAGAGTATCACAGACGCCAAAAAGATTCGCAAAAAAGAACGTGGGGCCCCACGTTGACTTTGCCATGCTCCCGCTACTAGCCTCGAAGCTGTAACAACGGGTCGTCACTACGGCCCGTCATAACGGGGCGTGATAACGGCCCGTACACTTTGGAGGCACAAGCATGTCACCCTTTTCACCCCTGGCACGTCTGTCACGCCTGTCATCATTCCGCGCAATCTTCGCCGTCGCCTTGCTCGTGGCCTCGCTGGGCGCAGCCAGAATGGTGCTGGCCCAGGATCATCACGACATGGCGATGCCCGCACCTACGCCCACGCCTGCCACAACCGTGGCCAAGCTGGGCACGGTACACTTCCCCATTTCCTGCACAGCGGAGTCGCAGCAGCAGTTCGAGGCGGGCGTCGCCCTGCTGCATTCGTTTGAATACGAGAGCGCCAAGTTGGCGTTCGACAAAGTGGTGCAGGCCGAGCCTAGGTGCGCCATGGCGTATTGGGGTCAGGCCATGAGCCTGTATCGCCAGCTGTGGGGACGACCCGGAGCGAGCGACCTGAAGCAGGGTCACGACCTGCTCAAGCACGCCAAGTCGCTCAAACCGCAAACTGAACGCGAGCGCCAATACATCGCCACTTCGCTGGAGTTTTTTCATGACGCGAAAGAAAAGACTTACGACAAGCGATTGGCCGACTACACCACCGCGTTGAAGCAACTGGCCGCCGCCCATCCTGATGATATCGAGGCTTCGGTCTTTTACTCTTTGGCGTTGCTGGCCTCGGCGCCGCCCCATGATCCTGAGTTGAAGAACGAGCATGAAGCAGCAAACATCCTATTGAAGCTTTTTGATAAGTATCCCAATCACCCCGGCATCGCGCACTATATTATCCATAGCTGCGACCACCCCTCCATGGCGGCAATGGCACTGCCCGCGGCACGAGAGTATGCGGCGATTGCGCCAGCTTCCGCTCACGCTGTACACATGCCTTCGCATATTTTCGCGCGCGTAGGTTTGTGGCCGGACAGCATCAAGTCGAACGAGGCGGCGCTGAAGGTAGCGGACCAGATGGCTTCTATGAAGCTGCATGTGCTACACCACGAGTTACACTCCCGCGACTACCTGCACTATGCCTACTTACAGATTGGCGACGACAAGGCTGCCATGGCAGAGTACAAAGCCTTGGTTGCAATTACGCCAGCCGACGCGGGTGGCAACTTACCCAGACTGCAAGAGCACATACAGCAATTCGCCGCACGTTACGCCATTGAGCATCGTGACTGGAAGACGGCTGCGGCGCTGGTACCGATTGCAGAAGCCAAGCCGCAGAACAAGATGTCTACTTACTGGGGACAAGCTGTAGGTGCAGGACACTTACACGATGTCGCCACGGCCAACGCTGCTCTGAAGAACTATGAAGCTGCCATGGACGAGATGCGCAAAGGCAAAGATGCCTATCTGGTTGAGTACCTGGCAGACGAACACGAACAAGTGCAAGCCTGGGCCGCGTACGCCACAGGCAATCATGAAGAGGGCCTCAAGTTGATGCGATCCGCTGCTGACCGTCAGGATAAAGTCGGCAAAGGGGAAGCCGACCTGCCTGCGCGGGAATCTCTGGCAAGTATGTTGATGGAACAGAATCGCCCGCAAGAGGCATTGACCGAATACGAAGCCGCACTGCAGACCGACCCCAACCGCTTTGCCGGACTCTACGGCGCGGCGCAAGCGGCCATGAAGCTAGGGCAACACACTAAGTCGTCGGAATATATGGCGCAACTACTAAAGAACTGCGGAGAGTCAAACTCAACCCGCCCCGAACTCGCCGAGGCCAAAACGGTGGTGGCGTCACGCTAAGGATTTCACCCGCCTAGCCCCCCTGCGCAAATCAGGGGGGGGTACGATGGGACGTGTGCTATGACGTGCGCTACGAAGCGCGCTAAGACGCGCGCAAGGAACCTGTGAGCAGTTGATTCATACTTCTACTACGACCGGACAGTGGTCACTTAGTTTCGACCAAGTTTTATGCTTGCCTACAACCACAGACTTGACGCCCGGCAGCCACGCGCGCGGAATGAAGATGTAATCGAGGTGAAATGGTCTGTGCGCGTGCCGGTATAGATAATGCGTAGGAAGGGACTCTGCACCTTGGGCTTCACCAAAAAACTCGTGATAGCTACTCACCAGCCCGCGGTCAGCTAGTATCTTCACCACATCTGAGTGATTACCTACCCGCCGTTCGTGATCCCATACCTGATTACTGTTCAAGTCTCCTGCCAGTATCATCGGCGACCTATTAAACCATTGCGGGTAAGACTGCAGGGCTTGATATACCTGACCAATATAGTTATCTGCCTTTTTGTTCCCGGTTCGGCAGGCCCACACCGCTAGTAATGTGAAGGGTTCGGGCGCTCTTACTCTTATCGGCACAATCCATTGATGCTTCGGTTGAGAGAGGGCTCGCAGCGCCCAGCCCTTGCGGCTGAATACCCCCACCCCCTTGTGCGGGTTAGAGCCAAACCAGAGACTTTCAAATCCGTGCTGCTCAAATGCAGTGGCCGCAGATTGGGAGCACTCCAGAATAACGGCTACATCTGGACGAAGCGAGAGCAGCGCTCCTGCTTTCTTGTCGAATCCCATCTGGCAATTCCATGTGACAATTCGCATGGGTGCGTCCTCGGATGACGTTACGAAATGACGTTACAGAATAACTATTAGAGTAACTATTCGAGTGACGATCTGGCTGGCGCAACTCGATGCGACTTATCCCGTCGAGTGTGTTGCCCAAGGTCGCAGGACCGGCAATTCCGCTAGCCTAGCCGCGCTCTTCGCGGTCGAGCTCGGTCTTCTCCCTTAAGAGCCGCATCAGTTCCGCTGCATCGCCCTTGCGTTCGGCCTCGCGGATAAGCGCATTCAACTCTTCTTTGCGCTGGGTGTACCGGCGCTCGCGCAGCGCGTTCACTGCCGCTTCGAGTAACTCGGGCGTCAGCTCTTCATTTTCATCCATCAGCACCGCAGCCAGCAGCCTTCGCTCGGGCTCACTCACTGCAAGCGCCATCGGGTCGCCGCGATCCTCGGCGGCCAGCAGCGTTAGCAGCAAGTGCTCGCTCGCCAGCCCCTCGATAAGTCGCGCATCTTCTAAAAAGAAGCGCGCCTGCCGTGCCGGCTCAAACGGCTCATCTACACCTTCACGCGAACTGCGGCCAGCAGCGTCATTCACCTCATTCGCCGTGGCCAGGGCGCGAATAAGAATGCGCTCCGCATGAGTTACCGCCGACTGCGGCGCAGCCTGCACCGTTTTCGTTCCGCGATTCACCGCCGCATGTCGCAGTTCCTGCCGCAGCACGCCTGACTCAATGCCCAGCTTTTGCGCCATTTCCTGTGCCAGTTCGTCGCGCACAATGCGGCTGGGCACCCGCTGCAAGTGTGGCAGCAGAAAATTCAGCCCGGCCACCTTGCCTTCCGCCGTGCGCACCGGAAATTGCTGTTGCGCCCGCTCAATTAAATACTGGAAGTAACGCGGCGATGCTTTGAGTGCCGCCGCATACTCCGGCGCGCCTTTCTGCCGAATGAACAAATCCGGATCAAGCCCCTGCTCCAGCGTCAGTACTTTAATCTCAAACTCTTCTTCCACCAGCAGGCCCAGCGTGCGTTCCGCTGCTTTCGCCCCGGCGTTATCCGGGTCGAAGTTCACCACAATCTTCTTGCTGAATCGCCCTAGCAGCTTGGCCTGCGCCTCAGTAAATGCCGTGCCCGAACTGGCAATCACATTGCGGAAGCCGGCCGCGAACACGCTGATGCAATCCATCTGCCCTTCTACCACGATCGCGTAGTCAAGCTGCTTGATGGCGGCCTTCGCCTGATGCAGATTGAACAGCACCCGCCCTTTCACATAAATCGGTGTCTCCGGCGAGTTGAGATACTTGGGCCCGGCCTTGGGGTCGGTGGACAAAGTGCGCGCGGTGAAAGCAATTACTTTGCCGCTCTCGTTGCAGATGGGAAACATGATGCGGTTGCGAAACTTGGCATACATGGCGCGCGCATTCGCCTTGGCAGCCTCCGTCCTGCCGTCCTGCATTTCTTCGGCGTTTTTATGCGCACTTTGCGGTGCAGGGTTCTGATTTTCCTCCTGCTTCCACGAAAACAGCCCGCTCTCACGCAGCACCTCGTCGTCAAACGATCCCTTCACTGCGTCACGCAGCAGAAAGCCCGAATCTGGCGCGTAGCCAATGCGGAACCCCTGAATCGTCTCCGCCGTAAGCCCGCGCCCGGCCAAATATTCGCGTGCGGCCGCCGCCTCCGGACGCCGCAACTGCTCCTGGAACCACCCGCCCGCCCGCTCATGCAGGTCCATCAGCGCCATGCGCACGCGGGCCTCGCGCGCCTCCTGTGGGCCGCTGAACTGCGTCTTCGGCAAAGGGATATTCAGCCGCTGCGCCAGCGACCGCACCGCTTCGGGAAAGGTGATGTTCTCAATCTTTTGGATGAAGCTGAACACGTCACCCGATGCCCCGCAGCCAAAGCAGTGATAAAACTGCCGCGTGGCATGGACAGAAAACGACGGCGACTTCTCCGAATGGAACGGACACAACCCCGAATAATTCGCCGCCCCGGCCTTGCGCAGCTTCACGTACTCGCCCACGATGCGAACGATGTCAGCCTGCTGCTTCACGAGACTGGAAAAATCAGAGGACATAGGGGGTGGATACAGAATAGCGCCGAATGGGCTCAGACCGATTCACGGTCGGGTTGCAACAGGAGAATCGCTCGGCGCGCCTACTTTTCTTGCCCTGACGCCTTTTCGATTTTATTGAGCAGTATTCCGATCTCGCCTTGAGCAAACTGTTGGCAGTCTGTGTACAACTTGACGGACCAAGCTGGTAAGGCATCTAGAACTGACGAGTGAACGGCCCGAAATTCCGCAAACCTACCGCGAAACTGGAGAATGCGTGCGACGTTCTCCCTCATTCGTGACGTCCGATCCGCCGCCTCTGGCCAAATAGTAGCCCAATACTTGCAGGTCTTGCAGCCCGCTTCGCACCGGCTTCCGTCATGTGAAAGAAAGGACCCCCAGCCCGACTCGGCGAGCGTCAATGTCTTGCGTGAGTCGTCCCGCCGCTTCTCGTTGTTGCATTTCTTGCACGCGACCAGCACATTTCCTGGAACATGCAAACCGACTCGATAGCGATTCAACCCGTCCAGATGTTCGACCACGGTTTCCGCGATTGTCAGGTCGCACCTGCAATAGGGACAATAATCCCCGAAAGTGCTCCTCACAAATTGCGCGTACTCGTCACTCTCGATCTTCAGTGGCCAAGTCTGTCGTACCTTTCTGCTCAACTCGTGCAAAAACATGCTCACAAGCTTATTCGCAACATCCGACTTTGCTCGCTGCGTGGGAGTCCGCAACTTGGCGATAGGGTCGGTCACTTTCTCGGCTCCCCAAGCAGCCAGTTAACGCTAACCGCCAGAGCGGTCGCAAGGGCTTTGAGCTCGAAGTCGAGAACGTGACGAAGGTCGTTCTCAATCTTAGCGATTGCAGCTCGATCAAGCTGAATCCCAATACGGGCGAGGCGCCCGGAGAGTGCATCCTGCGTTAGCGGCGGCTTGCACGCTTGACGCGCCTCAGCCACGCGCCTGCCGATAATATTTTTTCGCTGAGGCTTTCTATTCACAGGGGAAGGGTACCTTCCCGTGCACGTCGGAGTGTTCTATACTAGAACAGTGTCTGCTGCGGCACAGCTACTCGCGGAGGTTCACATGCACGAGTTCGGGATTTATACAAGACAGAGCGACTTGGAAGTCTGGCAACTCGAGAGGATCACTTCGCTAGAATGTTCAAAGCTCACTGAGGTACTCAACGCGCAGGCTGGAATTGATACTCTGATATTAGGGCCGCGCCGCCTATTCCCCAGATTTCTTGAAGGCTAGGACACCGAGTTTCGAGAATCAATCCCCCCTAGCCCCTTAACTCCACCAGCGTGGCGCCGGCGCCGCCTTCGTTTTGCGGGGCTTCCGCAATCTTTTCTACGTGGGGATGGGATCGCAGAAACTCCCGCAGAGCGCGGCGCAGCACACCCATGCCGTGTCCGTGGATCACTCGCACTCTGGGCAGCCCGGCCAAAAAAGCCCGGTCCAGATAGCGCTCCAGTTCGCTGGTGGCTTCGTCCACGGTCCGTCCAATCACGTTCAGCTCACCGGGCAGCGGCGGGCCACTGCGCAAACTGGCGCCGGGGACGGCGTGCGGCGTGCCCGCAGTCATTTTCGTCGTCGCGCTTCTTGCGCTCGTCGCTCCGCTTGCGCCCGGTCTTTTTTCGCTGCCCATCTGGCTTCCACCGTCGCGTTCTTCCTCGGTCGCCAACTGTACGCTGATGCCGCGCGCGCGCGCTGCCTCCACCGGAGTCAGCGTAAGCCTCGGCCCGGTCCTCGGCCCGGTCCCCGCCCCACTCAGCACTTGCGCAATGTCATCGCGGCGAATCTTCATCCGCATCTTCATCGCGCCCATTTCCACCTCAAACGTGTCGGCATCCGCCATGCGCTTCACCACCGCAGCCTGCCCGGTGGATTTCAGCTTCACTACGTCGCCTTCGCTCACGTGTTTCACAATTTGCGGTTGTGCGTTGGGGTCTCCCACGTCCGCACCGGTGGTATGCGCCACCACGGTCTGGTCAAACTGCTCACGGAATTCACGCCGCAGTTTGGCCACTCGCCGCTCTGCGTCTTTGCTCAGCTTTTGCGCAGCGGCGCGCTCCTGCACTGCGCTCACTGCCTCCCGCGCGTGGTATTCAAAGTCGCGCAGTAAGCTATCGAGCTTCTTTTCCATTTCTCGTGTCTTAGCCTGTAACTCGCGGCGACCTTCGTTCGCCAACGCGGTCTTCTCGCGCTCCAATTCGACCTCGCGGGCCGACATGCGTCCGCGTTCCATCTCCAGTTCGCGCAGCGTGGTGTGCAGTCGCTCAAGGAACTTGGCAACGTCCTGGGTCTGCGTACTGAGCCGCGCCCGCGATGCCGCAATAATCTCCGGATTCAGCCCCAGCCGCTGTGCAATGTTCACACCCGCCGACGCGCCCGGCACGCCGATCCGCAACTCGTAGGTCGGCTGTAACGTAGCTTCGTCAAACCCAACTGCAGCGTTCACCACTCCCGGCGTGTTCTCCGCATACACCTTGAGCGACGTGTGGTGAGTGGAAATCACGCTCATCGCACCGATGCGGCGAAAGTGGTCTGCAATGGCCACCGCCAACGCCGAGCCTTCTTCCGGATCGGTCGCTGAGCCTAATTCATCCAGCAGCACCAGCGATTGTGCGGTCGCGACGCGCGAAATGTAATTGATGTTCGTAACATGGGCCGAAAACGTCGAAAGGTTTTGCTCAATGGATTGGTAGTCGCCGATGTCGGCATGCACCGCGTCGAATATCGGCAAGTCGGCGCGATCAGCAGGGACGGGAATGCCCGACTGCGCCATGAGCGCGAGCAGGCCAAGCGTCTTCAGGCCCACCGTCTTGCCACCTGTGTTTGGACCAGAGATGACCAACTGCCGCTGCACTGGTTTGCCAGCTTCGTGCAGTAGCTCCAAACTGAGGGGAACGACGCTGCCACCCTTCGCCCGCAAATTCCGCTCCAGCAGCGGATGCCGCGCCAGCGCCAGCCGCAACTGCACCCGTGCTTCGCCAGTCTGCAAAGCGGCAGCGTCCTCCTCGGCGATCGAACGATCTTCCAGCATCACCGGCATCACGCAGTCGTAGTCTTCGGCAAAGCGTGCCTTCACGGTTTGCAATTCAAGTTCGGCCAGCACGTCTCGCGCCCGCAGAATCTCCTCCGCGTGTGTCCCCAGCTGCCGCGTCATTTCCAGCAGAATGCGATGAATCTCCCCTTGCTCTTCATCGAACAGGCGGACGAGTTCGTTGTTCTGCTCAATTGTTTCCATCGGCTCAACGAAGACCGTCTGACCACTCGAACTTGCGCCATGCACCACGCCGGGCACTCGCCGCCTCTGCTCCACCTTCACGGGAATCACAAAGCGGTCGCCGCGAATGGTAATCAGCTCATCCTGCGCCACGCCATCGTCTGACAGCTTACGCAGGTTCGCGCGTAGCGACGCCTCAATCACGCGGCGCTGCTTATCAATCTCGCGGCGGATGCGCCCCAGTTCGGGCGAGGCCTTGTCATCGAGCGAGCCGTCGGGCAGAATCTTGCCGCGGAAAAATCGCAACACCGGATTGAAGTCCACAATGCCAGCAGAAAGCTCAGGCACAGCGCGCCATTCGCCCCGCAAGTTTACTGGCGGGTTCAAGCTGTTGTCGCGCCACTCGGCCGCACGCTCCAGCACTTGCAGCAGGTCGCGAATCTCGGTTGGCTCCAGCACGGAACCAGCAATGCGCGCCTTCAGCGCCAGTTGCTGGGGGTCAATCAGCCCGGCGAATTCAAATCGGCCACCGGCCCGGCGATAAGCACGAATCTCCGCTGTCAGCGCGTGTTGCGCCACAATCCACGCGCGGTCCAGCGATGGTGCGAGCGCCGCCAGTCGAGCGCCACCCAACGGCGAACTGACGTACCCGCGCAGCAGTTCGCGCAGCGCGCCATATTCCAGCACGCGCGTGCTGCTATCGCTCTTGTCGAAAATGGGATGCGGAGAGATTGAAGTGCTCACAGCTTGATCGTACAACGGCGAACGCCGTCGCCGCGCCTCTACCCTGGCGGAATGCGCAAATCATCAAACTGGGCAGGCGTTACCGCCGCTGGCAGCATCACCGCAATCACCGCTCCCCCACCTGCGCGGTTTTCGGCAGTAATCTGGCCGCCGTGCTCCTGAATCACTCCGTAGGCCGCGCTCAGTCCAAGGCCCGTTCCCTTGCCGACTGGCTTAGTGGTGTAGAACGGGTCGAAGACGCGTTCGGGCTCCGCCAAGCCTGGACCTTCGTCGCGAAACTCCAGCCGGATCACCCTGCCTTCATTGGTCGCAACAATGCTTAGCTTTCCACGCATCCCTTCCATAGCGTCAAAAGCATTCTGCACAATGCTCACAATTGATTGCTGCAACTGAGGCCGGGAGCCATACACCGGCGGCAAGTTCGGACCGATTTGCAGCAGCAAACGGTCATGTCTTGGCCCAGCCTGCAACTCGAAGAATGGCACAATCTCCTCCAGCATCTGGGCTAAATCCACCGGGCCTTTTTCTGCGTGCGACTGCCGGGCAAAACGCAACAATCGCGCCACCAATTCGCTGGTTCGCACGGCTTGGGCGCGAATCTTAATTACCCACGCGCGCGCCTCGGGATTCAAGTCGTCGCGATCTCCCAGTAATTCGGAGTAGCCCATGATGGCCGTAATGGGGTTGTTAATTTCATGCGCGGCACCCGCCGCCAGTAGGCCCACCGATGCCAGACGCTCCTTTTGCAGCAGCTCGCTTTGCAAGTTGCGCAGACGCTGCAAGCTTTCTTCCGATATTTTCAGCAGTCGCATCATGCCGCGCTCCTGCAGGTGTTGTCGGATCGAGACAATCACACCCATTACCGTCATGGTGAGCAGCGTGGCAGCCAACCGGAAGAAGCGCAGGCTCGGCAGCGAGGGATCCCAGAAGAGTGTCCACGCCCCCACCACCGGCACGGTGAGCAACGCCACCGCTGCCAAACGCGACGAGATCACATCCGATCGGCGTGTGTCGCGCGAGGTGTTCTCTTCGGGCACAGGGTGCTCCCGCGCCTCCAGCGCAACCCACCCCAGCCAACACTGGCAACCGAGCAGGACGCAATCCCCGAATCCGCCAGAAAAATAATACTTGCCGGAGATCGCGAAATTCGTGAACGTGGCGGCTACAAAGTAGACCGCGCTCATCCCCGCCAGATGACCATAAACCGTGCGCCATTCCCCCCGGGTTCGCCATGTAGACCACAGCAGGAGAACAGCGACCGCCCCGGTTTCTACCGCGTACAGCAGGTCGTACCGCCCGGAAGCGATGCCGCTCTCGTGGACGATGAACTCTGAAGGCAGCACCACCACCGCGTATACGTAGACCCAAAAAACCAGCAAGAGGAGGACGCCAATCAGTCGCAACCAGAAGACGTAACCCGCCACCCGCCAATGCGGCCGCAATGCCACCGCTCCCATGAAAGGAACCATGTGCAGAAACAACACCACATCCAACGAGTCCACTTCAGGCATGGGCTTTCGGATCAAAACTTCGTAATAAACCCATGCTCCGGCGCTCACGGCCCACAGCAGGCAGCCCAGCGAAAGCAGTGCCCAGAACAGGCTGATTTGACCGCGGCTGTTCCACGCGTTGGCCGCGAAAATCGCAGTGTTGATCATGCACACGACCAGAAAAGGTACGTCGCCGGCAAACATCCGCAGATAGCTGCCGGGGGCGGCGACCACCACCACCACCAGACTGCTGAACACCAGCAGGCCAGAGAGCACTGCCCAGTTGCGTGCGGTCATTCGCATCGCCTCGATTGTAGTGCCGCCACGCCAATCTCCCAAGCACTTTCCGCACCTGCCTCGGATGCCAGCGCGAAGCCGACGCAAACGTCCGCACCGCAGTCCGCCTCCCACCTTTGCTAGAATTCGCCCATGGCCTTTCCAATCACGCGTATGCGGCGGCTGCGCCGCACTGAATCGCTCCGCTCTCTGGTGCGCGAGACCCGCCTGTCACCCGCTGGCTTTATCTACCCGCTATTTATTTGTCCCGGCGAAGGCATCCGCAAGCCCATTGGCTCCATGCCCGGCGTCTTTAACCTTTCAGTGGACGAAGCCGTCAAGGAATGCTGCGAGGTCGCCGCGCTGGGTATCGGCGGCATCATCCTGTTCGGTCTTCCCGAGGCCAAGGATGAAGCCGCCACCGGCGCTTGGGCCGACGACGGCATCGTGCAGCGCGCCGCCCGCGCCATCAAGCTAGCCGTGCCCAACCTGCTCATCATGGGCGACGTCTGCCTCTGCGAGTACATGTCGCACGGCCACTGCGGCATCATCGTGAAGTCTGGGGACGACTACGAGATTCAGAACGACCCCTCGCTCGCCATCTTGGCCAAGACCGCGGTGTCCCAAGCTCGCGCTGGCATTGACATTATCGCGCCTTCTGACATGATGGATGGCCGCGTCGCCGCCATTCGCGCCGCGCTCGATGGCAGCGGCTTCTCTGACACTCCCATCCTTTCCTACGCCGCCAAGTTCGCCTCGGGCTTTTACGGCCCATTCCGCGAAGCAGCAGATTCGGCCCCCGCCTTCGGCGACCGCCGCTCCTACCAAATGGATCCGCCCAACTTGCGCGAAGCCATGCGCGAGATCGAACTGGATCTTGCCGAGGGTGCCGACATGATCATGGTGAAGCCCGCGCTCGCCTATCTCGACGTAATTGCGGAAGCTCGCCGTCGCTTTGACGTGCCTCTTTCGGCCTATCAGGTCTCCGGCGAATACGCCATGATTCAGGCCGCCGCACAAAATGGTTGGATTGACCGCGAACGCGTGATGATGGAATCTCTCATCGCCATTCAGCGTGCCGGAGCCAGCATCATCCTGACCTACTTTGCCAAGGATGCGGCGCGGCTGCTGGGTTAGAACTTTTTCATTTTCCAAGCCACCATGATTCCTGACGGCTACACAGAACTCGCACCCGGCAAGATCGCCTCCGTGGTCACTTATCTGGAGATGCGAACCGCGCCCGCACTAGCCGCGCCAAGTCCCCCCGCCGGACTGTCGTTCCGCAGGGTCGCCCTACCGGACCTGGGGTGGTACCGCCAGCTTTACCGTTCAGTCGGCGAAAATTGGTTGTGGTTCAGCCGCCTACGAATGAACGACGCCGAACTCTCGGCCATACTGCTTGACCCGAAGATCGAGATCTATGCCTTATCCCGAAATGCCTCGCCCCAAAATGCCTCGCCCCAAAATGGACCTGACAACGGTTTACTCGAACTTGACCTCCGGCAGTTCGCTGATACCGGCGACATTGAAATTGCCAGCTTTGGTCTGGCTTCTGACATGATCGGCCAAGGCGCAGGCCGCTACCTGATGGCTGAGGCGCTCCGCGCGGCGTGGGCCCATCGCCCGGCAAGGGTGTGGCTGCATACCTGCACGATTGACTCCCCGGCAGCAATCAGCTTTTACCTTAAGTCAGGATTTCTACCTTACAAGCGCGCCATCGAAGTGTCCGATGATCCCCGGCTGACTGGTGAAGTCTCCTCGACTGCCGCGCCCCATCTGCCTGTGATTCGGGGCTGAAGACGCCTTACCTCCGCCCATTCGTTACTCCCCTGCGGACTGACTCACCTCAAACCCTCCCCTTCTCTGCCGATAGCACAATCGAGGCGTCGCCCCAAGCGGACGCCGTGCGCTCGGAGGCATTGCATGTTCAAGAACCTGAAACTCACCGCCAAGGTCAGTCTGGCTGTTGGCCTTTCGTTGCTGATTACCTCGCTGATCGGGTTTCTGGTGAATCAGAAGCGTGTAAACGACCAAGCCACAGCTGCCTACATTGACGTACTGCGCAAGACGGACGGCATGGCCAGCTACACTCGTGCATATTTTTCCGCCAACGTGAAGCAGTACGTGCCGGATGGCCACTTCAAGGACTTGAAGCAGGTGCCCGTGGTGGTTGCCTGGCAAGTGACCGACGAATATGCCAAGTCTCAGGGTCTGCAGTTCAGCACCCCGTCGCTGCACCCACGCAATCCGGCCCACGCCCCGGATGATTTTGAGCGTCGTGCTCTGGAGTTATTCGAGAAGGACACAAAGCTCACTGAATACTGGGAGCGCGCCACCCATAAAAATGGCGAAATGTATCGCTACGCACAGCCAGTACGGCTTACCGAAGACTGCCTCGTCTGCCATGGCGATCCGGTTGGCTCCAAAGACGACTTTGGCTACACCAAAGAAGGCATGCACGTGGGCGACCTGAAGGGCGCGTTTGTGGTCTCCGCCCCAGCCGGCACCCTTGATAGCAAAGCCTCGGCCAACACGTGGGTGATTCTAATGGGCGCCCTGGGCGGCCTCGTCGTGACCCTCGGCGTCGTGCTGCTCTTCATGCGCAAGTTCGTCATCAAGCCCGTCTCCGCCGCCGCCAAACTGGCTGCCGAGATCGCAGCGAACAACCTTTCAGTGCCCGATCTGGAAGTCACCTCCCACGATGAAATTGGCGACGCGCTTGCCGCGCTCAACACCATGAAGAACAATCTGCATGGCGTAGTGCAAGAAATTTCTGCGACTGCGCAACGGGTCGCCGAAGCTGGCGAGCAAATGCAAACCAACACCACGGAGCAGGCTCAGGGTGCCACCACCCAGACCGACCGCACTCTGCAAGTGGCCACCGCGATGCAAGAGATGGCCTCAACCGTCGCGCAGATTTCTGACAATACGCGCCAAGCGGCCGAGTCTGCCTCCTCCGCCACCGAAGCAGCCCAGTCTGGCGGTCAGGTTGTCTCCGCCACCGTCGCCGAAATGAAGCGTATCTCTGAATCCGTCAGCATGGCCGCTGGCAAGATTCGCGAACTGGGTGCCAGCTCGGAACAGATTGGCGAAATCGTCGGCGTCATCGAGGACATCGCCGACCAGACCAACCTGCTGGCTCTGAACGCAGCCATTGAAGCAGCTCGAGCCGGCGAACAAGGCCGCGGTTTTGCCGTCGTCGCCGACGAAGTCCGTAAGCTCGCCGAACGCACTAGCCACGCCACCAAGGAGATTGCAGATAAGATTCGCAGCATCCAGACCGAGACCCAGCAGGTGGTGCTCGCTATGGAGGCTGGCTCCAAACAAGTGGAAGAAGGTGTGCAGACCACCGGCCGCGCGGGCGATTCCCTTCGCTCGATCATCCGGATGAACGACGAGATGCGCGACAAGATTACCCAGATCGCCGCTGCCGCCACCGAACAGTCCGCCGCCACCGAGGAAGTCTCCAACAGCATCTCCGACATCGCCCGACTGGCAGAAACCTCATCCCGCGGAGCGCAAAACTCTGCCAATGCCTGCGACGAGCTTTCCTCCCTGGCCCAGGATTTGGAAAACCTTGTCGGCCAGTTCAAACTGTCCGCCGATGCGCACTCCCACGCCAAACACGCCAAACAGGGTGCCAACCCGAAAGCTAGCGGCGGTGCTGCCTCACCGGAGCCTAGTCGCCGCTCCGCTGCCGCCGGAGGCCGTTCCTAGGCCAGCCTTGCACCATCCTTGCACCATCCTTGGGCGATTCCTAGACCCAAGACGCCAACTCTGCAAGGGCAGCCCACGCGGCTGCCCTTGTTGCGTCGCCGCACCCACGAATCCTCCACCCCACCGTCCCCACACTGACAACTCCCCCACCCTGTTCTAGAATCGTGGGGAAGCCTTTTTGCATCCTTTCTATTGGGAGATTCACCTTGCCAGAGACTATCTATGACGTTGCCATCGTAGGCAGCGGCCCTGCGGGCTATACTGCCGCCATCCGCGCCGGCCAATATGGACTAAAGACCGCCCTCATCGAAAAAGAAGATGTGCTCGGCGGAACTTGCCTGCACGTCGGCTGCATCCCCACCAAAGCTCTGTTGTTTAACGCCGAACTTTGGGATCACCTGAAAGATGCCAAAGAGTTTGGCATTGAGGGCGTGGAGGCGCGCACACTCAATTGGCCCGCAGTGCAAAAACGCCGCCAAGACATCGTCAACAAGCATGCCAAGGGCTTACAGCTCCTGATGCGCAAAAACAAAGTGGACGTCATTCAAGGCTACGGTCGGCTCACCGGCGGAGCCAAGGACGGCATCCATACCGTGGAAGTATTCACCGAAGGCGGCGGCGGCGCGGCTGGCGACAACGCCTACATCAAGGCCAAGAACATCATCGTGGCCACCGGCTCGGAAGCCCGTATGCTCCCCGGCCTCGAACCGGACACCCGCATCCTCACCAACATCGAGATTCTTAGCCTCAACGCGCTGCCAAAGTCGCTGGTGATTGTTGGCGCGGGCGCAGTCGGCATGGAATTCGCCTCCATCTATAAGTCGTTTGGCGTGGACGTAACCGTTTTGGAAATGCTGCCCCGCGTAGTTCCCGTGGAAGACGAAGAGATCTCCAAGGAGCTTTCACGCGTCTATCGCAAACGTGGCATCAACGTCTTTACCAGCGCCAAAGTAGATAAGATCGAGAAGACGAAGGACGGCATTGCCGTCACTTATACCGTGGACGGAAAAGCTACCAAGCTCGAAGCCGACAAGATTCTAATCGCCATCGGCCGCCGCCCCCGCACCGACAATGTAAATCTGGAAAAGACTAAGATCCAGCTCGATCGTGGCTTCGTTAAAGTAGATCAATGGATGCAGACTGATGAACCCGGCATCTACGCCATCGGCGACATCGTCGCCGGGTTGCCGCAGCTCGCTCATGCCGGTGGCATGGAAGGCATGGTCGCCGTCGCGAAGATTGCAGGCAAGTACGCCAAGCCCGTCGTCCCCGGTCGCGTCCCGAACGCGACTTACTGCCATCCCGAAATCGGCAGTATCGGCCTGACAGAAGCAAAAGCAAAAGAAGCCGGATATCAAGTGAAGGTGGGTAAGTTTCCCTTCACCGCCAACTCACGCGCCAGCATCGTCGGGTCCCACGAAGGCTTTGTGAAGATCGTGAGCGACGCGAAGTTTGGCGAAATACTTGGAGTCCACATCATCGGCCCGCAGGCAACGGAAATCATCTCAGAAGCTGTCGTCGCCATGGAACTGGAGGCCACCGCCGAAGAGTTGGCTTGGACCATCCACGCCCATCCCACGCTGGCCGAAGCCATGCTGGATGGGGCCAATAGCGTGTTTGGCATGGCGATCAACGCGTAAACTGACTCAACCTTAAGGGGCGGCCGAATGGCTGCCCCTTATACTTGTCGGAATCCATGACTACATCCCGCATCGAAGCCTTCAGCGACGGCGTCATTGCCATCATCGTCACCATTATGGTGCTGGAGTTTCACACGCCTTCTGACACCACTTTATTCGCCCTGCTCAAGCTTCTACCTGTAATGCTCAGCTACACGCTCAGCTTTGCGGTGGTCGCCATCATGTGGGTCAACCATCATCACCTGATGCACCATGCCCGTCATGCCAATGCGCCTCTACTGTGGTCGAACAACCTGTTGCTGCTTTGCATGTCGCTGATTCCCTTCGCCACTGCGTATCTTGGCCAGAACCACCAAGCGCCGCTCCCGGTTGCGCTTTACGGCGGGGTGCTGGCCTGCACCGCCTATGCCTTTACTCTGCTCCCATGGGTGGTGAACCACCAGCACGAATGCGACGGCGAACTGCGCGACTACAACGACCGTATGTTCCACAAAAGCCTCTTCTTTTCGACCCTCTACGCCTCCACCGTCGCCCTCGCTTTTGTGCACATCTACGCCGCGTATGCCATCTTCGTGCTCGTCCCACTCTCGTATTTTCTGCCAGAACGCAAACTCGCCGAGCATGGCGGGGCCTCGACTGGCTAGCGGGTCGCGGCACTTGCAACCCTGCGCTTGAACCTTGAAACTAAACTGGTGATTGCCGTCCTGCAACTCGGCCTGCTCGACTACGCGACTTCCACGCACTTACAGGAGACGCTCGCCGATCTGCGCAAACAGAACCGCATCCCCAACACGCTACTTCTGCTCGAGCACCCGCCGGTCATCACCTTGGGCCGCAACGCTCAGGCTTTAGGGACGGCAGAGAGCAACATTCTCGCTTCTCGCGAGCAGCTTGCCGCGCGCGGCATCGCCGTGTACGAAACCAACCGCGGCGGCGACGTCACCTTCCACGGCCCCGGCCAATTAGTCGGCTACCCCATCTTCGACTTGCGCAGCTTTCCGCAGCCCGACTCCACCCTACCCTCAAAGACGCTGGGCGCGGTTGCGTTTGTCCGCCGCGTCGAGGAAGTACTCATCCGTACCTGCGCCGACTTCGGCATCGGAACCCATCGCGTCGAGGGCCGCACTGGTGTGTGGACGCAGTCTACCCCTGAAAGTAAGATTGCCGCCATCGGCGTACACATCGCCCGCGCCGTCACCACCCACGGCTTCGCGCTCAATGTAACTACCGCGCTCGACTACTTCCGTTTGATTGTCCCATGTGGCATTACAGAGAAAGCAGTAACCAGCATGACCGCTGAGTTAGGCCGCGAGATAGACCTGGCCCCCGTGCAGGAATCAGTCATGCGCAACTTCGGCCGCGTATTCAACTCGCAGATACTCTGGCTAGAGTCTCTGGAGGCATTACTAGCATCGGCAGCGGAACCTGCAAGCACTGAACCCACAAGCGTAGAAGAAGTGATCGGCGTCCCACTGCAAACCCCACCCGTCATCCAACATCTTCGAGGAGAAGATGCGGCTGTTTGTTAGCTGTTTGTTAGCTGTTCGGCGCTGCTCAACTCCTGCCCGCGGTTCTCGCCATTTCCACCGCCCGCATGAGTGCCTTCGCCTTGTTCACCGTCTCTTGATACTCCGTCGCCGGATCCGAATCCGCCACAATGCCAGCGCCTGCTTGTAAGTAGGCTTTGCCATCCTTCATCACAATGGTGCGAATCGCAATGCACGAGTCAAGATTGCCAGCAAAATCCGCATACAAAACCGATCCCCCATAAATGCCCCGCCGTACTGGCTCTAGCTCATCAATAATCTGCATGGCGCGTACTTTGGGCGCGCCACTTAAGGTTCCGGCCGGAAAGCACGCGGCCATCGCATCCAGTGCAGTAAGCTCGGGCCGCAAAGTTGACTCCAGCGACGACACTAGGTGCATCACGTGCGAATACTTTTCCACTCGCATCAAGTCCGCCACTTTCACTGACCCATACTGACTCACTCTACCTAAGTCGTTTCTTCCTAAGTCCACTAACATCACGTGCTCGGCGCGTTCCTTTTCGTCGCCCAGCATCGCCGCTGCCAGCGCAGTGTCTTCCGCTTCATCTTTGCCCCGGGGATGCGTCCCCGCAATCGGCCGGTACTCTAACTTGCGCGCCCCGTCTGGCTTAGTAGTCACTCGCACCAGCATTTCCGGCGAACTGCCTAGTACTTCTACTTCCCCTGTCCGCAGAAAGTACATATACGGCGACGGGTTCACTGTCCTCAAGGCACGATACAGATCGAACGGCGCCACGGCCGGCTCAAACTCCACCCGCCGCGAGAGCACCACTTGGAATACATCGCCTGCCGCAATGTATTCCTTGGCCCGCAGCACCCCCGCCTCAAATTTCGCTTGCGAAGTCGCAGCCTTAATCTTCATCGCAGGCGTCTTCTTCCCCTCGAACGCCCCTCGCTTCGCCGCATTCTCCGTCCAGCGTAGTGACTTCAGCCCGGCCCCCAGTCGCCGCTCCAGCTTGGCGATATCCGCTACCGCGCGGTCGTAGGCTTTGCGCGGACTCTCTCGCCGCACATCCGCCGCCGCCACAATGTGAATCTGGTGCCGCAGATGGTCAAAAGCCAGCAGCCTGTCAAAGAACATCAACTCCGCGTCCGGCAGTGCCACATCGCGCTTTGCAAAGTCTGGCAACTGCTCCAGTTGGCGCACCGCATCGTAGGCAAAATACCCCACTGCACCCGCTGTAAACGGCGGCAGCCCCTGCACTTGGGCACAGCTGTGCTCGCCCAGCAAATCGCGAACCACCTCATATACATTCCCCGTGCGAAGTTCGCGACGGCGACCCCGCCAAAGCTCAATGCGCTGGCCCTCCGCCCGTAGCCGCATGTACGGCCGCACCCCTAGAAACGAGTACCGCCCAATCTGCTCGCCCCGCTCTACCGACTCCAGCAAAAAGGCATGGGGTTCGGCCTTGTCGTCAGACTCGGAACCCGACCCCGCGATCGCCAAAAACGCCGACACGGGCGTCAGCAAGTCTGCTGACACCGACTTCACCACCGGCACCAGTGTGGCCTCGCGCGCCAAGCGCGCAAACTCTTTGAACTCCGGAACCATTCCCTTCCCTTCTTGTTCCCCGCCAACAGCGCAGCCTTGCGTCCCTTTGATTATAAGAAACCCGGTGCCGCAGCCCCAATGGCATTACCCGCCCGCTTCCCCTAGGTAACCAATGGTCGCTCCCTTTTGAGCCGATACATCCTTTGAGTGAAAGAGGTGCCACGATGCTGCATCCCAACCTTTCCGGTCTCAGGTTTCGCCAGTTGTTCAAGTTGAAGGTTATCGCAGCCGTGCTGCTGATGTCTTCCGGATGCGGCACCCATATCGCAAACACCGCGCCCGCTCACGCTGTCCGCAAGTACAACGGCACGGCCTCGGTTGGGGACTTCCTCTCCATCACCATTGACGCCACCGCCAGCACCATCGCGTACACCAACGTTTCCAACGGCGACAGCGGCACCGTTCCCTTCACGGTCAATTCGGACGGCACCTACACGCTTGCCGATCCGGCCGGGAATCTGGTGGCCGCCTATGAGGTGCCTGAGTACGCGCTGCTGATTCAAGCCGCCAAGACTGGCCCCGGCCATGACACACCAGCGCTCATTACCGCCGTGAACTCCGGCCCCATCAGTATCGCGACTTGGGCTAATAACACCTACAACTACATGCAATTTCGCACCGCCTCCGGAGGGCTGGAAGTGGGCTCGGTTGCACTGGATGCCTTGGGCAACGTCACCAACAACTCGTATTGGCCTTACGGTTCGGTCTCCAACCAGAGCGCATTCCACTCCGGCGGCTTCCCCAGCACCAACTTCCAAAACGATCCTTCGGGCACGTTCATCAAAATAGCCGGGGATCAGGGCGGCTTCGACTACGTCTTCGGAACTGCCAACGGAGTGTTCGCAGTAGATACGCCAAATGGCGCAATTCTAGGTCTGCAACAGGCCGCCAGTAAAGACTTCGACTCTTCCTTCGCGGGCACTTACAAGGCGCTCTTTTACCAAAAGACTGGAGCTCGCACCGGCCAAGGTAACGTAGAAACCGGCACAGCCAGCCTTGGCAAAGCCACCATCGCCATCACGCCCTCGGGAGAAATCACCGTGCAGGACGAGCAAGGCAACGATATCGTCCAGACCACCCTCACCCCCGTAGCCGACACCGCTTACTTGCAAGGCGCGGGCAAGCTCACCAATCCTTGTAACGGTCTATTTACCTTCCGCATCACCACTGCCTCCGAACAGCAGGACGTGTTCGTCACCTTCCAGAACAACTCCTTGCTCTTCGCTTCCTTCAGTACGGCGCTGCCGCTCAATCCAGGCAATTCTTATGATTACCTGTACGGAGTCGGCATCCGCTAACACCGCAATTGCGGGGAAGGCACCCCACCGCCTTCCCCGCACACTTCCCTTGCCGGCTATTTCAGCCCTTCGCCTCCACCACTCGCTCCGCCACAAAGCTCGCGAATGGCCCAATCTCCATGTGAATGCTTGCTGCATCCAGTGCGTCCAGGTACTTCCTGCGGTCTTCTACCCGAATCACTGTCCACGGGTAGCCGCCGGAAGCCAGCATCACATTCATCACAAAGCGCGCCATGCGACCATTGCCATCCGGGTAAGGATGCACATAGCCGAACAGCCAGTGTCCCAGCACCGCGCGCACGCCGGGTTCGGGTTCTTGCGACAGCAGGTCAAACAGCGCGGGCATGGCATCCCGCACCGCTTCCCAACGCGGTGGCACATACCGCGACGTCCGCAGATACACGGCCTCGTTTCGGTAACCCGCCAGCGCCCCGGCAGAGATCAGACCCGCCGCAACGCAAGGCTGAAACATATCGCGGTACCAGCCGCGATGCTCAACCCCAGCTACTGAGCCAGCATCCCCACCCACAATCACCTCTGCCACGGCCACCTTCACCCTTTGGAATGCCTGGAAATAGCCACGCGCTGCCAGCGCATCGCGATTCCGCCGGTCATCCTCGTGGTGCTCAGGATCCCAATCTCCGTGCCCCACTTTCTGGATCAATTGTGGAGTCACCGAGTAGCCTTCAATCGAAAGCGAATGGTAAGCATCGTGTCCATACACTTCGTCAATCGAACCAAGATAGCTGCCTGCGCGCTTCGGCAAGCCCGGTGCCTTTGGGAAGCTCGCCAGCACGGTTTCGCGCATCGCCTCCCACATCACCTGCATCCGCACCACAATCGGCGGCGTACTCGGACGCAACACGGCCACTGCCTGTTTCTGCTCAAACAGGTCGCGCTCCCGCACCACATAGCCAGCATCTCTCATCGTCGTCACAATTTCATCTGCCAACTCTGCGCGGCCAAAGCGGCGGAATGCCGCCGCCAGTGACCCCGCCTTACTCGAATGTCCGCCGTTCAATAGCCGCCGTAACAGACCCGAAACATCCCGAATGCTGGCGACCACCACCCTCATCTCGATGGGATGGCGAAAGAAAAATGTTTCCGACGCCTTCACCAGCGCTGCAGCCACCCTAAAAATCCGCAGCCCATCCCTTACTTCCAAATCCTCTTCCGGTGGCATCTCCATCTGCTTTAAGTCGTACAGTGACGTCCCAAAAAGCAGTGGGATGGCATTGTTGGCGCCTTTGAGCGCGAAAACCACCACCTGCAGTGGCGCTGCCGTTTGCTCGGCATGAAGCAGCAGCGACTGCTCGGGCGAAAGGTACCAGCCCTCCACAAAGCGCTGGTCACAGTAGCGGGCACAAAACTCCCAAAATGAGGCGTACCACGGGGTGCTGTCGCCCAAGCGGGCGCTGGGACCGGAAGAGATCACCCACCCCTTCATCACCTCTTGCAGAAAGCCGTTCCGCAACAGCCGTTCCCGGTGAACCCGGCTAAGCTCAGCCGAGCGGAACACCCGCCGCCCGCCCTTCTGCAATTCCCGGAGCTGACTCAGCGATGCGGCGAGCTTTTCGTTGGGCGTTGCCATGGCGCTGGTGTCCCTCGCTATTCCGACCTACGGCTCGAGTGAATACAAGTATATTACGAGTTGTCTACGCAAGTTTATTCCGTTGTGCGCTAAGAAGTCAATAGCGTTGTATCTATACAAGTTTATTATGCGTACACAAATCTCCGTCCTACCCCACACTCCTTGTCCGGTTATGCGGGCACTCTTGGCGCGATCGCATACATGGATTCGCATCCATCGAATGGTGCCAGTAACGCCCCACCCCACCCCAACGACCACCTACGTACCACCCCATGCACTTGCACAGCCCCGACTCTCCTCTCTATACTCCAGTGTTTGTGTGCCCCCCTCGCCCGGCATCGTCTTCTCGAGCCTCAGGGATGGCCTCTAGTAATTCATCACGCGGCATAATCCGGAGTTCATTATGAGTAATTTTGCTTCGCAAGAAACTAATCCGTGGAAGGCGCAATCCGCGCGTTTCGAGCTCGCAGCCCAAAAACTCAACCTCGATCCAGGCCTGTGGAAGATCCTCAGTCTTCCCAGCCGTGAAATCACCGTTTACGTTCCTGTTGCCATGGACAATGGCACCATTGAAGTCTTCACTGGCTATCGCATTCAGCACTCTGTAGCGCGCGGCCCCGGCAAAGGCGGCATCCGCTATGCACCGGACGTCAGCATTGAAGAAGTCCGCGCTCTGGCTGCTTGGATGACGTGGAAGTGCGCCGTGGTGGATATCCCCTTCGGTGGCGCCAAGGGCGGCGTCATCTGCAACCCCCAGCAGATGTCGCAAGGTGAACTGGAGCGCATGACCCGCCGCTATACCGCGGAGATCATTGACTTCATCGGGCCAGACAAAGACGTCCCCGCACCCGACATGAACACCAATTCGCAGACTATGGCATGGATCATGGATACCTACTCCATGCATATGCACCGCACCGTGACCGCCGTGGTTACCGGCAAGCCGATCAACATTGGCGGATCGCGTGGTCGCGTAGAGGCCACCGGACGTGGCGTCTGGGTGGTGACTGATGAAGCGATCAAGAAGCTCGGCATGAGCCGCCCTGATACGACGGTGATTGTGCAGGGCTTCGGCAACGTGGGCTCCAACGCCGCCAAGTTGATGCACCGTGCCGGTTACAAGGTCATTGGCGTCGGCGAAATCGGCGGTGGCGTCATCAATCCCAGGGGTATTGATATTGAAGCTTTGCTCGTTTACCACGCTGCCAACAAAACCTTCGACGGCTTCCCGGGCGGGGACGAAATCTCCACTGCCGACTTGTTGACGTCCAACTGCGATGTATTGGTGCCCGCTGCCACAGAAAACGTCATCACCAGCCAGAACGCAGCCCAAATCAAGGCCAAGATTCTGGTGGAAGGTGCCAACGGCCCCACCACCGCTGCCGCCGATGACATTCTCGCTGCCAACAAGGTTTTTGTGATTCCCGACATCCTCGCCAACGCGGGCGGCGTCACCGCCAGCTATTTCGAGTGGGTGCAGGATCGCCAGGGCTACTTCTGGAAGGAATCCACAGTCAACGAAGAACTTGACCACATCATGCGCAGCTCGTTTGAAAACGTGGTGAAGTATGCCGAATTGCACAACGTCAACAACCGCATTGCTGCGTACATGCTGGCGATTGACCGCGTGGCTTACACCCTCAAACAGCGCGGCCTGTACGCTTAGTACCGGCTCTGCCCTGTGAACAACACCCTTTGGCCCACCCGCATCTTGGCAGGTGGGCCACACTGTTTCGGGGGCATCCGCATTCCGCAGTTGACTCCGCGTCCCGCGGCTGGCATCATTAGTCGCCCTTGTCAAACAGGCCCGCAGAGCCGGTAGATGCCGCCCTGCCGGTTCGCCAAGCCTTCCCCTCGGCACCCAATGGGGAGCGTCTGGCGCTGCCTAGCCTCAGTGTTTTTGCATCGTCACGCTGGGTTTTGCTTGCTGGGGGAAATTTCAAACGAGGAGAACGTACACACCATGAAGAGTCTATTTCACCGCAGTCTGGCCGCACTGATCGTCCTCGGCCTAGCCTTTGCTGTTTCCGCCGACCCGGCCTTCGCCAAGAAAAAGAAAAAGGCTGCTGACGATACCGCCGCCGCCGCAGATGCCACCACCACTGACGCCAAGGCTGCTGACGCCAACACCACTCCCAAGAAGTCCAAGAAGGCAAAGAAGGCTGCCGAAGCTACGGCTCCTGCCGCTGCACCTGCCGCTGCTCCGGCTGCCGCTGCCGCTCCAATGGCCAAGCCGATGGCTGCTACCCCCGCCGCCGCTGGCGCGCCCGCCAAAGCCGCGCCCGCCGCCAAAAAAGCTCCGGCTCCGGCCAACAATGCTTCCGACGCCGATATCGCCTCCGCCAAATCCTCTGGCAAGGTCTGGGTAAACACCAACACCAAGGTTTACCATAAGGGCGGCCAGTGGTACGGCAAGACCAAAGAAGGCAAGTTCATGACTGAAGCCGAAGCCAAGGCCGCTGGCTATTCCGCTGCCAAAAAGGAGTAACGGATCCCCATGAATCCTTCATTTTTCGCTCGCATGCTCGCAACCGTCCTGGCTCTTGGCCTCCTTGGCAGCATGGGCTTTGCCCAAGCCGCCGCGGCGCCAGCAAAAGCCAAACCCACCAAGGCCGCCCCGGCCGCCGCACCGATGGCCGATCTGGTTGACCTGAACTCGGCCACCAAAGAGCAGCTCTCCGCGTTGCCCGGTATCGGCGATGCCTATTCGCAGAAGATCATTGACGGTCGTCCTTACAAGGCCAAGACCGATCTCACCAAGAAGAAGATCATCCCTGCGGCCACTTACAAGAAAATTGCCACCAAGGTGATCGCCAAACAGAAGTAGCGTCCACTCTTCCGAATCGCTCTGTCCCGCAGAATGCAAGAAGGCAACTCTGCCGGACAGCTCTTCAACCACCCACTTCACGCTGCATTTATTTCTAGGAGAACACTATGGGTTTGCTCGACGATCTCGCTGGAGGCATTGGTAGCCTCCTCGGTGGCCAAAGTCAGGCTGGCGGCACCAACATGGGAGGCGCAGCCGGTGCCTTGCTGCAGGCTATTAACGAACATCCCGGAGGCGTTCAGGGTCTGGCATCCGCCTTTGAACAAGGCGGCCTCGGCGGCGCTTTTAGCTCTTGGGTTGGCGGCGGCCCCAATGCTCCCATCTCTGGCGACCAGATTCAAAGCGCACTCGGCAACAGCGGCCTACTCGATTCTTTCGCTGCCAAAGCCGGAATCTCGCCAGAAATCGCTCATACGGTCATGGCACAGTTGCTGCCTATGGTCATCAATCACGTCACGCCCAACGGCCAAGCTCCCGCGGCGGGCACTGACCTCATGTCTATGGGTGCATCGCTGCTCCAGGCCTTCGGCCAGAAGAACGGCTAACCGAATCATGTCCGGTCGCCCCGAAACGCCCCGCCCAAGCCCCGCTTGGGCGGGGCGTTTCGCTGCAAACCTGCCCCTTCCTGCTCATCAGCGGCCATTCGTTTCCACCAGCAAGCACTCTTGCGGTTGCTCCGTTCTTCGCTGTGCGTAATAATCAGCCTCTAGACTTTCCATCTCAACCGTTCAACCAGTTCCACCAGTTCCACCAGTTGCAACCGATGCGCGCATTGTGAATCTGCCCAACACCATAACGTTCTCGCGCATCGTGGCGGTGCCGCTTATCATCTGGCTCCTGGCCAGTGCCGAACTCTCCAGCGTCTTCGGCATTAAGGAGCTGGTGGCCAGCACCATCTTCATCCTTGCCTCCATCACCGATGGCATTGATGGCTACCTCGCCCGCCGTAATAATCAGGTCACCACCCTCGGCATGTTGCTCGACCCGCTTGCCGACAAGCTGCTGGTATGCGCCGTCTTCATCGCCTTGGTTCAGTTCAATTCAGACATGGTGCCCGCCTGGATCGCGGTCATCATCGTGGCCCGTGAATTTCTGGTGAGTGGCTTGCGCACCATCGCCGCCAACGAGGGCTACACCATCGCCGCCAGCGACCTCGGCAAAGCCAAAATGACGGTGCAGATCGTCTCCGTCGTCGCCTGCATTCTCGACCATCGCTGGTTTAGCTGGCAGTTCTTTCCGTGGACCAATCCGCTGACTGCGCCCAGCGAAGTCGTGGTGCCGGCTGGCTTCAGCATTTTTCTGCCCGTGCACTGGATCGCCGTGATTTCCATCTGGGTGATGGTCGCCTTGAGCCTCTATAGCGCCTTTGACTACTTCCGTGCCTTCTGGGGACAGGTGCAGCACGGTGCCGACCCCAGCCGCAAGCAGAGCTTCGTGCTAAGCCGCGCGCCGCGCGCCACTCCGCCGCCGCCAGCCAATTCGCACGCCAGTTCGCAAGCCAGTTCGCAAGCCAGTTCAGCGAAGAAGTAAAGCCGCATGCCGGGTGCCCCATCCTAAGCGCGTTCTTTGCGCTTACGGTGGGGTCTTTCGTTGCTAGCTGAACCGCGCATGGTGCCCCACACTAACTTCTTGCAAACTTACTCGACTTCCCGTACTCTCAGCGCCAGCCACAGTTGCTCGAGGGTACAGGCTCAATTTTCCAGAGGAGAGTTATGAAGTACTTTGTTCGGCGAGGCAAGCAGGAGTTTGGCCCATATTCGATCGAAGATATCCGTCGCTATCTAGGCACCGGTAACATCGCACCCACTGACATGGCGCGCGAAGAAAACTGCTCCGCATGGGTGCCCCTATACACCGTAGCTGCCGCGCCAGCCGAGCCTGCGATTCAGCCCACCGCGGGCTACGCAGGCATCACAACGGCAAACGCACCCGATCTTCATTGGGCCATTGTGCTGGTGCTGTCGTCCATCTTGAGTTTCTTGTTCACTTTTCCATGGGCTATCGTGCAGGCGCAGTGGGCGCGACGTGTGGACGCTTCTTGCAAGGCAATGCAGCTTTACTGGATTGGTATGCCGCTTTTTCTTCTTGGAGCCCTCGTCACCATCTTCTCCCCAGGAGTCAAACAACAAGAAGGCACGCTGGTGCTTCTGTTTCCGCTCATGATTTTCGCGGCAAGCATCCTGTTCATCATGCCTCGCTTTGAAGTAAAAAGCGCCATCGAACAAGCCTACTCTGACCTCGGCGCACCTTACAAACTCAGCGGCGTCATGACCTTTTTCTTCACGGAAATCTACTTACAGTACCACTTGTCTGCGATTTCCAAGATACAGCATGCCGTACGCATGGTGAGTCCTGTGGCAACCACCTAGTCAGTTGGGGATTCCAACCGGGTACTCCATCCTGCGCCGGGTGCCCCACCCTAAGCGCGTTCTTTGCGCTTAGGGTGGGGTCTTTCTTTTACGTTCTAGCGCGAACGCCTTACTCCCGCTCTACCTCATCCCCTACATGGATATCTTCGAGCGCGAAGCCAATGACGCCCGTGGCACTAGTGGCAGTTACATGCACAATCACCATTTCGCCCAGTCCACGCGAGGGTAAGTCCGACACATCAATCACCGGCTGCTGATTGCGTTTCTTCCGCGAAGTCTGTGCCCCACTGGCCCCACTACCCGTTGACGTGTTTCCCGGCTCGATCTTCGGCGTGTGCTTCTGGTTCACTTCGCCATTCTCTGCCATAAAGCTGAGTGAGTCCGCAGCATCCCGCAAGTCTGCGGCATACGCCCGCCGAATGCGGAAGTGATCGCCGACTTTCACCCCCTGCCCCTCGCCCACATTTAAGTAAACCGCCGCCCCTGTGCCCAGAAGTTCATCAGAATCCCGTGCCAGCAGAATCCTACCCCTCAGCCCGTTGCCCGGCGGGGCGAAGCGATCAAACGCAAACGGCTCCTGCGGCTCCGGCTGGCCGCGCTCTTCCATCGGCAGAACCACATCACCGGGAGCCATCGGCTCGCAGGTGTAGTCCACATGCGCAATCGCCAGCTTGCTGCGCGTATCCACCACCCGCGCCTGCCCCAAATCAGCATAAGGCCGCCCGGCGGCCGCAATCTGCGCCGCCTGCTCCGGGAACAGCGCAAACCGCTCGTAGTGGCTTAGCTCCCGCACCAGCATCACCCGCTGCCCCACCTGATAGCCCGCGCCCGCCAGATAGATTAGGTCGCCATTCACAAACTTGGTGGTGTTCGGCGTGTGCACCCCGCCAGCCGCAAAGCCAGCACCCGCCCCCGGCCCAGATGACACAGCCGCTCCCTGCCACGCTGCCGCCGGTTTGGGCGCAATAAAACCAGCGCAATAAACATCCGCATAGGTTGGCGTCTTCATACGCGCCACGGGATGCGTGATCGCCGCTGCGTCCTTTGGTGCCCCCGGCACCACCCCATTTTCACCGCCAGTAGCTTGCGCCAGCCCCATTTGCGCCCCGAAACCCACCCCTAGCACCAACGCCACAATCGAAGCTAAAATACCTGTTTTGTTCATTTTGCGAGCCATCTTGCGAGCCTCCCCACGGGGCTTCACACCCGCCCTTAAGCGGACGCTATCACCTCCCCGCCACCCGTTCAAGTTACCCAAGGGGAGGGTGTTTTTGGCCTTCCAGCCCGGCTGTTTTGGGTGCCGCCTTTGTCGAGCATAGTTGTCGAGTCATAGACGTCCTCGCCCCCGGGGGTTGCATCCACAGGCTCACACCTGTAATATTCGCGCCATCTCCGTCCGTGGCGGAACGTGTATTCCTTTCGCTGCGCTGGCGGTTTCAATCTGATGAGTACCGGCCCAATTCGATTGTCGCGGATCAACACTCGCCGCCTCCCCCGCGTCTGTGTCGCGGTCATTGCAGATGACCCCGCCGCCATGATCGAGAAGGCGGAAGCACTGGTGCGGGAGAATCCCTTCCTCGAACTGCGCCTCGATTACTTGAAAGATCCCCCGCAGATTTTTCCGCGCCTGCGTCCGTTCCTCGAACTCCATCCCGAGGCGGTCATCGTAGCCACGTGCCGCCGCACGGTGGGCGGTGGCAAGTTCAAAGGCACCATTCAGGCGCAGATGCAAATCCTGAACAAGGCGGCCTCATTGGCCTGCCATATGGTGGACCTCGAACTGGAGACTGCGTCTCAGTTGAAACCTGCGCATATCAACAAGCTGCGGGAGCAGACGGCAGTCATCCTCTCCTTCCACGACTACAAATCCACGCGCAAGCTGCGCGAGCATTTTTCGCTCATGCAAAGTCTGCCTGCCGACTTTTACAAAGTCGTCTCCACCGCTACCTGTCTGCATGACAACGTGGAGATGATGCGCTTTCTGGAAGAACAGGGCGAGCATCACCAGATGCTGGGCGTCTGCATGGGCGAGCAAGGCATCATCAGCCGGATTCTCGCCGTTCGCGGAGGCAGCATCTTTACCTTTGCCGCCGCCACGGCTGGCGAAGAGACTGCTCCCGGACAAGTTGCCGCCCGCACCCTGCATGATGTGTACCGGATTGATCAAGTGGACGCCGCCACCAAGGTCTACGGTGTGCTGGGCGACCCGGTCAGCCATTCGCTCTCGCCCGCCATCATGAACGCTGCCCTTCGCCGCGAGACCGTCAATGCCGTTTATTTACCGCTGCACGCCAAGAAGCTTGACGACTTTCTCGCCTGCGTCCGCCAAATCCCCATTCAGGGCTTCAGCGTGACCATGCCCTACAAGCAGGCCATCGTGGAACACCTCGACAACTCTGACGTTCATACCCAGAAAACCGGTGCTTGCAACACCGTGGTACGCGGTCAGGATGGCAAACTCTACGGCTTTAACACAGACACCGCCGGAGTGCTGCGGCCTTTGCAAAATCGCCTGCCCGTGGAAGGCTTGAAGGTTTTGGTGCTGGGTGCCGGAGGCGCAGCCCGCGCCGCTGTTTTTGCCCTCACCGAGCGCGGTGCCGAAGTTTTTATCTGCAACCGCACCCCAGAGAAAGCTCAAAAGCTCGCCCGTCAGGCTGGCGCCAAAATCGCCAAACGCGCCGACCTCAAAAAGCTGCAATTCGACGTCATCATCAACGCCACACCGGTGGGCATGGATAAGTCGAACGAATCGCCGCTGCAACCCGAGGAAATCAACGCCCGCATCCTGTTTGAGATGGTTTACGACCCAGCAGAGACCCCGCTGGTGAAAATGGCCCGAGCCAAGGGCCTGGCGATCATCCCCGGTTCCGAGATGTTCGTGCATCAGGGCGCGCGTCAGTTTGAGATCTGGACGGGTAAACCCGCCCCCGTGGACGAGATGCAGCGGGTGGTATCAATGGCTCTCGCAGAGCGTGCCACCGCTCGCGCCACAGCCCGTGCAGCCCAGGCAAGCGAGCAGAAAAGACCGGCTCCGGCAAAGAAAGCAGAAAAAAAGATTGTGGCCCCTAAAACCGCACCCACCAAGCCGAAATCCGCGAATGCGCGCAAGGCTGCCCCGGCTAAAAAGAGCGCTGCCAAAAAGCGCTGACCGATTCGTTAACCCCCTAAGCCTGCATTCACTTGCATAATTTTGTGCAACACCATTCCGCACGTGGCCCTATCACCTCAGTGTGTCTTTTCTGCAACATAGTGCAAACCAGTTAGCCTCGCTTTTTGGGTGCAAACCAGGGCGCACAGTGATGCTTTTGCTGTGCAAAAGGTTGCAAAGACTCATGAATCCGCTTTAATATCCGAATTGGGCCTGGTGCTATATGCCTCCAGTCTCGGCTCTGGTTAGAATTCATCAAAATTTTATAAGCTGTCTATCTGGGACTCATTTCTCCAGGCACGAGTCGGTTTTGACATAACCGGGACGGTTCTCAACGGCCCGGCAAAAGGTGGAAAAACTGCATGGCGTGGTACGCGTACTGCATCACTGAACAGCAGCACTTCAACCATGGAGTCCGCAGCCGCCGCCCTTGTCTTTTGGACGGCGCTCAAGGCATCGAAAACTCTCCCGTATTCAGCTATCCCAGCGGTGATTTCAGCGTAGTCGTCAGTGAACTTGAGAACCAAGGCCTGCTGCCCGAAAAGGCTATGCTCGAGCACGCCCGCGTGGTCAGCCACTGCTTCCGCAGCGGTACCGTGCTTCCTTTCCGTTTTGGAACCGTGTTCGACAGCGATGAATCCCTCCGCCAAGCCGTGCGCACCAATCGCAAGGCCTTTGTAGAAAGCGTGGATCGCTTGCGTGGCAAAGCCGAAATGCGCCTCAAACTCATCGTTCGCGATGGCATGAAGGGCGCTATGACCGATATTGAACTTCCCTCCAGCGTCGGCGGCGAGTACCTCACTAAATTGCGCGAGCGCGCTCAGCGCCAGCGTGAGCGCCAAACCAAAGCCAAGGCCCTTTCTGTGCAGGTGCATAGGCTCTTCAGCCCTCTGGAAGAAGAGATTACCTGCAAAAAGGTCAACGCCGACGGAATGCTGCTCGATATCGCCCACCTGATTGACACCAAGTCCATCGAAAAATACCAAAACAGGTTCACCATCGCTGCCAAGCAGTTCCGCGACTGCGAACTGCAAATCAGCGGTCCCTGGCCGCCGTATCACTTTTTACCCGGCAAGCTGCGCACGGTGGCTGGCAACAACACGCAAGCGTAGCCTCCACGCCTCGCGCAACAACCTGATGGCGGCCCTCCGTGGCCGCCTTTTTTCGTGATCTGCACAACCTTCTGCACAACCTTCCGACCAACCTTCTGCCCAAGCCCCGCCCAAATCTCCGCCCAACCCGCCCAACCCTATGCACCTCAAGTGCCATCCGCCCGGCCATTGGTGGACTATCCGTTTGTGCAGTCCCCCCACACGAATGGTGAGAGTTTCCACCGCTCGTGCCAGTGTTATGCAAACGGTTTCCGCTTAGATTGGATTTGCGGCGGCTTTAGAGGGAGCTGCCGCAAGACTGGGAATCGCTGAAAATCGCAGATTTATCACGATTTTTCCCGATTTGGTCCCCGTAAGCGCGCAGAGCTTTCCCAGTTTGGTTCTGCACGTGCTCTAGGTACTACTGAAAAGAGGCCTTGCGTTTCGCCCCTCATCTCCACTGACTGCTTGCCCAAACTTCGACATACCCCGCCTAAACTCCCACCCAGACAGCCTCTTTTGGGGCGGCCCCGCAAGGGGCCGCTTTTTTTGTGCCCGCCAGCCGACACCGTGCCCCCGCTCCACCGCAAAATCTGCGATGCTTAACAGAACCCTTGCAGCCCGTGGAGATCACTGTGAACCTGCACGCTCGCCCTACCGTCGCCACTCTCCTCACCCAGTTCACCCAGTTCACCCTCTTAACCCTTTTCACCCTTTTCACCCTAAGCCTGCTCGCCTTGAGCCCCACCGCCTCAGCGTGGGCCCAGCACCTTTCTGGCCCTGCTACGGACGCCCAGGCTGCTGAGGCAGTCAAGGCTGCCTACACGCCTGAAGTGCTCGCCAACATGGCAAAGCTGCGCGAAGCGGCCATGCGCAGCGACTATGCCTATCGCCAACTCGCCCACCTTACTGAAAACATTGGGCCCCGTATGACCGGCTCACCGCAGGCGACCTTTGCCGCCGAGTACGTGGCCTCTGAAATGCGCAAAATCGGCCTCGAAGCCCATCTGGAAGAGGTGATGGTGCCGCACTGGGTGCGGGGTGTGGAGACAGGCGAAGTCGTCGCCTGGCCGGGCCAGACGCCTGCCACTACCCAGAAGCTCGTCCTCACCGCCCTGCGTGGCAGCGCCTCCACTGGCGCCGAGGGGCTGACCGCCGAAATCGTCGCGGTCAACAATTTTGACGAACTCCATGCCCTCGGCGAAGCCGCCGTCAAAGGCAAGATTGTCGTCTTCAACCACCCGTTTGATAAGCGCCTCGCCGCCCAGAGCCGCGGCGGCAATGCCTACGGCGAAGCCGTAGCCTACCGCGTTGCCGGAGCCGCCGAAGCTGCCAAGCTGGGTGCCATCGGCGCGCTCATCCGCTCCGCCGGTGGAGCCGAGTATCGCCTCGCCCACACTGGCTATAGCCTCGCCGCCCCCATCCCCGCCGCTTGCCTCGCCGCCGAGGATGCCCAACTGCTCGCCCACCTTGCCGCCCAAGGCCCGGTACGGGTTCACATTATCGTCACCCCGCAAACGCTAGCCGACGTCAAAAGCTTCAACGTGGTCGCCGACCTCAAGGGTAGCGAACATCCCGAACAGATCGTCATCGTCAGCGGCCACTTGGACTCGTGGGATCTGGGCACCGGCGCGATTGACGACGGCGCAGGTGTAGTGGTTGCGATGCAAGCGGCCAACCTGATTCAGCAGCTCGGCCTGCATCCCCGGCGCACCGTCCGCGTGGTGGCGTGGATGGACGAAGAGTCCGGCGGCAGGGGCAGCAAAGCCTACGCCAAAGCTCACGAGGGCGAAGCCGCCAACCACGTCGCTGCCATTGAGACCGATGGCGGGGCCGGGCACCCAATTGGCATTTGGGCCTCCACCACCCCCGCCGCGCAGCGCATGCTGCAACCCGTGGCTGACGTGCTGCAAACCATTGGTGCCGGATCGCTCCAGCACAGCGAAGGCACTGGTGCCGACATTGAATGGCTCGCCGAAAAAGGTGCGCCTGCCTTTTCGCCCATGCAAGACTCCCGCACCTACTTTGACTATCACCACACCGCAGCCGACACGCTCGACAAGGTGAACCCGGAGAACTTGGCCGAAAACGCAGCCATCAACGTCGTGCTCAGCTATGCGCTGGCCATGCTGCCCGATCCGCTGCCACGGTGATGTGCCCCGGTGACAAGCCCCAGTGACGCGGCTCACTGCGCCTCTCTTCCGGCAAGCTTAGCGTGGAGGGCTGGATGTTGTGCACGATTTGACGACCCGGAAACAGCGGGCCTATCATCAGAGTTTTTCAACCGCATTTTTCTGCGACCGATAGAAGGAGTACAGCGCTGGCATTGGGGCTGCATTTCGCAAGCTCTGGCTTGGCGCCAGCACAGACAGCCAATGGATAAGAAAACACTCGACCAATTCCGCATACTGCTGGAAGCCCGCCGCAACGCCCTGCGCGAGGCTTTGGCGCGCACCGAAAAGGATGGCCGCGCCCCCGAAGAAGACTTCGCCGCGCAAGACATCGCCGACCGTGCCGCTAACTCCTCGCAAAAAGAACTGCTATTTGCCCAGAGTCGCGCCGAGCGCCAGATGCTGAATCAGGTGGAAAGTGCCCTGAGCCGCGTCCGCGAGGGCAGCTTCGGCGTCTGCATCACTTGCGAAAACGACATCAACCCCAAACGCATGGAAGCCGTTCCCTGGGCCGTCCACTGCGTCGGTTGCCAGGGAAAAATCGAGCAAGGCCTCATCGAGGCCGACGCCTAGCCACGAGCCTTAGTTTGCCAGTACAAGGCCTCCAGAGCCAAACCGCGCCAAACAGAGCCAAGCCGCGCCGCTGCGCGCTTCCCGTGGCAGAAAACACCTGTCCTACTCAGTGCCTCTACTCAGTGTCTCTGGTCAGTGTCTCTGGGCAGTGTCTCTGGGCCTGTGTGCCTCTGTGCCGAATTTGCCTTTCGCCCCAAAACACTACCAGCCGCCCTCTCGCTTCCCACCCCCTGTGTAGCGTATAGTTTTAGTGGGTACTTTCCCGCAAATTTTCCTTGAAAGTCTGACCAACATATCCGTGCGAGCTCAATTCAAACAGCGACTGAAACACGACCCCATTGCCGAATCCATGGCCGGTGCTGCCCAGCAGACTGCTCATTGGACGGTTGCCCATCGCCGCACCCTCATCATCACCGGCAGTATCGTGCTGGTGCTGGCAGTGGCTGGCCTCCTAGGCTGGCGCTGGCTGCTAAGTCAGGATGCCCAGGCGAGTAATGAGATGGCCAAGGCTTTGGAGGCCTACAACGCCCCTGTGCTGGCCCCCGGTGCCATCGCCCAGCCCGGTGAAGTCAGCTTCCACTCTGCCGCTGAACGCGCCAAGACCGCGCATGACAAGTTCCAGCACATTGCCGACACTTACAAACACACCCATACGGCCGACTTCGCCGCCTACTTCGCCGCTGCCACCTCGCTCGATATGGGTGACAATGCCGCCGGAGAAAAGGGCTTGAAAGATCTCGCCGACAACGCCACCGGAGACCTCGCCGCCCTGAGCAAGATGGCACTCGCCGCCATCTATCGCAACACCAGTCGCGACAATCAGGCCATTGACCTCTACAAGCAGGTGATTGACCGCCCAACTAATGCCGTGGGCAAGGCCGCCGCGCAACTGGAATTGGCTGCTGTGTACGAAGCTAAATCGCCAGCCGACGCCAAGAAGGTTTATCAGGACATCATCAAAGAAAATCCCGTGACCAAAGAAAGTCCAAAGTCCGGAGCGTCGACCACGGCAGAAGAGAAGCTCAAGGCTCTAAAGTAAAAATTGCAGTAAGCAGTGCACAAGACGCTTTCGTCATCTGGTGAGGCTCGGGCCGCGTCTAACCAGCGACCTGACTCTCACACATTCACTGGGGACTAGACGCATGAAGCAATTCCTGTTAGGCATCGTATTCACCTTGGTGGTCGGCGCGCTCGTCGTCGCCGGTGTCGCCAAGTTCGGCATGATTCCGCTCAACGCCGATGCCAAGCCCGCATCCTGGGAATGGCTCGCCGCCGGACTCGCTCGCCACGGCTACGTAGAAGCCCACGCGCCCAAGATGGAAAACCCCGTTCCCGTTAATGACGAAAACTTGATCACCGGGATGCAGGTTTACACCGTGGCGTGCGCTGAGTGCCACGGCTCGCTCGACCGCAAGCCATCCGCCTTTGGTGCTGGCCTCTATCCCCCGGCACCCAACTTGATTGATCACCCCGTGGACGACGACCCCGAGTCAGAGACTTTCTTCGTCACCAAGCATGGCATCCGCCACACCGGCATGCCTGCCTGGACAGCTCAGTTGAGCGATGAGCAGATGTGGAAGGTCACCGCTTTCCTCAAGCGCATCCCTACCCTGCCCCCGGCAGTGAAGCAGCGCTGGAAGGACTCCACCGGTGTGGATGCCCCGAACGGCCAAGAAAAGAAGGGCTGGGACTAGTCCCCTGCTGATGTTTTACAAGTGCTAAGGAACTAAGACCCCGTTCGCAGCCTGCATGCAGCGCTACGAACGGGGTCTTTCGCTTGGCGCGACCAGACGACAGTACGACGCAGAGCAATCAGTTCGCTCGGTTCAGTCTGGCCAAGGCAAAAACTGTTCCGCATTCGCCTCATATCGTTCCACTTTCCCTGTGTGAATTTCGTACACCCAGCCGCGGATCGTCAATTCGTTCGCTTCTAGCAACCGCGCCACCGAGGGATGCGTCGCTAGGTGCCGCATCTGCTGCAGAACGTTCAGCTCCGTAAGCCGGCGGATTCGCGCCTCCTCGCTGGGGAATGGCTCTTCGGCTTGCAGAAGCTCGATCGCATCCTCCCCATTGCGCAGCCAGCGAGCCACTGCGGGGACCCCTGCCACCATTTCGGGGTACAGCATGCCCCGCACCGCGCCGCAGTTCGAATGCCCGCACACTATGATGTGGCGTACTGCCAAAACTGCCAACGCATATTCAATACTGGCGTGCATGCCCGCTGCCACTTCACCATCGTAAATGGGCACGATCGCACCAGGATTGCGGGCCACAAACATCTGCCCCGGCTCGCTGCCGGTCAGCAATTCGGGGTCAATCCGTGAATCGGCGCAGGTGATAAACAGCAGGTGCGGACTCTGCGAGTGCGCCACCTTCTCATACATCTCCTGCCGCTTGGCAAATACTTCTTTTTGAAAGGCGCGTACGCCCTGGACCAGCCACTCCATTGTTCCGTCCCCTCGCCTTATGAGACTAACATCGAACGCGGCAGGCCAAGCACCTCGCTCGCGTCCGCTATAATTAGGCTTTTACCGCTTGACGCTCGATTTTGCGCAGCCGCGCGCCATAAAGGATTGCTATGCCGACAGATGTCATCATGCCCCAGATGGGCGAATCCATCGTAGAGGGAACCATCACCAAGTGGCTGAAAAAGCCCGGCGACAAAGTGCAGCGCGATGAACCGCTGTTTGAGATTTCTACCGACAAAGTGGATGCCGAAATTCCTGCGCCCGCGGCTGGTATTTTGCGCGAAATCAAGGTGCCCGAAGGCGCTACGGTGGATGTAAATACCGTGGTCGGCGTGATTGACGTAGAAGGCTCGGAGGTTGGTGCCGCGCCTGCTGCGGCAGCACCAGTCGCTGCAGCCGCACCCACTGCCCCCGCGCCCACTGCCCCCGTGCCCGCGGTGCCCGCTGCGGACGAGGGTGCCGATGAGACATTTGAAGTGGAAGGCAAACGCATTCGCTCGTCCCCGCTCGTCCGCCGCATCGCCAAAGATTCCGGCGTTAGCCTCGCGCAAGTCGCAGGCACCGGACTCGGTGGCCGCATCACCAAGCAAGACATCCTCTCGTTCCTTGAGAAGTACCCGGCAGGCGCGCCTGCTGCGGCTCCAACCGCGGCCAAGTCTGCGGCAGCAGGGACGGCACCTGCACCTGCACTCGCCGCAGCCAAAGCTGCTCCGGCAGCCGCTCCCATGGCCGCTCCCGCGCAGGTCGCCCTCACCGGCAACGTGGAGCCGCTCACCAAAATGCGCAAGATCATTGCGGACCGCATGATTGAATCGCGCCGCACCAGCGCCCACGTACATTGCATGTTTGAAGTGGACCTGACCCGCGTGGTCAACATCCGCAACAAGAACAAGAGCGCCTTCGAACAGCGTCACGGGGCCAAGCTCACCTTCATGCCGTTCTTTGTGCGCGCGGCTATGCTCGGCATCCAGAAGTTCCCCATCATCAACTCTTCGATGGACGCTTCCGGCGACAACATCATCTACCACCGCAATATCAACGTGGGCATCGCCGTGGCGCTCGATTGGGGTTTGATTGTTCCAGTGTTGAAGAGCGCGGAAGAAAAAAGCTTTCTCGGCTTGCAGCGCGGCATCAGCGACCTTGGCGAACGCGCGCGTGGCAAAAAGTTGATGCCCGATGAAATTCAAGGCTCGACGTTTACCGTCACCAACCCCGGCCAGTTCGGGGCGGTGTTTGGTCTGCCAATTATCAACCAGCCCAACGTCGCGATTCTCGGCGTCGGCGGCATCGCCAAGCAACCCATGGTGGTGACCGCAGCCGATGGCACAGACAGCATCGCCATCCGCTCCACCATTCACCTTGTACTCGGCTACGACCACCGCGTGATTGATGGCGCAGTCGCCGATATGTATATGGCGTATGTGAAGCAGTTGCTAGAAAACTGGAACGAAGAAATTCTGTAAGAGCAGGAAAGCAGAGCAACAAAAAGTCCCGCCTTGGTCAAGACCGGGCGGGACTTTCTGGTTTATGCCCTCGGTGTCGGCGTGATGCTCCACTATCCGGCTTCTTCTAAGCGCAGTTCAAAAGAGTCAGTCACTGCGCGCCGGGAAAGCAGTCCGAGCAGGCGTATTTGATCTGACTCATCAATTTTCTCTTGGTCAAGCCACGCCCTGATTTCAGGACGGCTTAACTCTGGAATCCGCTCTTGAAAAAAGAGGAACAGGTCGCGCGCCCGATGCTCGACCCTATCGGATGGCAGCCCAGGCAACGGTGCCAGCCGCAAATCCTTGAATACCGGCAAGTAGGTGAACACAAACTCATCTCCGTCCTTTTCCAAACGGGCGAAAGGAGTGTTCCCAAACAACATCTCAATGTGGGGCGGTGGTGTCTTGGTTCTCCAGAACTTCACGGACGCTCATCCTTTCTGGAGCTCGCAAAGCATGCTCCGGCGCAGTAGCAAGACTTTGAGCAGAACTCGCTTTCGGACGGCGGAAAAACCGCGGTCGAATGGAAAGCCGGACAAAATACGCGCAGCGCGATCCACACTGGGTGCATCGGCAACTTTTCGCACGGCCTGAGCAGTTGGATGCCGATCGCGCGCTAAAAGCTCGGCCAACAACCCAAAATGGTCACAAGCCTGCTTTTGGCCAGGAACCCCGATATGCGGCTTCGCCCGCCGCACGTAAACTTCGAGCGTACTCGCATCCGCATCCATTTTCAACAACTTGTCTTCGGTCAAGTCCCAGAGCAGTGCCCTCGCCGAGTCATAAATGGGCGCAAGCCGCATTGCCTCTTCTTTATCAGTGGTTTGCGGGCGGAGCACACCCCAGTTCCTAAGGTGCCGATCTGCGGCACCAATTAGCCCATCGAATGCCAACATCTCTAGGAACGCAGACCAAACCGACGCATACGCCGCTCCACAATATTGCTGGATCGCACTCTGAATGAGCTCGATGTCGAAGAACTGCTGCTCTTGCGGGCGTTTGATCTGTTCAAGTTCCTCCTCCTTCTCTCCTAGCACTTCAGCCACCAAAAAGCCCCCGTGAATCAGTTGCTCCCCAGCGCGGAAGTTCCGCGTCACGAAATACGGCTGTCCATCGAGACTCACTAGCCCGCTGTGGGCAACCCGCAAATCGAGAGCAAGCGCGAGCTGGTTATTGAACAACTCAGTAAACGTCTCGATGTGTCCGTTCGTGGATCCGAACTTCGCAATGTAGAAATCCTCGTCACCCCCAGCACCCCGAAGCACCCACTTGGGGGCAGCGCCAGCAATCGTCGTGTCTTTCTCCGCCCGATAGAGCGACAAGCTGCGCGGCAGGTTCCATCGTTGCGCAGCGGACGCCATGCGTTGGATGTTTTTTGGTGGCACCAGCGGCATCTTGGGACGCAACTGCACACAACGCGCGGCGCGGGGATCATTCTGGACACGCCGAAGCATCTCGTTACGAGCGGCCGATGGAAAGACAGACACAACGAGAGTATAAACTCGTAGCGCCAGACAGGATGGCGAATGCTACTGCGCCTGCATCTACACGAAGCTAAATATACGAAGCACAAAAAATCGCCGCAGGCCTTGCCCTTTGTTGCCCCTCGGAGAAATCTTTAGCAAGAGTTATGATTTTTGTCATCTGTCATACAGAGAGCGGAGCAGAGTTCGGGAGCAAAGCGCCCGAATTTTCCTGAGTCGACTTTTTCTGAGTCGAAAAGGTCGCTACCCCGCCACTGGCAGCCCAACGGAATTAGACCTGCGCAATCCCTTGCATCGGCTTCAGCAATTCCGGGTCAATCGGTTGTCCGGTATGTTGCTGATACGCCGTGAGCGCTGACTGAATGATCTTTTCCAGCGCCTGCGCCACGCTCAGCGCATTTTGCACGTTACCGCCGGGGCCGCCGGCCAGTCCCTGCGCCGCACCCAGCGCAATGCCTAAAATCGAAAGAATGTACTGTAGCGTGGTCACTGTTTGCCTCCAGTCTGCACTGCTGCACTCGCTGCTGCACTCCCTGCTGCACTCCCTGCTGAACTCCCCGGCTGCTGCGGCAGCACGTTTTTCAATTCGCCAATTGCAGCCGTCATTGCCATCAGCGCATCCAGCAAAACGCGTTGCGCTGCGCCCACGTTGCCCGCGTTGCCCACGTTGCCCGCGGTACCCGCACTCGCACCCACCGCGTGATACGCCTGCCACGCCGTCTCCGCCACGTCATACGCCCGAATGGCAGCATTCAACGGTGCCACGGCCTCCTTGGGCAGCGCACCCGACTGCGCTTCACTCTTCGCTTCCGCCAGCGTCGCCTGCGCCACCAGCAGCGAGTCGTAACTCTGCGAATCGAAAACATCCACCGCCCCGGGGTGTACGCGATACGCCGCCGACTTGCACCCCACGCCGCTGCCTACGCCCAAAGTCATCGCCAGCAGCAGCAACACAAATCCCGCGGACTTAGGCACCACCGTGGGCGACGTTGCCTTCGGGGCCATTGCCATCTGCCTCATGCTGCTGAAGTTTGCCGCCAGCGCATGTATCAAGTTGTAAGTGAACAGATACCACCCGCCGCTGCTTTGCGGCTGCGGCAAGGCCTGCGTTACTGCGGAAAATACATACATTCCTACCACGCCAATTACAAATTGATGCTGCCCAATCCAATCCCACATAGCCCACTCCCCTGTTTTTCTGGCACACCAGATACGTTGCCACCAGCACCATCCCCAAAAACACGAATGCCGCATCCAGACTTCTGATGCGGCGCCACCCCACTCCCACCTACTGCTTTCTACAGCGGCCAATCCAAATGCAGCGCCGCCGAATAGCGCGAGTATTTCGGAGGCGAGCTCCCGTCATACTGTCGCAAAAAATAATCCTGCACCCGAGACAATCGCGGCGCGCTAAACACCTGGGCATTGAAGCGGCCAATCAAATTCAGGTCATTGCCCGCGCCCCAGCCCACATCGCTGCGCCGCACTTCAATGCCACCACCGCTCGGCGGAGCCACCCCTGCATCCATCGTCACGGTAGTGGAAGCAACAATTGTGATCTGCGCCTCGGTCAAATCTGCCAGATAGTTGCTGCCCACGCCTGTGGTGGTCTGCGTGATCAAATTCGGCAACAGCGGTGCCTTGCCATGATTCAGAGCAAACGCCAGCGGCTGTTGTACTTCTGCCGCATCCGTCGCAAAATGAATCGTGTACTCGCTGCGGTCATTCAGCGGATCCGCCACATCCACCACCACTTCGCGCACCATAGCGGTAAACACCGCGTTGCGCGAGGGCGCATTCACGCTCACCGCATCGCCCGGAAAAATATCCGCATTGGTCGGCGAAAGAAAATCGCTCCACGTTTTGTACGTTCCCTTCCACGCCTTCAGCACGCCATCATCCATCAATGCCAGTGCAGCATTTTCGCAATCGGCCTGCGTACGCGGAGGCGGCTCCAGCACATGCAACAACGCGCCGCGTATGCCATCATCGCTGCCCTTGGCAAGGGCTGCAATATCCGCCGCATTCTGCACCCGCGCCGCCGACTGCCCGCCCCCGCGATAGTGCACTACAATCTGCTCATTGGCTGCGGGCGGATACGCCGCGAAAAATGCCAGCTCCGGCAACAGCGTTATGTGGCACTCCGCGCCATCCAGCAGCGCGCCTTCCAGCCGTGTGCGGAATCCTTGAGCCGGCAGCGCACTCCGCACTTCCGCATCGGTTTTACGCAGAATGCGCGTAAACGCCGCAGCGCAGTGCATCGTCGCAGCGTTCACCAGCGCATACGTGCAATTCTCTGGAGCCAGCGCAATCAGCCCGTCATACAACACCGTCGCCGGAGCCACCAGAGTCGCCGCATTCGCCGGATCAATATCCTGCAACAACACCACCACGCGCACGTCCGCATTCAGCAAATCGCCGCCTCGCGGATTCCCCGCCCCCCGCACCGACGAGTGAAAGCGCTGCCGCCTGCGGTATGCTTCCGTCGCATACAGCCGCGTGCTCAGCGCATACTGATGTCCGCCCACCGTCGTAGTCACCACACCGGTCAGCGCCCCGTTGATGAGTGCTTGTATCTGCGATTGCGCCCCCGCCGCTGTGATGCGGAATCCAGCCAGGCAGCCTGCAACATTCACCGCACCGGCATACAGCCCGCCCAGCACGCCCGTAGAAGCTGCGCTGAAGGTAAATGTGCCGTGCTGCAACACCGCAGACCCGCCCAATTCCACCAGTTCGGCAAATTCCACCAGCGTGCCACCATCGCTGCCCGTGCCGCCATTCACCTGCAGGCTGCCCCCGCTCACGCTCACCGCGTGAGCAGGATCCACCGTCGTCCAGCGCGTCGCATCCAGCACACTGCCCAAGTATTCTTCGGTCAGCGTCGTGCTTTGCGTGCGGTCAAATGGCTTCTGCGACATATAGAAGCGCAGCGTCACACCATCGCCCACAAAGTAATCTTTTACATACGCTTGCGGTTCCAGAAGGCCCACCACAGTCGCATCATTCAAATGCGCGGGCACAGCCTGCAATAGCAGATTCTGCGGAGAAAAGTTTGCCCACGCTTCGTCCAAGCTGTGCGTAGTTGCCCCGAGCGCGGCCAATGCAATGGCACCGTTGCTGGCCCGGTATGCGCCTCGCGCCAGCGTGGCCAGCAATCCAGCATGGTACGACCATGGCTTTTCTGGCTGCACCGTAAACCCCGGCACCACATCCAGATTCTGCACGCCCGTCACGTCAAACTGCGCTGGTAGCAAGTCGGTAGCAAGTTGCTTCAGCGTGTTGCCGGCGTTGCGTGCCACCATCGCGGCCCGCGCGGGCAACCGCTTGCGATCCAGCAGAAACTCGTCACTGCGTGCCACGCACTGGTAGCGATAGGCAGGCCCTTGCTGCCCCCAGCCTAAGTATTCAAAGGCTGGCGCGCCCACCATGTAGCCGGTAAAAATCACGCCCCCGCTATCGGTGGAAAGTGTGATGCGCGCCGCCTCGGCCGGCACTACCAGCGTGCTGGTGGCAGCGGCCAGCGCAAAGTGCAACTCGCTAGGCTTATTTAGCTTGCGCCGCACCTGTGGCGCTTTGCTGCGCTCCAGCCAAGGCGTGTAGTCCTGCGGACCCAGCCCATCGTAATTGTCAATCTTTAGTTTCATGTTTGCGTCTTCACAATCATTGCTTGCAACGCGCATGGGCGCGGCAGCACCGTGCATAACTCAAGAGCTTCTAAGTTAACGGGCAAATGCCCGCGCCCACTTGTCAAACTGTGCACATGGCCTCAAAGCGCGGAACCATTTACGGAATCCGAACAAGATCACACCACATGGGGTAACGATAGTAACCCTGCCTTCTGACCTGCCTTCTGACCTACCTTGGACCCGCCTTGGCCCCGCCGCGCTCGCCCGCCCTAGTACACCGACGCCGAGGACGACGGAAAATAGCTGCGATAGCACACCACAGTTTCGTTGTCATTGATATCTGTGTACGGCAGTGCCAGAAACGACGCATGCAAGCCTCGCGCACTCAGCGGCGGCATCACGTCGGTTGCCACTTCCGGCGCGTTCGCCCCTGCGCCAGCATTCCCGCCCGCGCCCGCCAACGCTCGAGGCGTCAGTCGCGGATAGTACAAACAGATTCGCCCGCCCGCCTCTTCTGGCCATACAAATAGTGCGGACCACTCCTGGAAAAATGACCCACCCTCACGATCCACAAACGCCGCCACTTTCTGTACGCTGGCATTCGCCGCAGGACTTCCCCCCAACAGGGGCTGCCCCAACACCAGCGAATCTACGGTCTTGCTCACCACCCGGCCCACGTTGAAGGTGACGCGCCGCACATAATTTGCGTCATTGCGCACGTCCGACGACTGCTTTACATACGCTGCTGCAATGCCCGTGCCCACATACCCGGTCTGCTGCGCGTAGTCCGCATCCACTGCCAGCAAGTCGCCAACGTTAAAGCCGCCCAGCGCGCCTGCTCCCACCACCAGCTTGCTGGCCGTGGAGCCCGCCAGTAGCGCCACCGCCGCAATCGGCGTAGCACCAGAAGGTTGCGGAGTGCTGGTGGTATTGGCCGCCAGCACATTCATGTGCTGCGACCCCCCCGCCAGCGCCATCTGCAGCTTGCCCCATTCGCGAAAGTCAAACTCCACCAGCGAGGCCAGTGCATCGCGAAACGTGCTGCCCGGCGCCCCTTTGCTGCCTGCCGCTACCACCTGCAACTTCGTCGCCGCAGCACGCGAAAAGCCTTCTACCCATCCCAGACTCAGCCACGGAGCGGGCGGTGCCTCCAGCGCAAACGCGCCATGCACTGCCGGATCAAAAATCGCGGGCGTCTCCGTGGTTCGCGCCACCGGAGCAAAATAGGCGCGGAGTGTGCGTGCCACTGGCACCATCGCCCCGCGCACTGGATATGCTGTCGCCATGCTCGCTGTGCTCATGCTGCATCCACCTCCGGAAAATAAAACACAACAGTTTTCGCTTTGCGCCACACCAGGTTCGCAGCATTGCCGCTCCGGCTGGCCTCTGCATCCTTCACGGCCAACGCCTCAAACGCCGGACGTATCCACAACAAATTCGTCCCCAGCGGCGCGGCTGGTGTCTGCGTAAAATCCTGCTTCGCCGTAGAGGCCGGTGAACACATCTGCAACAGCTCCAGATCCAGCTCTGCCAGCGTTCGTCCGCGGTCCGACGCATCATCGGCCGTGCCCGCCGTGTGGTAAAAAATCGCCGCTTCCAGCGCCAGCATCGGACGCTTGCCCTCACTCTGCCCCTTCACCGGCAATGCGTTGCCCCACCACAGGTAAAACACGTTGGGCTGCGCCTCGGTCAATCCCACAGGCTCATTTTCCGCTACCACAATCGCCGGACGCGTCGCTCCATCCAGCATCACCGTCCGCAGCGGATTCACCACTGCCAGCCGGTCATGCAGTGCCATGTAAAAACTGTCTTTGCTGAATTGCATGATCGTGTCTCCAGTCGTTACCACCAAGGTGCAGCCTCGCACCGCCGCTTACTTTGCCTCAATCCGTCACCGTCACCAGAAACAAATACGCCGACTCCGCGAAGTGCTCCGTCACCACACTTTTTACTCGCAGCAGTCGGCCTTCATACAACATCCCCAAAGACGCCTCAAACAAATCATTTCCCGTCGCCACCTGCATCTCATCCAGCACCGGGTTTACGCTCGATGCCGCAATCACCACCTGAAACCGCACCTTGCTGCCGTCATTCGGCGGTGCCAGGCTCTTAATCAGTGCGGGCGAAAACATCACCTGTTGCGCCGTCTGCCCCGCTGCGCCCAACTCGCTCAGCGTCCCCCCACCCACCGGCATCGGAAACAAAAACGTCACTTCCGTCCCGCCTAGCGAGCGCAGCAATGCATCCGCCGCCCGCGAAATTCCCTGACTCTGTCCTACCGGCCAGCGTGTCGTTGTGCTGCCCATGTTTACCCGACCTTCTGCGCTACATAGGCCGCTAGCGACATCTTCACCGTGGAATCAATCAGCGAATCGCTGAAGTACTCCATCTGCATTCGGTCCAGCCGGCTGCGCTTCAAGTTCAACGCCGGAGTCGCCTGCGCGTTCCGCACAATCTGTGCCACCGCAAACTTCACCACATCCGGAATTACCACCAACCCAGCGGTGTAGGTCACGTTCACTTCGTTAAAGCCCAGCCCCAGCACATTCACCGGAAACGCCAATTCGCCTGTGTCCGCTTGAAAGTCCACCGTGGTCGCATCTAGCGTGCTCCACGTGCCCGGCAAGCCGAAGACCGTCGCTACTTCCACCAGCGGTTCCAGCGCAATCTCTTCGCCACGCCTCGGCAGCGCGTAGCGCCCTTGCACCTGCACCAGCGGCAAGGTGGCCGGAGCCAGCGGTGCCAGCGGCAGATACGTCAGATGCACCGTGTTGCGCCCCGCAGCTACCCGCAAACGCTCGTTGTACTGCGTTACATTCAACGACGCGCGCCGGCAATACGCATCTACCAGCGACGATGCCGCCGCCACCCACTGCGGCGGCGTCTGCGGATCCACTCCATACGTCTCGTATTCCGATGCCATCAAGTAACTCATCCGCTCTCCTCGCCTTCCCCACCACAACACCCGGTGCCCCGCCCCAGCCGCCAATTCGCGTCGGCCAAGGGCGGGATTTTCGCTCTGCGGCGGTTACCGCTTTACGTTCACCAGTGCATGCGCATAGTTCGCGCCCTTTACCACCACCGCGCCAAACTTCACCACCACCAGTTGCGATGCCAAGCTTCCGGTCAGTCCCAAACGGAACACCCGCGGATTCGGATCGGTCAGCCAGTGGTATTCAATGAGCTCTTCACTCACGATGTACGCGGGCAGCGTTGCCAGGCCTGAACCCACCGTGCCGGTGTACGGCAACGACCAGTCAGCAATAATGGGCAGTTCGCCAGCCTGTGTGGCCAGCGCCTTTACCCGCAATCCACCGGTGATCTCTACCGTGTTCAACACCACGTTGAATGCGGTTTTGATCTCGCGGTCAATCAAGTCCGCCAGCACCGGATTTACATAAATCGCAGTCGGACGTACCTCGTAACCCGAGTTCGACATCATCGTAGAAATCTGCGACTTGATGATGTCCACAATGCTGTCCGTGGTCTGCGCCGTCACTACCTGGCCGCCTGCAGTAATCTGCCCACTCACGCCAAAGTATTGGCTGGTGGTCGGCGTGGTCAGCGAGGTATCGCTGCCATTCCACAAATTCTGGTCATGGGTCCGCAGCAAACCACTGACGGAATCTGCCAGATCTTTGGCTTGCAGGTACGCAAACTGGCTCTGCTGCTGGCCCACTTCCAGATCAAACAGGTTGTAGTTGATCTGCGACACCAGCGCCTTCAACGGCACGCTGCGCTCCACACGCGTCGGCGATTGCACCACCGTCGCAATGTTGCGCGGATCCACAAATGCCTGTGTCGCCGTCGGCGATGCAATCGCCGTCTCTTCAAAAAAGCGCGACGGATGGCCCGTGGCGGGCACATACTTGATGCGCTGGCCAAACGCACCACGACGGCGCACAATGTCGAAAATTTCCTGTTGATACATGTTGACTTCGACTGCACCTGGTCCTAGAAAATCAGCGGCAGCGTGCAAATCCAAAAATTGAGCTCTCATGGCTTCTCCTGCGTTGGAATTGGGACCTTAGTCCCCTGCGGTTCAAGCCAGCTCCCGGCCCACTTGCGTGTGCCGCGATCCGCCGTCCGCGCAAAATCAATCTGGTGAAACAACTCTGCGGACAAATAAAAACGCGGCTCGCAAGCCGCGTGGTTTCATCTATCCAAAATGTGTATCGAGCAACTCGAGCAACTCGAGCAACTCGCGCAACTCGCGCCTAGCTGATCAACCCTGCCCGCGCCATCTCCGCCTTTACCGCAATCCGCTGCTCAATGCTCAGCGGAGCCAGCGCCTTATCCAGTACCTCGCGGTCAAAGTGATCATCCACTGTGACCCCGCTCTTGGTCAGCAGCGCGCTCACCGCCGGAGTCAGCGTCTTACGCGTTGCGTGGCCCGACTGCGCTCGCAGCTCAACATTGGCGCGGCTCAACTCTTCCACCTGCTGACGCAGTTGACTGAGCTCATCCGCACCACCAGCTGCACTTGCCGCCGCGCTCGTACCCTCGCCAGCCCGGGCATCCGCCTCAGCCTCCACCCTGGCATCGAACTTTTCATCCACCGCCGCCAGAATATGCGCGACCTTGTTTTGCAGAACGTTTTCCCAACTGTTCTGCATGGTTTCCTGTTGTGCGTCCAGCCGCGTCACCGCGCCTTCTAACGCTTCCGCCGCCTGTGCCAGACGCGCCGCGCTAGCCGCCATTTGCTGTACCAACTCTTCGTTCATACTTTCCTCCTTCAACCCAGTTGCCTCACCCTGTTCGTTCGCTGTTACGCCAACTCAATCCACGTGTTCTGATACGCGGCCCGGTCACGCCGCAATATGGCCGCACCGGTGAACATCACTTCCGTCAACTTCCACACCGCAGCGTTCATATCTTCCACACGCGCGTCGGCAATCTCATACGACATTCCCAACGCCTGCTGACTTGCACTTGCAGCCTTTACGCTGCGCGCACCCTTCACCAGTTGCATCCCTGTGGCGTGCTGCCCTTGCATCGCCTTCCGCACCGTCCCCGTCTTCGCCGCCAGTTGCGCGGCTTTGTCCTTTCCTACCTCGCGTACAATCTCCGGAAAGTCGCGGCCATATAAAAATCCGCTCACCTGAATCTCGCGCCCCACCACATCCGCACTCGTGATCACGCCCACTTTGCGCTGCGGCTCGTGACGATCAAAGCTCGGCGCATAGTCCAGTGCCATCCCTAGCAGCGACGGCAACGCCCGCTCCGCAGCACTGCGCGTCAGCACTACCCGATGTCCCTTGGCTCCCGCCGGTGCGCGATCACTCGCCACATCCACCAGCGTCAGCACCCCGCGAAACTCCGCCCGATTCGGATGTCCCGCCACCCGAGGCATCGCCAACGCCATCGCATCCACTCGTATCTTCATCGCACTCCTTCGTCGTCCTAAAAGCCAACTGCCCCGCACTGCGCAGGCTGCGCCGCACCTCACCTCACATCCCTGCTGGCAAAGCCCCAAAACCCCGTCGCGCCCGCACCTCATTCACCGTTTCAATCCCGCTGCTAATCAGCAACGCATCTTCTTGTAGCCTCGCCATCGCACCAGCACTCTCCAGCTCCGGAAAGAAAAATTCAAGGTCATCCCAGCCCAGCTTTTTCTGAATCGCACCCCGCGTCAACGACTCCGCAAACAGCCGCGCCGTCGGCACAATTGCCTGGTCGAACGCTTGATCGTCCATGACTTGCGCGGTGGCTTTGTTCACGTCCCCCGTCGCGCCCAACATCTGCGGAGGCAAGTCAAACGCATTCGCAATCATCCGAATCAAAAATTCCTGCCATTGCAATCGCAAGTCCGCGTCCGTGCCCCCGCCAAAACGCAGCACCTCGGGCTTCTGTTCCGCTGCCATGATCGGCACCTTGCCCGTGCCTTCAATCTCGTCTTGCCACCAGCGGATTAGCCGCTCGTGATTGGCCTGCGTCAGCCCCTGCAACCACAACGCATACTGCACCACCGAGTTGCTTGCCAACCGCGACGCATAACGATGCGCGCTCAAGAATGAGTTGATCGTTTCAAACGCCACCTCCAGCCGCCCCAATCCAAAGGGCGTGTAGGTTCGCGCATTCAGCCGCACATAAATCAAATCCCGGTCACTCAGTTCCACGCCATTACTAGCGCCAAACGCCGTCGTCTGCTGCACATACCGCACAGACTCCGCTTGCCCGTCCCAGTCCGTCCGAATCTGGATGCTCGCGCCATCCACTGGCCACAACGTTAGCGGATGCTTCGCATCACCCGTCGCCTGCATCTCAATCGCACCATACCCGCCGACGATCACGTCCTCCAGCACCTGCTCGCAAAAACTGCGGAACGAATCGTCTCCGTTCGGCGCTTCAAAGTTCCGCGTCAGCGTCGCAATGCGCTCATCCGCATTCACCACGTCTGCCCGGGTGCGGCTCTTCTTGATTTGCACCGCCCACCGCATACCCGCGATGCGGTCTTTGATCGTGTTGATTGCCTTGCGCGCCAGCGGCGTCTCCGCAAACTTCCGCAGATTCTGCGGTGTCGGCTTCGGCATTACATCCGCTCGCGGCCCATAGTTCGTCACGATAGAAGGCAACGCCAGCGTCCGTCGCGAATCTCCTGCAACTGCCCCCGCAGAAGCCATCGCTCGCCCTCCGCGCACTCCACCCATCCGCTGCATCGCGCCCCGCAACGTCTCTCGCATCTTCATGAAGTCCCTTCCACCCGCCTGCAGAAAAATTCACCACCAAAACAAAAAGCGCGCCCCTTGGAGGACGCGCCACAAAACCCCTGTTCATCCCTGCTCGTTCGCTGCCCCTACAACCGCATCTCGCTCCGCACTTCCGCCGCCACCTGCGTCAGCTCACTTACCGCCCGCACCCGAATCTCACTCTCCGCCATCACCGCCAGCGCAAAGGCTATACCTTCCTGCTCTCGTGCCAAATCGTCTTCCACAATCGTGGTCAGTAACGCCTCTACCTTCAACTCACGCCGCATCCCCTCGCGAATCTTCGGATAGCTCAGCGCCATCACCTGCGCCGACTCCAGATTCGCGCTCATCGCCAGCGCATGAAACAGCTTCATCTCCGCACCCGCCACACCCTGCACCCGATACCCGCAATCCAGCTTCAACGGATCCCCCGGCCGCGTAAACTGCGCCACCGCAATCTGCTTCGCCATCGCGTCCCAAACCCCCGCGTCTATAAAAGCTTCCTGCATCGCCGCCGCAATCCGCTCGCGCCGCGTCGGCACCCGCCGTACCCCCTCCACCGGACGCGACTCCACATACAATGCCAACGCCGTGCCCAACTCTATCGCCGGCTCCAGCCCTTCGGTCGCCTTCGCAGCCGTCAGTTGAATCGCTCCTGAAAGCGACCCCTCCAGCTTCTTCATCAATTGCGCACGATCGCCTGCATCCGCCAATCGCCCCCGCAACTCCGCTTCCAGCGCCGCAAAATATTCCAAATCCACATCCGGATCAATACACCGCACCCGCCGCCAATCCCGCGTAAACTGCACTCCGGCAAAGCCGCCATCCGCTTCCAACACCATCACCCCAATGTTGACAAACTCGTCCTTCACCGCGTCAGGTACATAACGCAGCAAGAACACTTCGCATTGGCGCCTCTCCGCCATCTACTCGCAACTGGCAACTGGGCACTGGCTACTTTGCCCTTACGCCTCGTCCCTCCACTCCGGAAACGGATTCCGCACCGAATACCGGAACTGCAAAATCAACTCCCGCACCCGCGACTGCCGTCGCAACAACTGCTCCACCAACTTTTCCATCGCGCCCTGGTCCTGATCATAAAACTCCGGCGGCACTTCATTCGCCGCCTCCCAGATAAGATCGGCACTCAGCCTTTCCAGCCGCGTCAACCACGGCTCAAAAGACGCCCATCCCCTTACTCCCGTGTATACGTCGTTGTTTACAAATACTCCCCGCAACGGCGCATCTGCAAAATTCCATTCGCCCGCGTTAAAACAATACCCCTGATCAATAAATGTCGCCGTATACTTCCGCTCTTTCGGACCTCGCCAGAACGCTGCCTGCCGCCCATTCGTATTGTTCGTCCACTTATCCAGCGCCAACATTCCCGCAAACGCATGCAAGTTGCGCACCTTCGGCAACAGGGTCGCCGGCAAATAGTCAAACACCATCCCCGACCGCGGATCCACCGCATAACGCGACCCAAACTGCAATCCCGGACTGCACGGAATGCTTTGCCCTGCCAACTGAATCCGCAAATCCGGCGTCTTCTCCACCAGCCACTGCGAAACGTCCACCACTTCCGCACCTGCCACCGGTAGCCCCACCCGCTCCCCCAGTCGCGTCGCCAGCATCTCATTCGCCAACACCCGCAAATGCTGAGGATTATTGCGGAACTTTACCACATAAAACTGCCCATCCGAGCAGCGCATCAGGTGACCCTGCGCCCCGCCCCGCATCCGCCGCACGTGTTGCACCGCCGAGACTGGCAATCCCGCTCCACGCCCTCAAAGCCACGCTAGCTGCGCGCCGCCCGCGAGCAAACATCACTGCATCTGCGCGCATCTTACCACCGCTAAGCCAGTAAATCTCTTCCCATTTTGGGAACGGCTTGCCCGCCCCACCTCCCCGCCACCCACCCCAATCCAAACGCTCTTCTCCGCGCCTCCGCGCCTCCGCGCCTCCGCGGCCAACCCTTGGCTTTCCTAGCTCGCCTCCCGCAACTGCAAACTCGCCAGGTGCATCGGCCCCGCATCCGCCGCCCGCTCCACCCGCACCGCTTGCGCCAGCGCCATCGCCATCACGCTGTCATCATGCGCCCCCGCCGCTGCCGCCGGACTTCCATCCGCTCCCCGCACAAACGTCCGGCATTCGCCCAGCAGTCGCGCACTGTTAAACAAATCCGGCGCCGATTCCAGCAGCCCCGCCAGCACCGCCAGCATCCGCGGACGGCTCGCCACATTCGTCAGCCACCCCGGCTTTCCACCCTGTTGATACACCGCCAGCGACTCCGCCCCTGGCAATTGCATCAAGTGCGCAAACACCGCGTGCCCATGGTTGTTCCGCTCAATCGCAACCAGCGCACCGTTATATTCACGCGCCAGCTCTGCCACTCGCGGCGCCAACTCCGCCGGCCCCAGATGCGCCAGCAACTCCGCGCATTGCAACCCCGTCAGCCGGTCAATCACCTGCACACAGGAGTGGTCGCCCAGCGCGCCTCCACCCGCCGGATCCACCCCCAAAATATATTGCCGCCCCTGCGCCGCGGGCAACCATACTTGCAGCCGCCCGTTGTCGCGCTTTTGCGCAGGCTCCGGCGCGCACCGCATCTGCTCATCAATCGCTTCCAAGTCAAACGCGCACTCGCTCGATGCCAAAAAGCAAGACTGCGCATCTTCCGCATACTCTTGCGCCGCCTTCTCGCGATACGTCGCCTGAATCGTTCGCCGATACGCAATCTGCTCCACTCTCAGCCCATGCCGCTCCATCAGAAACAGCTCTTCCTCCGTCGGCGATTCCACCGGAAAGCCCTTCAACTTGTACGAAGGCTCCAGCCACCACGGAAAAAAGTGCCGTACATAGCCCATCTCTTCCGCACGCAGCCACTGGTTGTAAAACAATCCTGCCGCGCCCTGCGGCGTACTCTCCAGCGTAACCGTACCCTCCGGAGGTACCGCCGCCCGCAAACTCAGCAACGTCTCTTCGCCGTTCGCCGGCCATCGCGAAACTTCCGAACAGTGTAAATTGTGAATCGTTAATCCCCGCCCCGCGTTGTCATCCGCCGCCGTTGCCACCCGAAATTCACTATCTAAATGCTCAAATGCAATCGCCCTCACATTGCACCGCGCCAGCTTCAGCGCTCCCACTTGCAACTCCTTCGGCAGCTTGTCCCAAAACCGCTTCACAATCTGGAAAATCGCTTCTGCCGACTCCTGGTCATGCGCCACCAGCATCGTCACCGTGCCCGGCCGCGTGATCGTGCTCACAAAATATCGCGCCGCTATATACGTCGTCATCCCTACTTGCCGCGACTTCAGCACTATGTTCCGCTGCCCTGCCCGCTGCTCAAACTCCCACTGCGTCCGGTTCGGAGTCAGAAATCGGTGACATCCTCGCTTGTCCCGAATCTTCAACAACCCGCTTATCAACAGCTCGCGGATATTCGACTCGCTTTGCCGCTCTCCCCGCTGCTTCATCCACGGCTGCCCAATCCGTAGCTCCGGCGGATGATCATCCAAATGCTTCCCCAACAAACACAACAACTGCAAGTCCGTCATTCCGCCCCCTGAACAACCAAGTTTGTCTGTCATCCTGAGCGAAGCGAAGGACCCCTACCTCCAGCCGGAAGCCCCATCTCTCGCGCCCTTTCAAGAGATAAGGCTTCCTCGCCACAGCCATCTAGTTCGTGCTCTCAGCCTTGTAAGTCAGTGTCACCGTCACATCCGCCAACCCGCTTCCAACTGTCACCACGTTTGCCTTGAACAAGTCCCCGCCCGCCAGCGTTCCCACATTCTGCGTCGGTGCCGCGCCTTTGTTTACCGTCCTCGTGCTCGCCGCCAGGCTCAGCACCGCCGCATAAATGTCGCCAAACGTCGGCGACACCCCCGTGCATCCCGCCGTGCAATGCTGCACATTAAACGTCGAAACCGACGCCGATGTCGTGTTCACCGTCACCCTCATATCAGTGACCGCAATGTTCGTCAGCCCATCCGGCAACACCATCTGCAAGTTCTGCACCCCGGCCGTCGGCGTGCCTGCAAACGTCCACGTCAACGTCCCGAAATTGCGATGCGTATGGTCGCTCCGCGAGGCAGTCGTCGCCGTACCCGCGTTAAACGCCGTCTTACCGGCTACACCCACCGCCACCAACGCCGCCTTGCCGTTAAACGTGGTCCAGTCCGCCGACGCCAAATATCCATTCGCACTCGTCGTCGCCACCGCCATCCCCACCGTCACATCCGCACCCAGATTGCCTCCACCCGTCAGCGGTGCCGTCGTGTTCACATTCCTCGTCGTCGCTACCTTCGCCGCCAAGTCCGCCGTCAGGTTCGCTACATCCCCCTCACCCAGCGACTTATAGTTCAGCCCTGTCGTCTGCGTCGAATCCGCAATCAGCACTTGCCCATCCACTCCCACCCCCTGCCGCGTGTCTCCCGTCGCCGACCTCACGTGAATGTCGCCCTTGGTCGTCAGCGGCGAAACCGGACACGGAGTCAGACTCAAGTTCCCCGCCCCATCGCTCTTCACGCACCCGCTCGCATCCGCCGCCGGCAAGTTCCACGTGTAACTCGTCGTTACCGTCGCCGGAGCCTGAATCGCCGCTGTCCCACTCGTTGCCCCCACAAAGCTCAGCGGATAGTACAGCTTCATCAGCCCCGTGTTCCGGTGCACCGTCCACACATCTTTGATCGTCGAACTCCCATTGTCATACCGCTGAAAGTGCATCAATGGATCGCTCGGCACGTCCATCATCACAAAGTCCGTCGTCGCCGAAGCGCCCTGCCCCCACACCAGCCGTGCCGCCGCGCTCGTGCCCGCCAATATCCGCATCTGCGCATATGCCGCGTTGCCATCACCCAGCGTCAGGTTGTAGTCCCCCGCCGCCCCATCATCCACCACCGTCAGCCCGCCCACACTGTAGTTGTAGGTGAACCCGCTGGCTCCGCCAATCCCGTTCTGGTTGTTGTAGAAGACCTGCTTGTCACTCGTCGGCCCCACTCCATTGCATCCTGTGCACGTGCCCGTCATCGTCACATTGCCATTGATGGTCGCATTGCCATTCAACGTCAGCCCTGCTCCCGTTAACCGCATCTTCCAGTTGATGTTGTCTGCCAGATTGTTCAAGTACACTGACCATGATTGCGGCGACCGGAACGCCAAACCACCACTCTGATCTTCCGCAATCGCCATGTCACCCGTATCCGCGCTCGGCCGGTACGCCCCGCCACTGTTCGGGTTGATTCCTGTGCTCAGCGTCTTATCCGGAGCCGAATCCTCAATCGTCACCACATCCGTCGGTGCCGCATTGTGGATGAAGTTGTACGCGCCCTTGTTCTGGCTCGATGCCCCCGATGTAAACGAGTGCCCCATCCGCACCGTCGCACCCTTCACCGCATCTCCGCCAAAGTGCGTCTCCGTGTTCCGGCACTGCGCCAAAAATTCGCTCGGTGCCGCATTCCCCGATCCGTAAAACGAGCAGTTCAACGCCCGGATCTTGTTCTCCCAATTCGCTGGCCCCGCAAACACAATCCCCGCCGGCAAATCACTCATCTCAATCGGAGGTAGCCCAGTCCCCGTCGTCTGCGTGTTCCCGTCCGCGCTTACCCCGGCAATAATCTGCCCCGGCCAAAAGTCCAGCTTCGGCATATACCCGCCACCTGCCGAACTCACTCCCCCCGTCACCGCATACGTCCCGCACGCCGACTTCCCACTCCACGTCACCCCCTGCGGAGAACATGCGTGGGTATCCGTGTACGTGCAAGCCCCGTTCGCACAGCTCGTCGGCGTGATCGTCGCCACCAGAAACGCCCCACTCCCATAAAACGCTGTGTTGGCCGAATTCTGATCCCAATACTTCGCCAGCAACTTATACGTGGACCCCGTGGTGATGCCCGCAATCGCCGGGAATTTCACCGTGGTGGCCGTCGTCGAGTCGGTGAAGGTAAACCCCATCGGCAGCGGCACCGAGTCGCCTAGCGTCGTATGCGACGCTACAATCGCATACTGCACCAGGTTCGCCCCCGCATTCTGCGGACTAAACTGCGCCAGCCCCCCTCCCGGCAACATCGCCACATCCCCATAGTTCTTGTACCCACCACCCTGCAAAATGATTCCCGCCTGCAACGGCATCCCAAACACCGGGTTGTTGCAGGTTCCGTTCTCCATGTAAACGCCCTTGGACGTGAAGTTCTGGTATCCGCCCTTATCGTTCCCATACCGAATCCCGTATTGCGACACCCCCTGAATCACCGAATCTTCCAAATGGAAACCATTGCCGGAGTGCGCATCAATCCCATTGCCAGTGCAGTTCAACGTCAAATTCAAATGCTTGATGTAGCCATACGCCGCGTTTGTCGAAAATGGCCCCGGCATATAAATTACGTTGCCGCAATACGTCGCATCGCAACGAATATCATTCGCATACGAAGGGTCAACCCCGTCAATGGTGAAGCTCTGGTCGTTCCGCACCTCGATCCAGTTCCCCACTGTGTTGCCCGTAAGCGGCGCTACCCCGCTCATGTTGTAAATCTTCGCCCCTTGTGAGTTGTCCACAATCACCGACGCAGTGCCCGTTACCGCCGCCCGCCCGCGCCAGTTCCGCATCACGATCCCCGGATAGTGCAGCACATCCGCCACATCCCCCAGAAACACCGCTGGCAACGAATAAAACGTTACATACACCGACGGCGTGAAATTCAAATCCACCCACGACGACCGCACCGTCAACGTCCCGTAAAACTGCGGATTCCCCTTCGGCGACCGCACCTCACACCCACCCCAGTAATTCGAGGGATCGCCCGACTCCACTCGACACGCCAGCGCTGCCTCCTGCATGCCAGCCGTCGCACTGCCTAGTGTCCACGCTCCCGCCGTATGCCCCATCGTCGGCGTAAACACAATCGTTCCGCTCGTTTTGCTAGACGTACAGGTCCCCGCCGTCAACGTCACCGTCTCTGACTTTCCCCCATCTGTCAGCCGCAACTGAAAGCTCGGCTCCGTCGCCAACAGCCCGCGCGGACACGGCGTCATCGTCACCGTCGCCGCACTGTTTGCCGTCAACGCCTGCCCCAGCGGCGTTGCCGCCCATTGAAAATCATTTGCAAAAAATATCGCGTTGGTCGCGCTACTGCTCCCCGGCGCCGCCGGCAGATACGCCCCGCTCGCCGCGCTGTAGGTCAACGCATTGCCATCCTGCGGCGACGCCGCACTCACCGGCACTCCCTGTATCGAACTCGCACTCGCCCCCAGATTCGTCGTCTTCGCCGTCGCCCGCAAATCCAGCACCGCCACACCATTCGGGTTCGTGTACGTGTCATTCCCTACATAGTTCGGCGGAATCATCACCGCGCCCGTCGTTCCAGCATTGTTGATAGCCGCTTGCAAGTTCGCGAAGCTCGTCGCAAAACTGATCGCCGCCAAGTCAATCGGTGCATCCCCACTCCGCGCCAGTTTCCCCGTCAGCGCCCCGTTCACTCCCGTAATCTGCCCGTCTACGTAGTGCTTGTCCGCTGCCTGGTTCCCCGTCGTCGGGTCGCTAACCAAGTTCAGCGGCCCCGTCATCGAGTCCCCAGACTTCGAGACAAACGTCGCGCTGCCCGCATTCACCACCGCCGAATCCACATACGCCTTGGTCGCGCCGTCCGTCGCGTTCACCGGCGTCGGCAATGTCGGTGCCTGCGAAAATACCTTCGGCCCCGCTATCGTCTCCGTCCCACTCAAGTGCACCACCGCTGCATCATTCGCCTTGCTCGCCAGCGCCGAAGTCACATACCCCAACGTCGCCACCTGCGCATTCGCCGTCGTCGCCGTCAGCGTCACTCGCACCGACGCGATCGTTACCGGCGTCGTACTCGTGGGCACACTCCAGAACTCTTTGCTGGTCGTGTTGTCACTAAGCTTGTACACCACTGTGTAATAGCTCAATGGGCTAGACCCTGCATTCGGCGACAGCGTGAAGTTCACCGCTCCGCCCGCACCAATCGTGATGCTCGTGCTGCCCGCCGCTATCGCTCCCGCGCTCGCCGTGTTAAACCCCGGCCAGCTAATCAACAGCGTTCCTGATGCCGCAGTCCCATCCGCCCGGTATACGGTGTCACTGATCGTCGTCAACGACCCCGCGCCCTGCGCCCCTGCCGTAGCCACCAGCAGCACCAGGCTGAATGCCACCGCCACCTGCCAGCTCAATCCACCATGCCGATGTAACATTCCGCGTCTCCCTCACTCCACCAATTTCGTTTCGCCCAAAAACAAAATGGCCGGGCGCCCCAAGCTCGCGTTTGCGAAACCTGTAGCCCCAGCCAACTTCCACACCAAACTATTTCCTACTTCAACTCGTGCACCAATCCCTTATACCTTGAGACTGGCAACGAGACTGGCAACCTGAAACCGGCGACTAATCCGTCGTCGCATACTCCCGCAAAAATCCGCGCACACTCTCCACATACACATCCACAAATTCCGCTTCCGGACGCAGCCGCTCAATCGTCTCCATCGCTTCATCCACATCCCACCCCTGCGCACACATTACCGCCAACGTCATCATCGGTGCCCGATGCACCCCCGCAGCGCAGTGAATCAATAATTTCGCCGACCCGCCTCCCAGCGCCTTTAACGCATACTCCACACCCTTGCGCAACAGCGCCGGAGGCTTCGGCTCATAATCATCCTCCGTCGGATTCCACAATGCATCTACCAGATAAAGATTCGCCAGCCGCGTGTCGTCAAACTCCGCCTGCATATTCAGGATGTGCGTCACGCCCTCGCGCGCCACCGCGATCATCCCCGCTTCATCCCAAATCCCGCCGCCTACCGCAATCTCATCCGTCACCCAAGTCAAGTCCGCTGCCACCCGCTGTCTCCCTCGCAGTTGCTGATTGCTGATTGCTCATTGCTGATGCCAATCCGCTAGCAATTCCGCCCCTGAATTCTATGGGAAACCTCCCCCATTCCCAATGCACCAAGGCATGATCCCCCTAGGCACGGCCCGCCGGCAGCCCTCTACTCCGCTTCCACTTCCTCTTCCTCTTCCTCTTCCGCTTCCTCTTCCGCTTCCGCGCCCTGCTCTGAACTCTCCTCACCCTCTGAGTTCTCTCCCTCGTCTTCGTCCTCGTCTTCGTCTTCGTCTTCGTCCTCGTCTTCGTCCGCACCCACCAACTCGTCCGGCACCACATCCCCAATCTTCAATCGGCTCGCAATCCGCGCGATTAGCGAATCTCGCACCGCTTCCGCTTCCCCTGCGTCCCCCCGGCCCATCTTGATCCCCGCAAACTCAAACAAGAACTTCGCCGCTTGCGTGTTTCCGTTCTTCGCCTTGTTCAGAACGCCCGTCACAATCGCTTCCGCTTCCACCATCACCAGGTGCGCAGCCGCTTTCGCCGACGGCCGTTTATTTACCACCCCTGCGCCAGCAGCCGCCTTCGCCGCTTTTGCCCGCACTTGACCAGCCGCACTCGGCCCCGGCTTTTTCTTCGCCCCCGCCCCCGTCACCGCCTTCTTTGCCTGCTTCTTGGCTGGCTTCTTCGCTGGCTTCTTGGCTGGCTTCTTACCCGGCTTCTTCCCCATCTTTTCCGGCGCCTTTGCCCCCGATACTTCTACCCCCGCCGATTCCTCTACCTGATTCCCTGTTTCAGTTTCTACCATGGCTGTTTTGCCTGCTCTCACAAAGCAAAAGGGGCGACCAATTTGGCCGCCCCTCTCGTTCTCTTCCTTCATTTTTAAGAGTAACTCAGAGTGCCGGGTGATTGTACTAATTCCCGAAATCTAAATTTGCCCTGCTTTCAACCACTTACAGCCAACTTTGCACTTTTGCCCTCTTGACAACTTTTGCCCCGCCTCACATTTACGCCTGCGGCAGCGCCCGTATCATCCCTCCCGCAATCAACATCGCCGTCATCCGGTCCATCGCTTCCACATACCGCTTCTGCACCTGCCGCCGCGTCCCACCCACCAGCCGCGCCGTCTCCTCCTGCGTGTACTCCTCCAGCACCACATGCGCAATCACTCGCTGCGACCCCTCATCCAGCCGCCCCAGCATCTTCTCCATGTCATGCACGAAGATCACCGCATTCTCAAACCCGCCCGCATACGGCGACCGATACTTCGATCGAAATACCTCTCCCCCCATCAACGACGGCATTCGCCCCACCCCGACCGCCATCCGCTGATATCGCCGCAACAGCTTCAGCGTCACCCCCCGGTACAGCACCAGCTCCGGATCACCCTGCCACTCCGCCTCCGCATCCCACACCAGCGCCAATCTCGCCACCGCTGGCGTCGTATAACTTCGCAAAACCGGCTCCCGCTCCGGATTCCCCCGCGCCCCCATCACTGCACGCAACGCCGCGCTCATAACCGGCCTCCCCGGCCATCGCTGTGCTTGCCGCCCAGCGAGAAAATATCCGCCAGCACATCGCGGAAGCTCATGCCCCCTGCCCTCCCATACCCGTTGTTCAATCCACTGCTCGGCTCGCACACCGGGTAGAGCACCATCTCGTCCGCGCTTGGCCCGCCTACCGCCAGCCGCTCCGCCGCCAGCCGCCCCACCGACCGCTCCACCGACCGCTCCTCGGGAAGCCGCGCACACCGCCGCCGCTGCCGTCCTCCCTTCTCCAGACCGGCCGCCTGCAATGCACTCCGCGAGGGCATCGCCGCCAATTTGTCTTGGCAACCCACGCAGTATGCCAGCCCACTTGCCCGCTCCCGCAACCACAGCCCCCCACAACGCTCGCAATACTTCAAATCCATCCGCATCTGGATTCTGCCTTCCATTCCTGTTGCCATTGTGAAACCTCCTGCCACCCTTGGGATTGTTACCGCCACCTCAAACTGCCCACAAAACACAAAGAGCCCTGCCCGCCGGTTTTCCAGCGGAACAGGGCTCGTTTTCTGACGAAGACCTGGAATGCTATTTCAATGGAATTGCCATCACAACTACACCCGACGAACCCTCCGGCTCGCCCCTCAACCCTACGCCGCGTCCATCTCCGTCGGATGGTGCGCGAAGTACCCCTCTTCATACCCCGACTTCAAGACTCGCCCGTTCTGCACCACAATGCTCACGCGCCCGGTAAAGCGCAGCGAGCGCAGCAGTTGCTGCGTAGAAGCGGATAACACTTCTGCCGAACGTACTTTGCGGCGAAATTCCACAAAATCCCGTTCGGCAGGTTCACTGTTGCTGGCTGGCTCTAGCATGGCTTTTGCTCCTGAAGTCTACTTAGTCTTTCGTTAGTCTCTGGCGCGGATAGGGCTAACACCAGTGTTTTCCTCGTTGCCACCGTGTTTTCCACAGTGTTTTGTCATCCTAGGACTCCCCGGCCCTTTGGTCAACGAATCCATCTGCATTCAATCCAATGGTTTGCTAAAACTGATAGCTACCAGCTATAGCTTCCCGTTCAAGCACCAAGAGACAAAGATGGACTTTGCTGCCTTGCAGGCGAATCTCCGCCGCCTTCTCCTGCAGCGTATTCAACGCGGCTCGCTTTCCGGCGCACAACTCGCTCGCCTCACCGGCTATCGGCAGCCGCATATCTCCAACTTCCTCAACGGGAAGCGGGGCCTCAGCCTTACCTCGCTCGATCGCATCCTCCAGTCGCAAAGCCTCTCGGTCGCCGATTTACTCGACCCTTGGGAACTCCGCGCTCTGTTCGCCCCGCCGGATGCCTCCGCCGACGACTTCCAGCAGATTCCCCTGCTCCATTCCCTGGCCTCCCTCTCCCTGCCCCAACTCACTCCCCGCCATATTCGCGAGGTGGCGTGGCTAGCGCGCACCTACATCGCCACCCTGCGCAGTGCCCTGGAACCGGAGGCCAACCCCCGCTTCCCCCGCCAATCCTGGCTGCGCTTCCTGATGACAGAAATAGACGCCCGTCAGGGCATTGCCATGTACCCGCGCCTGCTCCCGGGCTCTCGCGTACTGGTGGACCGCCACTACAATTCCCTTACCCCCTACCGCAAAGGTGAGGACAACATCTACGCCGTACAACTGGGCCGCCAACGCCTCTTTCGCTATGTCCGCCAACTGGGCAACGAACTCATTCTCCGCCCAGAAAACCGCGCCTACCCGGTGCAAACCCTCCACCTGACCAAAGACGCCACCATCGCCAAGGTTCTTCTCGGTCGCGTCTGTCTGGTGGAAACCGAAGTGTGAGGGCTCGTAATACTCGTCTGGGACTGCGGTGGCAGACTCCCCCCTCCACCGCACTTCGCGGTAAGCTATCTAGGACGCACCAACCAAGGAGACTCCCATGGAAATGCCCGCAATGCCCGCACCCCGCCGCAATGAAGACATCGCCCTCGACATGATGAAGTTTGTCGCCGTCACTACCGGCTACGGCAAGACGGTTTCCTCCGTTGGCTTTCAAGGCACACCTGCCTCCAGCAAGCCCGAAGAATACGCCGCGCATCTGCTCGAACTCTTTGCCAAGTGCCTGAACGCAGTCGAGCGCAAGTAGCCGCCTTCACACCAACAACACAAAGGGCCGCGAACTTCGCGGCCCTCGTCTCTATTCACTTTCAAGTCAACTCTGTGAGCCAACACCGGGGCGTTAGCGCTTCTTCTTGCTCGCCTTCTTGCCAGCCTTCTTGCTCGCCTTGCTTGCGACTTTCTTGGCGGCCTTTTTCGGTGGTGCTATCTTCGTAGCCTTCTTTGTCGCTTTCTTCGTCGCTTTCTTTGTCGCTTTCTTCGTCGCCTTCTTTGCCGCTTTCTTGCCGACCTGCTTGGCGACCTTCTTCACCACGTTCTTACCAGCCTTTTTCGCCGCCTTCTTCACAATTTTGGCAGCCTTTTTGGCGGGCTTGGCAACCGCAGCTTTCTTCGCCACGGCTTTCGGTGCGGCTTTTTTCGCGGCCTTCTTTACTGCCTTCTTCGCAGCAGCCTTCACCGCCACCTTTTTCGCCGGTGCCGCAGCCTTCTTCACCGCAGCCTTCTTCACGGGGACTGGCACCTCTGCCACTGCAGGCGCTACGGCTGGCTTCTTCGCGGCCTTCTTCCGCGCAGCCTTCTTGGCCACCGGAGGCGCAGTCACCACCGCCGCTTCCTCCACAACCACCACCGGAGGCGCGGCCATGGTGCGACCGCCGTGCAGGTCCATCTCTTCCTCTTCTTCTTCGTCCTCTAGACTCGATTCGAGCATCTCGCCATAAGCGCCGCTGTCGCTAAACTCATCGAATTCATCGTCACTGCAAAAGAACTTTTCATTCCAGCTCATACGATTCCTCCCCAAACATGCTACCCGCCCTTACCCACAACCAATCCCAGCGAGTCACGTACGCAATGCGTTCTGCAAATTTCAACAACCCGCAAGCATCATACACCGGGTTTGCAAAATTTCGTTGTGTCTTTCCGCACAAACCTCGGGGACACGCACCCAAAAGCACACGTCTCCGCTCCAAGCCTCATGGCCCAGACTCCTACCCACGGGCTTTCTTTTTGCCGCCACCAGATTTGGCCTTCCCGCTGCCATGCCCTTTGCCGGACTTCTTCGACCCCTTCTTCGACCCCTTTTTCGGTGCCTTCGACGGTGCCTGCGTGTTAATGACTCCGCTACTCTTGGTCTTCACCGGCATATACACCTTCAACAGTTGACCCGTTGTAAGCCTGTCGCCCTGCAGTCGGTTCCAGGTTCGCAGCCTCTCCTCTGGCACCCCAAAGTGCTCGGCCACTGACACCACCGAGTCTCCCTTGTGCGCTTTGTAAAGCCGCGCCCGCTTAGAAAACTGCACCGCACCGGCCTCGTTGCTCTTGCCCGGAGCCTGCGGAATAATCACTTTGCTCTCAGCCGCGGGTTCCTGATCGCCTAATCCGTTGGCCTCCGCAATGGCCTGTGCCGACGTGTGATACTTCTTAGCCAGTCCAGCAAGCGTATCGCCCGGCTCCACCTTGTGATATCGCCACGCCACCCGCATCTCCGCCGGGATTTTCGCAATCGCCGCTTGATACTTGTCTCTTGTCCCCAGCGGCAACCGCAATTCAAACTGAGCGTCATTCGGAGTGGTCAGTCGCAGCAGCGCCGGGTTCAACTCCACCAGCAAATCCAGCGGCGCGTCCACGCACTCGGCTACCAGCCGCAAATCCACCGGATACTTCACTGTCACCTTGTCTGACTGCTCCGGTGCATCGGGCGAAATATCCGTGAGCCCGTATTTGTCCGGGTTCTTGGCCATAATCGTCATGGCGAGAATAATCGGAACGTAGTCTTTAGTCTGTTGCGGCAGCACGTTTCGGCGATACAACTGCCAGAAGTCGGCATAGCCCGTCTTGCGCACGGCAGCCTGCACGTTGCCCGCGCCAGTGTTGTAGGCAGCCATCGCCAAATACCAGTCACCCAACTGGGCATACAGGTCGTGCAAGTGATGCGCCGCCGCCCGGGTAGACTTCTCCGGGTCCTGCCGTTCATCCTTCCACCAACTGCGCTCCAGACCGTATTTATCCCCGGTTTGCGCGATAAATTGCCACATTCCCCGCGCCTTGGCATAAGAAAGCGCCAGCGGATGGAAGCCTGACTCGGCTTGCGCCAGATAGATCAAATCCTGCGGTACGCCTTCTTCTTTGAACACCTGCTCGATCATCGGACGGTAGCGGCCCGCACGCTGCAACGCCCTCTCCAACGTGGCCCGTCCCCGCGTGGAAAAATAGGTGATAAAGCCAGCAACCGTGTCATTCAGCATCAGCGGCAGATCGGAACGGGTGTTTTTCAACTCAGCTTCCGCCTGCGCCTTAATCTTGGGGTCCACCGGAAACTCGATGCCGTTAATGGCATCAATCGGCGCAGGTTCCGCCTTGCGCTCGGTAAAGCCGTCACCCTGTTCCAGCGCTTGCATCTCCAGCCGGTTGACGCCATCCACCACGCGGTCAAACTCCGCCTGCCAGCGCGCATCCTTGCGCAGTTCCTCGGGACTCAGCGCCAGCAGGTCAAACGCATGGTCAAAGTCTGTCCGAGCGGCTTCCATGTGCCCGGCGCGATAGTTAATTTCGCCGTTGTCATAACTCTGCCGCACCTGCCCAATCAATTTGCCGACCGCGTCCGCCTCACTGCTCGATGCCGCAGTTTGGGCAAACGCCGGCCATGCCGCCACGGCGAGTACCACCGCCAGCAGCCAACTCCCCCGAAATTGCTCAAAATGCCGCACGAACTCCTGACTCTGAAACAGACGGGCGCTGACCCGGACGGTGAGCACGTATATGAATTTTGGAATAGGGAATGGTACCACGCCCAACTTTCTGTGAAAGTTTGCGCTCACCGCGAACGGGCGCGACCAAAAACAAGGGGTTCCGCAGGCGGAACCCCTTATCCAGTCCTATTTCAGTTTACCAGTTCGTTACCAGCTCAACCGCAATGCCAACTGGAATTGCCGCGGATCGGACGCTGCCGTTACCTGCCCGGCCACGTTGTACAGCGGATTGACCGACAAAGCGTTGAATTTATTAGGAAGGTTGAAGATGTCCACAATCCCGTCCAGATTCATGCGCTCACCCAGCGGAATTCGTTTGGAAATCCGCAGGTCACTGAAGATGGAGTAAGGCGAACGGCCCGCGTTCCGGCTCAGATTGCCCGCCAGTGAGCCATCAATAAAGCACGGCACCTGCAAGAAGCCAGTCGGCGAATACTTCGATGCCACCGGAGCATCACCGCACGAGGTGGTCGGCGTCCCCGCCTTTACCGCATTGGGACGCGCTTCGTTCGGCGCAAACTGGAACGTAGTATCTTGCGCCGTCGAAATGTTGAATGGCCGGCCCGATGCGATATCCAAAATGGGAGCCAAGGTGATTCCGCTCAATAACTTGGCTCCGAAACCATCTCCGTGCAACCGCCCCGTCTGGTACACACCACTGAAGACAAAACGATGCCGCTGGTCAAAGGTTGAGATCGACCGCTCGGCCCGCAGGTTATAGCTATCTTGCGGCGACAGCGTGGACTGCAAGTCGGTGGAATCGTCAATAGACTTGGACCAGGTGTACGACCCCAGGAACTCGAAATGATTGGCAAACCGCTTGCGCAGATTGACGGAAAGTCCGTGATACACCGAGCTGCCATTCGATTCGTTCGGATTGAAATCGCCAAACGGAATAGAAACACAAGTGCCTGCGGTCGGGTCACAGGGCCCGCCGTTTGCGCCCAGACCAAGTCCTTCCGCTTTCAAAATCTGCTCGGCCAATCCCAGACAAGCTAATCCGCCCGGGCCAGCCGCTGCGTAGGCATTGGCAATCGAGGGGTTCAAACCACCCCGGCGGAAAAAGCTCACCAGCGAAGCATCCACCCAGGGCCCTGCCGCCGTCGCGCCACAAGGAGCGAACCCGCCCACCTGACCCACAAACAAGGGGCTGGTGGTCGTAGTCACTCCGCTGGTGGGGTCGGCCTTGGCCGCCTTCCAGTTATTCACCAGCAGGTCGCCCCGCACCGCATTCACATTGATAGGCCGGTTTAAGTGGCGTCCCCCATTGAAGTTGTAGGCCACGCTGAGCGAGTAGTCGTGCCCCAGATCATGCTCAAAAGTGATATTTGCCTGATTCGAGTAGGCAAATACAAAGTTCTTGCCCTGCGGATACCCAAACGGCTGGAAGGCCAGCGGGAACCCGGCATTGATATAACCCTGATTCAGGAACAACGAGTTGGTGTTAAACGCATCAAACCGCTGCTGGTCTGCCTGATAGCCAAAACCTTGCGTCGCCAGCGCACCCAGACAGTTGGCATTGCCCAACGTACCTTGGAAGATGTTGGTAGCGTTCAGTACACCCGGCAGTTGCGACGGAGTCGGCCCCGGCGCTCCCACTGCGCACGGCGAACCGCCCGCAAATAGCAACTGGCCCGAGCTTGATCCATCCGAGGCATCGCCTAGAAAGTACAGGCCCAGCAGTGGGTGGTCATAGAACAGGCCATAAGAGCCGCTGATCTTTGTCTTGCCATCCCCACTCGGATCCCACGAGACACCGATGCGCGGCGCAACATTGTTCTTGTCGTTGTTGATGCCCTTTTGAACCTGCAGCGCGTTGTAGGCCGCCAGCGCTGCCGCCACGGGTGGCTTGAACTGCGGCCCCAGTTCCAAGTCATAGCGTACGCCGTAGTTCACCGTCAACTTGCGAGTGGCACGCCAGGAATCCTGCCAGAAAGCGCCAAATGACTTGTTGGAAAATGAATCCTGCGGGTTGCCGATGCCCTGCACAAACGTGCTGGGAATGCCCAGACCGTAGGCTTGTACGCCGGTGAAGCCCGGGAAAGGCGCGATGCCCAGCGCACTCAAATCCGGAAAGCCCAGACTGCCTGCATCGAGCGCACCAAAGTTGATGACGCCACCGTAATTCACCGTAAAGATCGCGCTCAGCGGCAGGTAGTTCACATCTGCACCAAACTTCATGTTGTGGCTTCCCTTGGTCCAAGAGAAGTTGTCCATGAACTGGTACCGCTGCTCTGTGCGGCGAATGTAGCTGAAGGGCTCACGACCAATGAATGCCGCGCCCCCGATGTTTACTGCCAAGTTCCCGCCACCCGGCGATTGCGAATAGTTGTACAACAAGCCGCGTCGTGCATATTGAAAGCGGGCTTCGTTAATCTTGTTATTGCCAATGGTGGTGGTCAATCCCGCCGTACCCGCAGCATCGCGATACTGCTGGAGAGACGTCCGCGAAGCCGAGTTCTGCCCGAAGGTCTGGTTCTGCCCTTGTGGCTCAATGCCGTTTACCAAAGACGGGCTTACATTCGCCCGCAGCATCAGCCGATTATTGTTGTTGATGTTGTGATCCAGGCGCAGCGAATACACACTGGTGCCTTCAAACACTGGAAAGTTACCCGCTTGCCCTGCTAGCGGCAAAAACCCTGCGGGCAGAGTCGCGTTTGAGGTAGGAAACTGGTTAAGCCCCGTCACGCCCGGCAGCAGCGCAAACGCCGTGGGATAAAGCCCATTAATCGCGATACCCGAACCACCCCCGGTGAGAAAGGCGTACTTTTGCAGCGCCCCCGCCACAACGCCCTGATACGCGGGCGGCAGAAATGGAATGGTGGCGGTGGAATTGGCTAGAAAAGTCGCCTGCCCCGGCGTTACTTGCAGGTTAAACAGTCCGTTCGGCGCACCAAATAACGCTGACGCGTCATATGGCACCAGCCCATAATTGTCCTGCCCGATGGACGAAAAGCCGGTCTCGTGCCGACGGGTATTTTCATAGGCGAAGTAATAGAAAGTGCGGTCTTTCTTGATCGCGCCGCCAAACGCCACCCCAGCTTGTACCCGCGTGTAGGCCGGATCTTTCACGTTGGAGAACGGATTGACCGCCTGAATCTTGCGATTTCTCAAGAACCCATACACACTGCCGTGAAAATCATTCGACCCCGAGCGCGTGATGATATTCACCACTCCGCCCGCCGCGCGGCCATATTCGGCTGCGTAGCCATTGGTGATGATTTGGAACTCCTGCACCGCCTCCTGCGAGACCGTGGAACGGATGCCGTTGGTCGAATTATCCACCGCGTCGGCACCATCCACGTTTACCAGATTCGACCGCGCCCGCTGCCCGCCGAAGTTCAGGCCGCTGGTGGGCGCTGCGCCGATAGAAGGCGCATTATCCCGCACCACCTGCGAGTTCGTCTTGGTGAAGTCAATGTAGTTCCGCCCGTTGATCGGCAGGTTATCAATTCGTTTCTGGTCAATGGTTTCTGTGGTCGAGGTGCGCGAGGTTTCCACCACCGCCGCCTCTGCCGTCACGGTCACCGTTTCCTTGGCGCTGGCTACGCCCAACACCACAGGCACTTCCACCGATCCGCCCACCGTCACCACCACACCCGTCGCCACCGTATGGTTAAAGCCGGGAGCGTCCACCGTGATCTCATACGTGCCGGGAGGCAAAAGAATCAGCGAATATTCGCCCTGTGGACCGGACTTCGAGGTGCGATCCAAGCCACGCGCGGCATCGCGTGCCGTTACCGTGGCATTGCTTACAGCGCCGCCCTTGGGGTCGTGGACGACCACCTGTACATCACCGGTTGAAGAACCTTGCGCCAGCACCAATGCGGGCGTCAGCAGGAGTGCGAGCGTACATGCAACTGCAACCAGAAATTTCATGGGAATACCCCTTGGACCAGAAATAGAACTCGGCGTAGCGCGCCGCAGTGCACCTGTAAACCCGTCGGAAGCGTAAGCCTAACAAGAATTGCTATGCATCGAATGGGAAGAAATGTGCCCCGAAAGGTTTTAGCTCAACTGGCAACGGAAAGCAAGTACAGAGAAGGTTCGGCTGTGGGTCAGTTTGAATTCGGCTTCCGGCAGGCCGCACTTTCTGGCTGCAGTGGGTATGAAGCAGTCGCGGCGAAACAAATGCTCCCGGCAATCTCAGGAAACTCCCAACCGCGACTACCGTCCCGTTTTCCGCTCGATTTCCCGTTCGGTTCCCCGCTCCACGCCGCGCTGTACGCCCTGCGCAGTGCGAACGCCCCACGCCATGCGTGGTGTGTTGTGGCAAATACCCCAACTGCCTGCGCGGTCGAGCACAATCAGCCCGCCGTGCCCGCTCAGGCGGCGGTGCAGCATGGCAATCGCCTCAGCCGCCGCCGCTGCGGGCGAGTGACCCTCCGCCACGTAGTCGGCCGTCCACTTGGCCAGCACCAGCTTCATCATCGGCTCGCCCCAGCCTGTCGTGGAGACTGCCGCCGATTCGTTATCCGCATAACAGCCGCAGCCGATCAGCGACGAATCGCCCACCCGCCCCGGCGTCTTGTTCAGGATGCCACCGGTTGAAGTGGCGGCTGCGATGTTCCCCTCGGCATCGAGCGCCACCGCACCCACCGTGTCGTGCCCCGCATCAGGACGCTCTTCGCTGGCCACGCCTTGCACGCCGGGTGAGCCGCCAAACAGGTCATTATCCGAGCCGCCGCCCTGGGCCAGCAGCGCTTTGTACTGGCGCAGCCGCTCCACTTCGCGCGGAATCACCAAGTCGGCGTTGTCGCACATCGCCGCACCTTTTTCGGCGGCAAACTGCTCGGCACCTTCGCCCACAAAGTACACGTGCGCCGAATCATGCAGAATGCGCCGTGCCGCGCGGATTGGATTACGCAGCCGCTCCACGCACCCTACGCCGCCCGCGCGCAGGGTCGCACCATCCATCATCAGCGCATCCAGTTGCACCTTGCCGTCGCGGTTCAGAAAGCTGCCACGGCCAGCATCGAAGGCTTCGTGCTCCTCCATCGCGGCGACGGCCTCTTCAATCGCATCCAGCGACGAGCCGCCCTTGGCAAGCGCGCCCCAGCCCGCGGCCAGCGCTAGGTCGAGGCCCTCGATGTGCGCGTCCACCACATCGTCGGGCATCGCCCAGGCTCCGCCGTGAATCAGCAAAATCGGTGGTGAATTTGTTTTCGACACGAGCCTCAGGATAACAGCGACTAGTTGCCGGTTGCCAGTTGCCGGTTGCCAGTTGCCATCTGCTAGTGCCGTTCGGTAGAAGAAAGTCCCCGCACCCTTGCGCTAACTCTGTGATCTCTGTGGACTCTGTGGTCATCTTGTTCTTGCCTTGCCCCACCGGGTGCCTCGTCCAAGCTCCGCTTGGGCGAGGATGTGGCGAAGCATCGTGCGAGGTGAACGGTGATGAAGCGAAATCCCCATCCGGTCTTCGCGACTCAGCTCTTACTCTGTGATCTCTGTAGCCTCTGTGGTCATCTTGTTCTTGCCCAAGCTCCGACTCTAGAGCCCCCGCCCCACCGTTTGAATCAACTCCCACGCCTTGCGCACGTGCTCGATCTCGGTCTGAGCCTGACCCACGCACAGCCGCAGCGTGTACTTGCCCGCCAGCTTGGTGTGGCTCAGGTAGATTTGTCCGCTGGCATTCAGCTCTTTCATCAAAGCTTCGTTGCGCGCGTTCACCGCGGGTTCGTCCTCAAGCTTGCCTGCCTCGCTTGCATCGCTTGCAATGTCGCGCGGCTTCAGGCGGAAGCACACCAGATTCAGCGAGCGCGGCGTCACCAGCTCAAAGTGCGGGTCCGCTTCCACCCAGCCAGCAAACTGCGCTGCGGCCTCCACATGTCGGCGAATATAAAACTGCAAGCCTTCCACGCCATAATGACGCAGCACAAACCACAGCTTAAGCGCTCGAAAGCGCCGACCCAGCGGCACCTGCCAGTCGCGATAGTCAATCACCTCGCCCGCGTCACTGGCAGAGTTGCGCAGATACTCCGGCGTCACGCTCAGCGCGCTCACCAGCGCCGCGCGGTCTTTCACAAACATGCAGGTGCAATCGAAGTTCACCAACATCCACTTGTGCGGATTGAACAGATAACTATCCGCGAGCTTCAACCCGCGATGGATGCCGCGAAACTCCGGGCACACTGCCGCCGTGCCCATCATGGCACCATCCACGTGCAGCCAGGGCTTTACGCCCGATGCGCCGAATTCCTCACAGATCGCCCCAATCTCCGGTAGCGGATCCACCGCGCCCGAGGACGTAGTGCCCACGGTCGCGCTAACAAAAAACGGCACTTTACCCGCCGCGCGGTCCGCCACCATCTGGTCGCGAAGCGCAATGGGATCCATGGCGAAGTTCTCGGCGTGCTCATCCACCGGAATCAGCCGCAGATTCTTGCGGCCTATGCCGGCCACCTTCACGTCTTTTTCAATCGAAGAGTGCGCCTGATTCGAGGTGTAGGCGACCAGCCTGCCGTCGCCACCTTCTTCATTGAAGCGGCCAGCGGTGGCGCGCTCGCGCGCTGCCAGAATCGCGCACAGCGACGCGCTCGACGCCGAATCCTGAATCACCCCACCTCCGCTCGAACCCGGGCGGCTCAACGGCGAAAGGTAGTGCTCCGGCAAGTCGAGCAGCTTCACAACCCAATCCATCATGTGGGCTTCCAGGTCGGTGCAGGCAGGGCTGGTAGTCCACAGCATGCCTTGGATGGCAAGGCCCGCAGAAAGAAACTCGCCCAGCAGCGACGGCCCACTTACGCCAGTAGGAAAATACGCGTAAAAATTGGGCGACTGCCAATGCGTGATGCCCGGCAGAATCTTCTGGTCGAAGTCCGCCAGCATGGTGGCAAAGTCTTCGCCATGCTGCGGTGGGTCGGGTGGCAAACTCGCGCGTATCTCGCCCGACTCTACCTGCGAAAGCACCGGCAACTCGGTCACGCGGTGGTCATGGTAATCGGCGATCCACTGCATCACCGCCTGCGACTGGCGGAGAAACTCTTCCGGCGACATGTGAAATGACATGGGAACAGTGTCGCGGTTCCGGTTCCAGGTTTCAAGTGCAGGACGCCACCGCTCCGGCTTAGCCGAGTATTATCCCCAATCCTGCCTGAATCTCACGGATCCGCGCTGGAGAAAGCTGGCCGATCAACTCGGTCAACTCCGCCTTGTTAAGAGTGAGAATCTGGGACACATTGATAACACTTGGCCTAGGCAGACCGCCCTCTCCATGCTGAAGTAGGATGTTGCCCGGAGCCTCGCCCAGCCTGAGGTTCGACGTGATGGCACAGACGACCGTTGTACCGATCCGGGAGCGGTTGACCAAATCACTTTGCACCACGACGCAAGGTCTGCGACCTGAGGGGGCGGAACCTTGCCGAGGGCCGAAATCGATCCAAAAAACCTGCCCCTGCGCCAGCCCAGTCACCAATTTTCTTCCTCAAGAATCTGGCTGAATTTAGCTTTGAAGTGTGCCACGCTCTCTTGAGGCTCGCCTGCCGGGTAGGCCCGATTGAGCTGGTCGATGAGCTGAGCCTCTCGCCGCCGCTGCAGGTGCTCCCGCAAGGCCAGCGTAATCAAATGGCTGCGGCTTACTCCCTGATCCCGCGCCGCGGCATCAGCCTGACGCACCAATTCGTCGTCCATGGCAATCGAGGTCTTCATACCTACAACTATACCACCATTGGTACGCTTTGTGCGACTACCGAACGGGGCTTTCAAAGCGGGGCCGGCCGAGCGTGGGCGCGCCCGGCCCGCTGCAGGCTTGTCATGCCAAGGGCCTAGGTTGGCCCGGGGGACTCAGTCACTTTTCACCCAGGGCTAGCAGATTCCCCGCTACCGTCGCGATGACAACCCCTGACGCAGACTGGCCCTACCGGATCTAGCCGTTGCCCACCTGCGGCGGGGCCACCGGCGCTCCGGGCACGGGCGGCGGGTTCTTGCCGGGTTCGGCCTTTCCAGCCAGCGCATCCAGAAACTTGCCGCCCACAAAATATGCCACAAAACCGAGGCTCAGAGCGCCCAAGCCATCCGCAACTGAGATTTTGATCGGCAGCGCCGTCTCCGACAACCGCGAAGCTAGTACGGAGATCACGCTGCTCATCAGCATGGCGGCAACAGCCTGCCGAGCATTGCCCAGCGCCACCCAGATCCAGACCAAAGACTCCGATACGCCTTTCACTGCTGGCAGTGCCTTCACGTCCGTCTTGCCTCGGAACCAGGCCAGAGTGAATGCCAGCAAACCGCCCACGCCGGCAAACAGCATCGCCAGCCATTCGGAGAGGACAACATTTACCTCAATGCCCTTGGAATAGGTGTGGTATGGCTCCGGGGTGGGGCTGGACTGTGCAGTATTGTCAGGGTCAGGAACTGCAGCCCAAACGGGATTGACGTCAGCGTAGAGCGTGTACTTCCCTGGAACGAATCCGGTGACTTGCTGCCACACGTTAGACGTGCAGGGGTTCTTGGTTCCGGTCTGCTCGTCTGCGGTGGAATGGGTAGTGCTGGGACTCACATCCCAGGAAACCTGATACTGCTCGCCCGCCGGAATCGTAATCTTGGACGGACTTCCGTTTTCCGTGGGAAAAAATGCGGCCACCGAAAAGGAACACTGCTTCTCCACGGACGCCTCCGGTGTGATCCAGAGCACGGTTTTGTCGTTGCTAAGCGTGACCGGGGTCTTCCCATTGTTCTGGATGATTCCCGCTACGCTGTAGGAGTCGTTGCTGCCAGTGACCGCAGAGCGGGAGGTGGAGAGCTTGATATCCAGAAGGTTCTGCGCCACGCCCGGCGCTTGACTCAATGTGGCGTCGGACACCTTGGTCTTGGCTTGCTGTTCCAGCTTGGGCTTGGTTTGCTCCGGTTTTGCAGTCTTGTTTACGACTGGCTTGTCGGGTTTCGCAGCCTGATTGACCTGCGCGCTAGTGTGTGCGCACAGCGTGGTAAACAACACTAAAGCAAGCAGATTCCTCAATGTGTGAACCATCTTCTTCCTCCTAGGAAACAGAGATGGCACTCTCGAATGTGCCGATCCTACACACAGAAAACGAGAATCACGACAGAAATCCTTCCTCAAAAAGGAAGAAATTTGCTTTGTGTCTATCTTTGCTTACGCCCGCTGCGGCTTGGTTTGCTGCCAGGTATAGAAAATTCTGTGGCCCACGGTGATGTTTGACAGCACGGCGATGACCCACAGTACCGGCGCCATGTGGTTGAACAGGCACCCGATAATCAGCAGTACCAAGCGCTCGGGGCGCTCCATAAAGCCCACCTTGCATTGCGGGATGAGCGACTCGGCGCGGGCACGGGTGTAGCTGATCATCACCGAGCCAATCATAGCCACAGCACTCAGCAGCACATAGGTGGAGCGGCCACCATGGGCGTAGAAGAACATCAGTCCCAGAAACAGCGCGGCGTCACTGTAGCGGTCCACCACCGAATCAAAAAAGCCGCCAAAGCGCGTCACCTGATTGGTTGCCCGGGCCACGCGGCCATCCACCAAGTCAAAAAATCCCGATCCAATAATCACCAGTCCAGCGTAGAGAAACATACGCTGCTGGTTTTCTGCTCGGGCCATGCCCAGCAACGCCGCCGCCCAGGTGTTAATCAGCAGGCCGATGAAGGTGAGCCAGTTAGGAGAAATACGGGCCAGCGCCATGCGGTTCACAATGGCGCCGAGCAGCGCCCCGCAAGCTTTGCCTACCGCACTGGTCCATGTGGTCGCCATGGTCTGCTATTCCGCTTCGTCGTGCATGGTAGTCAGCTTCAGCACTTCCAGTTCGCGATTGCCGCCCGGCGTCACCACGGTGGCCACATCGCCCACTTTCTTGTTGAGCAGCGCGCGGCCGATCGGCGAGGTCGTCGAAATTAACCCTTTGGTCACGTCGCTCTCTTCGCTGGTAACCAGCCGGTATTCAATCTTCTCGTCTTTTGAGCCGTCAAACACGGTGACGCTAGACCCCAACCCCACTTTGTCACGGGGAATGTTGGCCATGTTCACCAGCGACAGTTCACTCATGCGCTGGGTCAGCATACTGAGCCGCGCTTGAACAAAAGTCTGCCGCTGTTTGGCCATGTGGTACTCGGCGTTCTCGCTGAGGTCGCCCATTGCCACTGCCACTTTGATCTCTTTGGGCAGTTCGTGTTTCAGTTCGTGCTCCAGCAGGTCAATCTCTTCCTGGAGTCTCTTCTTTATGTGTTCAGCCATGGCTCTGCCGATTATAAACAGTTTGGGGAATTCAATACGAAGCCGCAAAGAAACGTCCTACTCGGGTTGGAAGAGCGAATGGGTGATGAGAGCACGGTGGCTGTCAATTTTATCGGGCATCGATTGCTTGCAGGCCAAGACTCTCTGCGGCCGCCAACAGCTTGACGTCGCGCGTCGCCAATGGCAGTTGCAGCCGATGCGCCAACTCTAAATAGGCAGCATCGTACACGGTAAGGCCGAATCTGGCGGCGAAATCCGCAGTCACTGTAAAGGCTTGTAGTTCGGCCTCCCTATCCAGCGAGCATTCAACGTCGGCCATCGCGCTTCGGCCTTGTTGGTATTCTTCCGGTGTCAGCTTGCCGCGTCGCAACAGGGTCAGCAGCACATTTGACACCTCGAATAACCACAGCGCAGGGATGTGGAGACTAGCTCCGCCCAACATCTGGTCAGACAACCGATCTGTCGTCTCAGTGGCTTGGGCCCGCGCCACCCAGCTCACCGAGACCGAGGCATCGGCCACGAAACCGCCCATCAGCGACGTCCCTCAGCGATGGCGGAGAGAATCTCTTCATTCGAGAGCGGAGTAAAGTCCTGACGGGCTGCCATCCTCTCCCGTAACTGACGCAAGTTCTCCAACGCCCGCCGCGATCGTGCGCGGCGATTGTCTTCCTCGGGCACAATGCGCGCCACCACTTTGTCGTGGCGGGTAATGATGATCTCCTCGCCCTCAGCAACCCGGCGCAGCAGGGTGCCAAAGCGAGTCTTGGCCTCAAATGCAGTGACGATGTTGCTGGGTTTGACAGCGGGTTTTGCGCTGGAGTTTGAGATGAGGTCAGGTCTGGGTTCGGGATTGGTAGCCATAAAATTCCTCAACAAAATCATATCAACCAGTCATTGACTAGTCAAGTATTTCTCAACGACTGGTTAACGACTGGTTAATGACTGGTCTATATTACTTGTGCTGCCCATTTTCCTTTCCCCAATTCACCCTCACCCGGTTCACCTAACCTTCCGCCGTCCCTTCATACCCCACTTGCCGCTTTGTCTGCGCTGGCATCTTGCAGAAGCCTTACCCTCACCGCTCCCCTTGCTTCGCCCTATAATCAGCGTGTGCTCGAACCCAAGCCGCAACCGCCCACACCCGCGCCGACCCAAGACAACGAAGCCACGACTGCACGGCCGCTCCCCGGTCGCGTCCTCTCGCTCGACCTCGGCTCCCGCACCATCGGGCTGGCCGTCTCTGACCCGCTTGGCCTCACCGCGCAAGGCCTTGACACCATTCGCCGCAACGGCCGCCGCAACGACTTCGACGCCCTTAACGACGTGGTCCGCAAATTTGAGGTGAAGCAGATGGTCATTGGTTGGCCGCTGCACATGTCGGGCGACGAGGGCCGCCAGTCGCAAAAGGCCGCCGCCTTCGCCGCCGAGCTGCGTGAGCACTTCCGCCTCCCCGTCCACTTATGGGACGAGCGCCTTACCACCGCCGAAGCGCAGCGCGTGCTCCGCTCCAGCGACATGAGCATCCAGCGCCGAGGCATGGTGATTGACCGTCTGGCTGCTGTGCTGATTCTGCAAAGCTGGCTCGATGCGAGGCCGCCCCGGGCAGAGTAAGGCGGACGGGCGTCCTGCCCGCCCGTCCGCTACACTGATTTGGTGAAGCGACGCTTCCGGTTCCGATTCCTTTTTCGCCTTGCTGTCCTCGCCCTGCTGGCCGCCACCATTTGGCTTGGTTGGGCCTTGCTTACGCCGGTTCCGCAGAAAACTGACAGCGCAGACATCATCATCCTCAAGCCGGGATGGTCGTCGCTGCACATCTTTCGCGAGTTGCAACAACAGGGCATCATCCGCAATGGCTACGCACTGTTGTTGTGGAAGTATCTGCATCCGGGCAGTACGCTCAAGGCCGGAGAGTATGACTTTTCCCCGAATGACTCCTCCCCGACAGGCCTCGACGTTTACCGCAAGCTGGTGCGCGGAGAGGTGGTGGTCCACACTGTCGTCATCCCCGAGGGGTTCACTGTTTGGGATGTCGCCGATGCCATGGAGGCTGCCAGACTGGGCTCGGCTTCCGATTTTCTCAAGCTGATGCAGTCGGGCAAAGTAGCTGCCGAGCTTTTGGGGGGTCTCGACCCGGCGGCTCAGTCGCTGGAGGGTTATTTGTTCCCCGACACCTACCAGTTCACTCGCAGCCAGTCGCAGCGTGACATGGTGGCGGCGATGGTCAGCCGCTTCCGCAAAGAGGTGGCAGGGCTGGGACTTTCGCCAGCCAATGCCGAACCCGGCAACCTGCGCCGTATCGTCACCCTGGCCTCAATTGTGGAAAAGGAAACGCCCCTGCCCAGCGAGCGCCCGCTGGTGGCCAGCGTGTACGCCAACCGGCTGGGAAAGCGCATCGCGCTGGATGCCGACCCCACGGTGATCTACGCGCACCGCCTGGCGGGCGACTACAGCGGCACTCTGCACCATGACGATCTGGCGATCGATTCCCCTTACAACACGTATCGGTATGCAGGACTGCCGCCGGGCCCAATTGGGGCACCGGGCCGCGAAGCGCTGCGGGCGGCGTTGCACCCTGCCCCGACTGACTATCTTTACTTTGTAGCAACAGGAACGGGCAACGGGGCCAGCCGATTCGCCAAAACCCTAGAAGAACATAACCGCAATGTGAATCTTTTTCGCCAGTCGTTACGTCTTACCAAGGGAAATGGCTAGAAGTGTGAACTAAAGCCGCCGATAGACCGTAAAGGATAGAGGCAGGGACGCAAACGGCGAGTTCCGCCGGGAGTGTTTGCTGCGGAAATCGCGGTCGGCCAAACTTACGGTAGGTGATTGATAACAAAATCGCTAAAGCTTTAGCGGGCAACTCCCTCAGCAGGCGCTGATATACTTAAGTTGTATCGAAATCCCCCTTGGTTCGCGTGTCCCCGAACGGTTGCACTACCCGAGTTGCGCTACCTGAGTTGCACTACCTGAGCACTTCATACACTCATAATGACGTTTAGCATTTTTAGAAATCGCGGGGCTTTACTTTTCCTTTTGGCGGCGGCGCTCCCCCTTGCGGGGTGCCTCACCGTCCGCACGCCCGTGACCAAGCACGCCCCTTCAGCGGCCGGCCTGCTGACCGCGTCGCAGGAGGAACTGGTCGCCCGTATCAATACAGACGCAGGTAAGCTGCAATCCCTGCAAGCTACGGTGGACTTGGACGCTAGTGTAGGTGGGGAAAAGACTGGGGCGGTCACCGACTACACCGAGATTCGTGGCTACGTGCTGATGCGAAAGCCCTCCATGCTGCGCATGATCGGCCTGCTGCCCGTGGTCCGCAATAAAGCCTTTGACATGGTCAGCGACGGCGATGCCTTCCGGTTGTGGATTCCGGCTCACAATAAATTTGTCACGGGCAAAGACGCAATCTCGGAAAAGACCAAAATCTTGGTTGCCGACCCGCCCGCGCCCAGCACACCGGAATCCGCACAAACCGCCAAGCTGGAGAATTTGCGCCCCCAGCACATCTATGACGCGCTGTTTATTCGCGAGATTGACCCTGCCACCGAGATTGCCGTGGTGCAAGCGGGTATCGAACTGATTCCTGACCCCAAAGGCCATCGCATCGCGGAGCAGCCCGACTACGAGCTTCTTGTGCTCAAGCAAAGTCCGCAAAAGGATGGGGCAAAGGGCTGGTACCTCTCGCGCAAGATCATCATCACCCGCAGCGACTTGCTGCCGCACCGCCAGATTATTTACGACGAGAAGAACCACATAGTGACCGACGTGGCGTATGAGAAGTTCAGCGAAGAGGGTGGCATCAACTTCCCCCACCAGATCAATATCTGGCGACCGCAGGAAGAGTATCGCGTAGTGCTGAACATTCTAAAGCTGCAACTGAACCTGCCCCTGACCAATGATCAGTTCCAGTTGGAAACGCCCAGTGGGGCCAACATCATTGAGCTAGGTGCCAATAACCGCAAGCAGCCGCGCAAAAAAGAGGAACGCGGGGGCGGTGGCGCGGGCAACTAGCGCTTCTTTTTAGCGCTTTGGTTCGCGCTCTGGTTCGCGCTCTGGTTCGCGCTCTTGCTAGCGCCAGCCTTCAACTTCAGTGCCACCAGCCGCAGGCGCTCCTTCACAATCTTCTTTACCAACGCTGCGGGCAGCGACTTTTCCAGCGGAAACTGAATCGTCCCCTTCGACGTGCGATATTTCTTCAGCTCCTCCTCAAAGGGATCCATCGCGCCCGGCGTGGGGAAGAAGCTGCAATGCTTGTTAAAAGCTGCGTAGGCTACCAGCATTCCCGCGCTTTTGTCTCGAAACGAGGGGATGGCATAGCTAAGCGCTTCTACCGCATCGGGCGGCATCACGGTGCGGATGGTGGCACGCAGTTTTTGTAGCGTAGTGCGGGCTGGCTCAGGCACAGCCGCCAAGTATTCGTCCACGGAAGCGGGTTCTTCCGCATCCAGTCGTTTTTTCATCATTCATCCCTAGCTGTGCCAGATTCTGCGCGGGGTCGTGTAGCCCGCGCATGGCAATAGGGCAGCGCTCCGCGACACCACTATACCGCCGCAGCCGCTACAATTGCATAGTCATGATGAATCGAATGGTTTTGGCGAATCTGGCGCACCGCCCGGTTCGTTCCGTCATTAGCATTGTCGCCATCGGCCTTGAAGTCACGCTGATCCTGCTGATTGTTGGCCTCTCGCTGGGTATGTTGAACGACAGCAAAGATCGCCAGCGCGGCATCGGCGCTGACGTGATTGTGCAGCCGCCTGGCTCCACGATTTTAGTTGGCATGACGGGTGCCCCGCTGCCGGTAAAAGTTGCCGAAGTGCTGGAAAAGCAGCCCCACGTCACTGTGGCCGCGCCCGTGCTCTACCAGTTTGTGACCAAGCCTGCGCTGGAGATTATTTACGGCATTGACCTGAAGAGCTACGAGGGGCTGCGCCCTTTTCGGTATCTTGCGGGTGGGCCTTTCACCGGCTCTTATGACGTGATTGTGGACGACTTTTTTGCCAAGGCGCGCGGCAAGCAGGTTGGCGACTCGATTGAAATTCTGAACCACAACTTCACCATCTGCGGCATCGTGGAAAATGGCCGCGGGGCGCGCAAGTTTCTGCCGCTCACCACCTTGCAAGACCTTGCCGGTGCCACCGGCAAGGCCAGCGTGTTTTACGTGAAGGTGGACGACCTGAAGAATGCCGACGCAGTGGCCGAACAGATTCACACCGTGCCCGGTATGAGCGAGTACATTACCCACTCCATGCACGAATATATCTCCATGATGACGCCGGAAAATCTGCCCGGCTTTCAGCCCTTTATCTACACGGTCATTGGCATCTCCATCGTCATCGGATTTATTGTCATCTTTCAGGCGATGTATACCGCCGTACTCGAGCGCACCCGCGAGATTGGCGTGCTGAAGTCCATGGGTGCGGGCAAGCTATACATCATGAATGTGATTCTGCGGGAGACTGCCCTGCTGGCGACTTTAGGAATTTTGCTGGGCATTGCCATCAGCGCCACCGTGCGCGGCGTTGTGCTGCATAAATTTCCTATTTTGCGGCTGGTGTGGGACGACGTCTGGGTGCTGCGTGCTGCCGTCATCGCCATGACCGGAGCACTGCTGGGCGCAATCTATCCCGCCATAAAAGCGGCACAGAAAGACCCCATTGACGCGCTGGCGTACGAGTAGCAATGGCGGCGCGAGCGGGCGGGCTGCACGATGGTACAACCGAAGTCCGCCATCAGAAAACTGAACGGGCGGCAAGGCGAACCGCCTTGCCGCCCTTCGATTTTGGCCTGCCATTTTCGCTGGATTCTTCGACTTGAATTACTTTTTGACTTACTTACTCGACTTACTTTTTTGACTTACTTGCTTCACTCCTCGACTTCACTCCTCGACTTCACTCTGCGACTTCACTCTGCGACTTCACTTTGCGACGAGCCTTCGTCTGAGGGCTTCCGGTTGCCACCTAAGGTTTCGTGGGCGAAAGCGTGAGTCCAGGAATCACAAACCGCGCGAACTTGGGCCGATAGTCATCAGCGCACACCAGATCTTTCGAGTTATTCGCGTTGATGTTATACGACGCCAGTATCCCGGTTGCATCCGCAAACTCCGGGTGAGCTTTGGCGTTGTACGTAACCAATGTACCGGTGGAGCAGCCATTCGCGCCCGCTTCAGGAGCCACGAATACTGTCGTTTTCTTGCTCCACGGCCCTTGCGGGTTGCAGGAGTAATAAGTGGTTAGATTCGACCACAACGGATACGCCGGCGTGATGTTATCCATGCCGGTCATCAGATAGAACGGACCAGTATTCGCCGTCATCTTAAAGACGTTGTACTCTGGAGTGACTCCGGCGACACCGCCAAGCGGCCGGGCATTGGTTTCTCCGGCGACCCAGCTTTTACCGTTGAAAAAGCTCCAGTTTGCAATATCGGTAATCAACGAAAGATCGGTGATGCGTGCAAGATAGGGCTGCTTGGTTGCGCCTAGATCTTTCAGTCCATAGATGTAGTAGAAGCCGCCATCCTGCAGGATGCGGGTACCCCACTCAATCGTCTTGTTGAACCCGGCAATCGAGGTGATGGAGTCAATGGTGAGGCTCGGCCAAGAGAGCGTTGCGACCGATGCGCCCTGGAGCTTGATCTTGTTGTTCCATTCCAGCAGGACGATATTGATTTTGTACACGCCGGGCGAAGGCTGAGTGGTGTAGCCATCCGCCACCCAGAACCAGTTGGCCTTGATGGTCGGCACAAAATACGACTTGGTATTTGCGGGATAACCCACGGTGGTGAGCGAACCAGTGAGGGTGTTCAGGATTGTCAGCGAATTGTGCGCACCAAATAGACTGTTCGAACGCAGACGTGTGACCGGGTCCACGGTGCCCAAGTACGAGTCTGACCACATCCACAGGTTTGTGCCATCTGGCAGCACCATGGAATAGGTTCCGTCAGCACCCGTCCAGCCCGGGCCGTTCTGGGTAAAGTAGCCATTGAAGGTGGCATCCGCACCCGCCATGGTTGGGGCTGCGGGCAGAGTGCAGGAGGCGGCGCCGGCGGGCAGCGACGCGGCAGCTCCCAGGGTAAAAAGGACAAGCAGAACGGGAAAGATTTTCACGGGGTCACCTCGGGGAATATTTTAGACCACGGGGCGCACTGGCGAGGTGAACAGCGAAGCGAGGCGCAAGGCGGTCAGCAAGGCGAGGCGCGCAAGGTGAGGCGCAAGGGAGAGGCCTAAGCGGAGGCCCAACCGGAAAACCAAACCGAAACAAGCGGCCGAAACCGCGAGACGGGGTCGTTGCCGGTGGAAAAGTATACGAAGTATATTCGTATAGTAAGGTTTGAAATTCGCGCGCCAACCCGGGTGCCAATCTTGGGTGCCAATCTTGGGTGCCAATCTTGGGTGCTAATCTTGGGTGCCGAGCAAGTCGGGCGACACCCCTGCCGCCCCCCCCCCCCTGCCGCCACCGATAAATCCGCCCGGCATTGACATATGGTGCCGCCCCCCAGTATCCTAAAACCTTTGGTGCACCAGCGGTTGCCCGCCTGATTCGCTCGCGCCTCCTGCGCAGGGTTTAGTTCAGCGGACTTTTCTGCTTAAAGTTTTTTCTT